>JAFGCL010000117.1 GCA_016932645.1 Dehalococcoidia bacterium | reverse complement strand
GAAGTAAGGCCGAGGTGGATGAAGCGGCTCTCCGTTCCCAGGCTCTCGGAAACAGTGTTGACGAAAGCCGTCATATCATGGTGCGTTACCTTCAGTATCTCCTCGTAACGCTTGTGGTTGAACTCCGCGTTTTTCAGCCTGGCCATGTCCGCCCTGGAAATGGTGCCCAGCTCAGCCCAGGCTTCGCAGACCGCCAGTTCTATCTTGAGCCACTTGTCGAACTTGCTCTCGTCTGACCAGACTTTCTTCATCGCCGGCCTGGAATATCGCTCAATCATCTCTTACCCCCGAAGCCGATCATCTACTGTTCCACACAGAGGGCTCTATTCCTGTGCCAGCCTCTTCCTGTGAGCTACGTAGGCTTCCTTTATCTCAGCATGCTTGATACCCAGCATTTGGGCTGCCAGCAGCGCCGCGTTCCTGGCGCCGGCCGATCCGATGGCCACCACTGCCACCGGAACTCCGCCGGGCATCTGGACCATGGCCAGCAGGCTGTCCATGCCCTTCAAATCGCTGGTAGGCAGCGGCACGCCGATCACCGGCAGCATGGTCCAACTGGCCAGAACGCCCGGGAGGTGGGCGGCGGCCCCGGCTCCGGCGATCATGACCTCGATCCCGTGCTCCTGAGCCTTCATGGCATACTCGCGGGTCATCTCGGGAGTGCGGTGGGCTGACAGCACCCGCACCTCGAACGGGATTCCCAATTCCTGCAGCATGTCCAAAGTCGGCTGCATCAGGGGCTCGTCGGACTTGCTGCCCATCACTACCGCCACCAAGGGCATGGTGTTCTTCGGATTTGTCATTTTCTACCTCACTTGATCAGAAGGTCAGCAGGTCAAAGATGACCTGGGCCGGCCCCAGTCTCCTCTTGAGCGTGATATAGGTGTCTTCGCCTCTCAGCAACCGGCAGCAGGCATTCCACAGCCGGTCGTTGTGCTCCACCGCCGTGAACACGAGCCCGGGAAACCGAGCGAATCCCCGGGCCAGCGCCCGGGCGGCCCTCAGGTCCGGCATGATCTGCTTGTCCACTATGGCCTCGTATTCCTGGAGGTTTGGGATGCTTCCCTTCAAATAGCCTGCTATGACTGGCGCCGCTGCCTGAGCGCTTCTGACGGCGTTGTGGATACCCTCCCCGGTGACCGGGTCGACCAGCCCTGCCGCGTCCCCCAGCAGCAGGCACCTCCCAGATTGGATCGCCATCCCCTTCCGGCGCACCGGCAGCCAGTGACTTCTGATCCTGGTCACGGTACAGTCGCTCAGACCGTGCGACTTCAGCACCGCCTGATAGCCGGACTTCAGCCGCCTGGCCTGGTGCAGCGGGCTTCCTACCCCGACCGACAGGTGGTCCTTCTTGGGGAAGACCCAGCCGTATCCGCCACGCGCATGTCCCAAGTCCAAGCCCATCAGGCCTTCCCATTGTACCAACCTTTGGCCGGGAACTGAAGTCTCCGCCTCCATGCCAATGCCGACGTCAACCCTCTGCATGAGCCCGGCGCCAGCCGCCACAAAGCTACGCGCACCATCCGCCCCGACTACGACTTGCGCGGTGTGAACGCGGTTTGCCGTCTCGACCTTGACGCCCTGCCCTGTGATCTGGACTTGATGCACTCTCTCGTCGTCGGCCAGCTTGGCTCCGGCCTCGCGCGCTCTCTGGGCGAGAAGCTGGTCGAAATCGTCGCGCATCACCATGTGGATGAGCGGCTTTGGATATGACTTGGCGAATGAACGCCTGGAACCGTAGGCTACTCTGGCGCCGCGCACCGTGTCTCTGGTCACTGAACTGAAGTCGAAGCCAAGTAGCCTGGCCGTCTTGACGCTGATGCCACCGGCACACGCCTTGTAACGGGGCAGCCTCTCCTTCTCCAGGATGAGGACATCCATGCCTTGGCGCGCAAGCTCGTATGCCAGCGTGGCCCCGGCCGGCCCCGCGCCGACAATGATCACGTCGTGAGAACGGCTTGAGGGATCACTCATGAACAGATTCCTAGCTTGTCATTCCTGTGGAAGCAGGAGTCCAGAACATGCCTGCATTGCATCTAAGATCCTCTTCAACCCCCTTGCCCCCACTCTTGGGGGAAGATGGTGGAGAATTGGGGACACCCCAAACCCCGGCAGGGATGAGTCCCTGCACCCTCTCGGGATCTTGCTTCCTATACACGAGGCTTCGCTCCCCAGCACACCGCATACCTGCGTGGGCAGAGGCTGGCTGCAGTTGTCTGCAACACAGACCGCCAATGCTATGAGCTACCAAGTACGAGCTCTGAGCTTAGGATCTGGGATTTTGAATATGGCGTCACATCCACGAGGCTTCTCCCTCTCCGCCTGAGACGGATCTTCGATGCATGCCCCAGTGTCATCGTGCGGCCGCTCTCCTCAGCCGGTCCATTATGGCCACGCCGATGCCTTCCTCCTCGGTCTTCTCGACGATTATCTCGTCGACCCCAAGTTCATCCAGCTCTCGGAATACGGCGAAGATCTGCTGGGCATACTCCTCGAGGTCTGGCGGCATGATCCTGACGATGGGTCTGACCCCCCCGCCTGCAGTGAAGTGCCGGGCCACCACCGCCACCTTCCTCTTCGCTTTGGCATGCTGATCTAACAGTCTGGCAATGGCGGTCTCATCGCCTGGTTCCACCAGCGTGACCCGGGCTTTTGGACTGTAGTGGCGGTAGCGCGTGCCGGGGGAGCGCTTCTTGTCATCCGCCCCCCGCCCCATGACCACCCGCCCCAGGAACGGCTCCAGGTCCTCCTGTGTGATCGCGCCGGGCCTCAGTATGGCCGGCGGCTTCCGTGACAGGTCGAGCACCGTGGACTCCAATCCCACTGCTACCGGACCGCCGTCAAGGATCATATCAATCTTCCCGGCGAAGTCCTGGAGGACGTGCCCGGCTGTTGTGCCGCTGGGACGGCCCGAGAGGTTGGCGCTGGGCGCGGCAATCGGGTGGCCCAGCGCCTTGATGAGGGCCAAGGCTATCTTATTCTGGGGCATCCTCACGGCGACGGTGTCCAAGCCACCGGTGACGTCGTCGGGAACATCAGGGGACTTCCGGAGTATCAAGGTCAGCGGGCCGGGCCAGAACCTGTCGATGAGCAGGCTGGCTCTTTCCGGGACATGACTGGTCAAAGCCTTCAGGTCCGCCACGGAAGCGATATGAACGATTACGGGGTTGTCCAGCGGCCGGCCCTTGGCCACGAATATCTGTTTCACGGCCTCAGCATTGAAAGCATCGGCTCCCAGGCCGTAGACCGTCTCGGTGGGAAACGCCACCAATCCGCCTCTTCTGAGCGCCTCAGCCGCTGTCAAGATGAGTCGCTTTTGGGGTGCCTTCGGGCTGACCTTCATCACGAATGTCTGCGGACTCATCTGGTGCTCTCCAGCGGCGCGGTGGGCACAGCGTTCAAATCAAGCCCGGACGCTTCTCCTCGCTCCAGTCTGGCCGCGCCAGCGGCCGCTACCATGGCGGCGTTGTCGGTGCGGAGCTCGGGTAGGGGGAAGAAGACCTCGAGGCCGAGCTTGCCGCAGGTCTCCTGGAAGGCCTCTCTCAGGCGCCGGTTTGAGGAAACGCCTCCTGTGACGCTGATGGCGGTGGCGCCCTTGCGCTCCGCAGCCTGGATCGCCTTGGAGACCAGGACATCGACAATGGCCTCCTGGAAGCTGGCGGCAACGTCAGGGAGCGGAATAGTATCCTGCTCCTTCCCCCGGAACATGTTGACGACGCACGTTTTCAGGCCGCTGAAGCTGAAATCGAGGGACCGGCTTTTAACCATTGGTCTGGGCAGATCGAAGGCCGTCCGCTTGCCCCGAAGTGAGAGTCTGTCGATGGCCGGGCCGCCGGGGAAGCCGATGTTCAGGAACTTGGCGATCTTGTCAAAAGCCTCTCCCGCAGCATCGTCCAGGGTGTTGCCCATGACTTCATACTGGCACAGGCCCTTGACATAAACAAGCATGGTGTGCCCGCCGGAGACGGTCAGGCAGACATGGGGCAGCGGCATCTCGGGGTGGCTCAGGATAGGGGCGAAGATGTGCCCCTCGATGTGGTGCGTGCCCACCAATGGAACTTTCAGAGCATAGGCGAGAGACTTAGCGGCGGACACGCCGACGATGAGCGAGCCGATGAGACCGTATCTCGCGGAGACCGCGATGCCGTCAATGTCCGATAGCATCTTGTGGGCGGAGTCTAGTGCCTCCTTGATGACATAGCCGATGGCCTCCACGTGCTTTCGGGAAGCCACCTCAGGAACAACTCCGCCGAAGCTGGCGTGGAGGTCAATCTGAGAGGAGATGATGTTGGAGAGGACGGCGCTGTCATCCACCAGCGCCGCAGCCGTCTCGTCGCAAGAGGTCTCAATTCCCAGAATCAGCATTTGTCTTTCACCATCAGACTGGCGTCACGCAACAGCGTTTCCATCGCACGAATTGCCTCGGTTGGCAGTTTCAGTAGCAGCGGGAATCCCGTGTAGAGCGGGTAGAGCGCGTGCGAAACCCGCCGCCCTATCTCTCAACCCCCTGGCCCCCAATCTTGGGGGATAGAAATAAGGACAATTGGGGGACACCCCCAAACCCTCGGCAGCATCCTGCTGCACCCGACTCAAGAGAGGACTTATCAGAACCGTGCTCATTGACTTGGCTTCCCGGAGTCTTCTTGTTGTCGCTTGAGCAACAGTGCCTGCGCCAGCGATTCCTTCAGATAGAGGGGCGCCAGCGCCAGAGCGTCGTCCGAGTCGCCTTTCCGGAAACGGGGCAACGCGATCCAGGCGAAGACGCACCCGCTGGGCGAATCGGACGGGCTGCCGTAACTGGCCAGGGGACCCAACTCCCTGGCCAGAGTCCGACGGTAGAGATGGGCCGGCTTGCCCAGAAAGAGCGTTGGCTCCTTCACGGCTGCCACCAGACCCTTGATGTCACCGACGTAGAAGTCGCCTTTTCTCACCAGGCTCTTGCCGCGCGGTCGGTAGAAGGCACCATAGACGTTCTCCTTGCCGGCGTCCACCAGCGGGCATATCTGAACTGATGCTGTCCGGCATTGATAGGCCAGAGCTTCAAGCGAGGTTACTCCGCAGACCGGCTTGTTGACTGCGTAGGCCAGCGTCTTGGCTACCGTAACGCCGACCTTGGCCCCAGTCCACGATCCTGGCCCGATGCCCACGGCCAGACCTTCGATGTCCTCCAGCGCAACGCCGCCGCGCTTCAGCACCTGGTCGATGTTGAGGACTATCCTCTGCAGGGAGTTGTCTCTGGCCTCCCAGGCGTAGTCGGCCAGCAGCCGGTCATCGTCGACCAAGCCGACGGTGTTGGTGGGCGCGGCCGTATCGAACGCCAGAATCCTCATCCGAACTCCAGGCCTCGAATGATCCTGCCGAACCTCTTGCCGCGGGCGCTCAGTTCCAGTTGACGCTTTCTCGGAGAGAGGACGTCGAACTTCACCACCATTCGGTCATCGGGCAGCAGCGGAAGCACCTTGTCGGCCCATTCTATTATGGCTACCCCCTTTTCGGCTCTAGCTAGGTAGTCCATTATCCCCACATCCAGCCCGGCAGACGCGTCGTCGATGCGGTACAGGTCCAGATGCAGGACGAGGAACCGGCCCTGGTACTCGTTCACAAAGGCGAACGTGGGGCTATTAACCTGCTTCTTTGGGATGCCCAGGCCGGCGCACAGTCCTTTGGTGAAACAGGTCTTCCCGCAGCCCAGTTCTCCGATGAGCGCAATGACGCTGCCAGCCTTGAGCGGCTGACCGATCCTCTGGCCCAGCTCCCGCGTGGCCGTGGGGCCGCGGGTGATCAGGGAAAGGCGCGTTTCGCTCATTTCACTTCTCTGGCGGCGATGTCCTTTCGATAGTGACAACCTTCGAATTGAATCCTCGAAATGTTGGCGTAGATCTTCG
>JAFGCL010000116.1 GCA_016932645.1 Dehalococcoidia bacterium | reverse complement strand
TAGGGGTTGGCGGCATTGGACGTGCCCAGGATTGTGCCGCCTTGAGTCAGTATGCCGGAAACATCGTTGTAGTCCAGCTTTCTCCACCTGTTCTTCACCAGCCCGTCATAGCCGTCCTCGATGCCGATCACTTCCATGCCATGTTCGATGATGGCCTTCTTGGCCACCGCCCGGATGACGGCGTTGATGCCCGGTGCATCTCCACCTCCGGTGAGGATCGCAATTCTCTTGTTCTTTGCCATGGGTCAACCCCCTTTGTCCCTCTATTCAGTCTGAGGCGAATCCCCGACTCTTGGGGGAAGATGAGCAGCGGGAATCCGGTCAGCCATATGCCCTTCTTCCTGCTTGCACATTGTAACCCGGCCATCGATACTTTGCATGGGGAGAACAGGTTTTGACATGACCCCCCGATTTCGGCCATCATAGTGCGTCTTGGCGATTCGCGGTAGCCTGAACCATCTGAGGCGCGGGATTCCGTGAAAGAACAACCCGCATTTGCAGACGCCGAATCAGTCGGGATCTAACGGAGGACTCCACGATGAAGATGAGAGCAGCCATCCTGTACGAGCCCAACAAGCCGATGCTGGTCGAAGAAGTCACAGTTGATGATCCGCAGGAGCACGAGGTGATGGTCAAGCTGCTGGCGACGGGAATCTGCCACAGCGACCTTCTGCCGATTAAGGGGCAAGTCCCCCAAGGCCTGCCTGTGGTTGTGGGGCACGAGGGCGCTGGAGTCGTGGAGAAGGTTGGACCCGGCGTGGCCAGCGTCCAGCCAGGCGACCACGTGATCATCGCCTGCATCTACAATTGCGGGAAGTGCCCTTCATGCATGGACGGGCAGCCGAGTCTCTGCCTGGAATCGCTGCCCTGGCACCTGATGGGCAGTCTGCCAGGGGGCGGGAAACGGCTGCACAAGGATCAGCAGGATTTGAACATAATGTACAGCCAGGGATCCTTCGCCGAATACGCCGTCGTCAGTGACCGCCAGGTGTTCAAGGTGAAGCCGGAGGCTCCCCCAGATGTCGTCTGCCTTTTCAGTTGCCGGGTGACCACAGGCATAGGCGCCGTGGCCAATAGAGCGAAGGTGCGCGCTGGAGACAGAATCGTGGTCTATGGCTGCGGCATGGTGGGTCTGTCCGTCGTGATGGGCGCCAGACTCTGCGGGGCCGGCCAGATCATTGCCGTCGACATGCTGGACGAACGGCTGAAGGTCGCCAGGGAGTTGGGTGCCACTCACACCGTCAATGCCTCCAGCGAAAACCCCCAGGTGAAAACGATGGAGATAACCGGACGCGGGGCCGATTACGCCTTCGAGTGCATCGGCAACCAGGCGGTCATGATGCAGGCCTTCGGCTCCATCCACGCCACCGGCACCTGCGTCATAGTGGGGGCCACACCCGCCGCCGACATGGTCAGTTTCTTCCCATTTGAGTTTCTCTTCGGAAAGACCCTGGTCGGCTGCTTCTTTGGCAATCTGAGACCGGGTGACCTGCCCAGCTACATTGATCTCTATACGCAGGGCAGGCTGCCTCTCGACAAGCTGACGGCCGGCTACTACACTCTGGACCAGATTAACGAAGCAGTGGACGCGGTCGACAAAGCGAAGGTCGTGAGAGCTGTCGTTCGCTTCTAGGCCCCGTGGTCTTCTGAGACCCATCCTGGATTCCCGCCTTCGCGGGAATAACAGACGAGGCAAGAGGTGTCCGCCTGAGGGCGGACCGGGGTTCTGGCCGAAGGTTCGCCTCAGGATGAAGGGTGTCGCACACGGGCGTGATTTATCACGCCCCTACACAGGTTCATGACCGCGGTGCAGCGGAACGCTGCCGGGGGCTCTGGGGGTGTCCCCCAGATTCCCTACTCCCCCCAGCGAGGGCCGGGTGATTGAAAGGACCGGTTGGGTAGTAGAAGGGTCCAGCGGTGGGCACAGCCCACCCTACGTATACTAGAGCGGCAAGCAGCACGAATGGCCATCTTCCGGCCATGATAGGAGGCCAGCATGACTAAGCACCATGCTCTACTGGAAGGAATGCGCGTCCTTGATCTCACAGACGAGAAGGGCCTGTTCTGCGGCAAGGTCCTGGGTGACTTCGGAGCTGACGTCATCAAGATTGAGAAGCCGGGAGGCGACCCTGCCCGCAACATCGGCCCGTTCTACAAAGACATCCCTGACCCGGAGAAGAGCCTTTTCTGGTTCGCCACCAATACCAGCAAGCGGGGCATCACCCTCAACATCGAGACTCCTGATGGCCAGGAGCTGTTCCGTAGGCTGGCGAAGATGGCGGATGTCGTCGTCGAGTCCTTCGAGCCCGGGTACATGGACTGCCTTGGCCTGGGCTACGCCGACCTCAAGAGCATCAAGCCCGACATCATCTTCACCTCCATCACCCCCTTTGGCCAGACGGGACCGTATGCCCACTACCAGGCCACCGACCTCGTCGGCGCCGCCATGGGCGGCATGGCCCGCATACTGGGCGACCTGGGCAGACCCCCGGTGCGCATGGGCGCCGACCCTCAGTCCTACTTTCACGCCGGCCTGCAGGGCGCCCTGGGCTCCATGATGGCGTACTACCACCGCGAGATGACTGGCGTGGGTCAACATGTGGACGTCTCCATGCAGGACGCGGTGGAACTGACGCTGATGAATGCCGTCGAGATTTTCGAGATACTCAAGGCTAACCTGGTGGGACTGGGGCAGTTCTTCGTTTCGGTCCGGCCGCAGGCCGGGCCGCTCTTCACCCGCACCGTGGTCCCCTGCAAAGACGGTTATGTCACCCTCATGTTTGGAGGCGGCGCCTTTGCCGGGTCTTCACAATCATCAAGGGCGCTGGTGGACTGGGCCAACACGGAAGGATACGTCCTGGAGATGAAGGACTACGACTTCCCCACCATGTGGGACAATGCCACACTGACTCAGCAGGAAAGCGACACCTACAACTCCTACATCGCCAAGTTCCTGATGACCAAGACCAAGGTGGAACTGTACGAAGAAGCGGTCAAGCGGGGAATCCTCCTGGCTCCCTGCGCCACTTTCGAGGACGTACTCCAGAACGCCCAATTGGAGGCCCGTGGCTTCTGGGAGACGGTGGAGCACCCGGAATTGGGTGAGTCCATCAGGTACCCCGGGGCTCCCGTCAAGATGAAGGAGACGCCCTGGAAGATCCAGCGGCGGGCTCCACTCATTGGAGAGCACAACGAGGAAGTCTACGAAGAAGAGCTCGGCCTGTTTAAAGAGCAAGTGGCTATACTGAAGGCTAACGGTGTCATCTAATCGCGGGAACTACCTTAAAGGAGTAATGAGATGACGAAGCAGATATTCGATGGATTGAAGGTATGCGATTTCAGTTGGGCCGCCGCCGGGCCCCAGGTCAGCCGCGAGCTGGCCGAGCACGGCGCCACGGTGGTCGTCATCGAGAACCACCGGCACCTGAGCCCGCTGAGGACTTTCGGCCCGTTCAAGGATTCCCAGCCCGGCATCGACCGCAGCGCCTTCTATGCCGAATACAACACCAACAAGCGTTGCATAGCCCTGGATATCACCAAGCCCAAAGGCAGAGAGACGGCCCTGAAACTGATCAAATGGGCCGATATCGTCGCCGAGAGTATGAGCCCGGGGACCATGGCCGAACTGGGGCTGGACTACGAGGCTTGCCGCAAGGTCAATCCAGGGGTGATCTACCTCAGCACGTCGATGCAGGGAGCTTATGGCCCGCATCACCTCTTCAAAGGCGTCGGCCACCACATCAATGCCGTCAGCGGATACTC
>JAFGCL010000115.1 GCA_016932645.1 Dehalococcoidia bacterium | reverse complement strand
GGTTCGGACAAGCGCGGCGGCGCCAACGGGGCGCGTATTCGCCTCGCGCCGCAGAAGGACTGGGAAGTCAACCAGCCTGCCCAACTGGCGAAAGTGCTGCAAACCCTCGAGGGAATCCAGAAGGAGTTCAACAGCGCGGCTGCGGGCGGCGAGAAGGTCTCGCTCGCTGACCTGATCGTTTTGGCTGGTTGTGCCGGCGTCGAGCAAGCCGCGAAGAAGGCCGGTCACGATGTGACCGTTCCCTTCACGCCGGGACGCATGGACGCCTCGCAGGAGCAGACTGACGCGGCCTCCTTCTCCGTGCTGGAACCGAAGGCGGACGGATTCCGCAACTACCTGAAGGGCAAGTACGGCGTATCGGCCGAGAAATTGCTGGTTGACAGGGCGCAATTACTGACCTTGACCGCCCCCGAGATGACGGTGCTCATTGGCGGCATGCGGGTGCTGAACACCAACTTCGGCCAGACCAAGCACGGCGTTTTCACCAAGAGACCGGAAGCGCTGACCAATGACTTCTTCGTGAACCTGCTCGACATGGGCACGGAGTGGAAGCCGGCCTCGAAAGACGCTGACGTGTTTGAGGGGCGCGATCGCAAGACGGGTGAGGTCAAATGGACCGGCACGCGTGTGGATCTGGTCTTCGGCTCGAACTCCCAGCTGCGGGCCCTGACCGAGGTCTACGGAAGCGCGGACGCGGAGAAGAAGTTTGTCCAGGATTTCGTGGCGGCCTGGACCAAGGTGATGAACCTTGATCGCTTCGACCTCGCCTGACTGCAGCACGAACGTCTTCGAATGATTCTGACCGGGCAGCCCCGCGCGTGAGGCCTGAAGGCCGTTCAGCGCGGGGCCGGGACACACAGAACACCAGGCGCATCATATCAGGGCCTTCAGGGAGTGTGTTGGGGGGACACTGACGGCGCATGCTTGAGCACAACGCCCGTGGGGAGGACACATAGGCATGAGCGACGCGGAGAGGCGGATAACAGAAGAGGAGCTTAAGAGGTGCGACGGACAGGAGGGCCGGCCGGCCTGGGTGGCCTTTCGCGGCAAGGTCTACGACGTGTCCGGGAGCGAGCGCTGGTCTGGAGGCATACACATGAAGCTCCACCAGGTGGGCAAGGACCTTACCTATGAATTCACCACAGCTCCTCATGACGAGAGCGTCCTGCAGAGCATGCCCGTGGTCGGCAGGCTGGTGGCTGCGGAGCAGACGAAGGCGCACCCGCTCCTGGATGCCTATCTTGACCTGCACCCGCATCCGGTCTCCGTGCACTTCCCCATCGCCCTGACGCTGGCATCTGCGGCATTTCTGATTCTCCACCTGTTGACTGGTATCGAGAGTCTGGTGGATGCCGCGTACTATACGCTGTTGGGCGGGGTTGCCATCGCGCCGGTCACCATGCTCACCGGGGCGGTCAGCTGGTGGTTCAACTATGGCCACAAGCTGAAATCACCATTCCAGGGCAAGGCCGGTCTGTCGATGGCGCTCGCGGTGGTTGCGGCGGCCACGGTTGTTCTGTGGGCGCTGAACAGGGAGGCGCTTCTCGACCGGGAGGCGGTGGGGTGGGTATACTTCGCTTTGGTGATGGTCATGTCCGGCCTCGTGCTCTCACTGGGGAAGCTGGGTGGGGCACTGGTGTTCCCGTCGCGGAAGAAGCCGGCCCAGAAGAGCTGAAAATGGAAGCTGAGATCAGTGGAGAGAGGAGGAACATATGATAAAGGTGGGAAGCAAGGCGCCCGATTTCGCGCTGAAAGACCAGAACGGGAAGACCGTGAAGCTCTCGGGCCTCGCTGGCAAGAAGGTGTTGCTCTCATTCCGGCCTCTGGCCTGGACGCCGGTCTGTCATGACCAGATGAGGTCGCTGGAAGAAAACCACGCGGAGTTCGATGAACTGAACGCGGTGGCCCTGGGTATCGGCGTCGACTCGGTACCGTCGAACAAGGCCTGGGCCGAGGCCATGGGCGTCAAGAACACGAAGTTGCTCTCGGATTTCTGGCCGCACGGCGCGGTGGCCAAGGCCTACGGTATCCTGAGGGAGAACGACGGCTTCTCCGAGAGGGCCAACATAGTCATTGGTGAGAAGGGCAAGGTAGTGTTTGCTCAGACATACCCTATTGCGCAACAACCGGACACTGAAGAGATACTCGAAGTACTGCGGGCAAAGGAGGGAGGAAGAAGATGATAGGCAAGGATAAGGCGACCCTGGCGCCGGATTTCACGGCCACGGACAGCGAAGGCCGGACCATACGGCTGGCGGACTATAAGGGGAAGAAGAACGTCTTCCTCGTATTCAACCGGGGCTTCACCTGACCTTACTGCCGGAAGCATATGGCGCAGTTGCGTCATGACTACCAGAAGTTCGTAGATCGGAATGCCGAGATCATCGCGGTCGGCCCAGAGGGCCCCGAGGCCTTTGCCGATTGGTGGCGCAAGCACCAGATGCCATTCATTGGGATTGGTGACCCGCAGCATGTCATTGCCAAGGTGTTCGGCCAGAAGGTGAAGCTGCTGAAGCTGGGGCGCATGCCGGCCCAGTTCGTGATTGACAAAGAGGGCAGGATGCGCAACGTGCACTACGGGGAGTCAATGTCGGACATTATGACGGACGAGGAGGTCCTGGCTCTCCTGGATGAGATCAACAGGGAATAGAGCCATTCAATGGATGCCAAGTGGGTGGAGGAGATGGGGCAGATGCGAGAATGGGAGCTGACAGGTCCCGGTGTTCGAGGTCGGAACCCCGTGGGTATGAAGCCAAGTCGTCAATCCGAAACCCGGGTAGGGTGGATGGACTGGTCCCTGCCGGGGGTTTGGGGGTGTCCCCCAACTCTCTTCTTTATTCCCCCAAGACTGGGGGGATCAGGGGGGGGCAAGAAGTCTGGACGATAGGTTAACCAATTAGAATTCGGAAAGGAGCGTGACGAAATGAAGCTGCCGGAGTATGTAACCAAGGCTGAAGTCAAGAAGGCCTGCAAGGAACTCGGCTTGAAGGACTGGTCGGTGAAGAAGGATACCAAGGTGATCACGGACGAGGCTGCCAATATCCTGAAGGTCGCGAACACCGGCGGGATGAAGGTCCCGGTAGAGGAATTCAGGATGGGGCTGGAAGTGGAACTGGAGCACGGCACCATGTACCCCGATACCAATGTCACCAACAATCACCCGGTGCTGACGGGCAAGATCGTGCTGGCGCACCTCAAGGAGACCATGGACTACTACGAGCGCCTGGATGTAACCGAGATCGAGGGGGACCTGGTGAAGGCGATCAGGGCACAGGACCTCAAGAAGATAGAGCAGAAGTACAAGAAGCTCATCGCCGCGCAGGGCATTCTCTCTGCTGTAGTGGCGAAGGGACTGAAGTAGGACCCGAGGGGCGCTGGGGCCAAGTATCTCGTCAAGCATAGGGGTGCGTAGAATGCGCTTTCCCTTTCTGTGCTTGGTGGGTACTTTACACTGCTGGGATGCATTGTCCGGCAGGCGGTGATGAGTCGGAGGCTGACATGAAGAAACATGGGTTCCTTGTGGCGGTGGCGGTGGTGCTCGTGGTGCTATCGGTGGCACTGTATCTGGTCCACTACGCCATCTTCCGGGACGCGCACCACATTTTCATCTACATGGTCGGTGACCTGGGGTTCCTGCCGCTGGAGGTTTTGCTGGTCGCGCTGATCATAGACCGCGTTCTTGAACGGCGCGAGAAGCAGGCCATGCTCGGAAAGATGAACATGGTGGTGGGGGTCTTCTTTAGCGAGATGGGAACGAGACTGCTGAGGGAACTGCTCCCTGCATTCGATCGTTCCCAGATGGTTGCTGGCCTTGGTGTGAAGAACGATTGGGGGGCGAATGACTTCCGGCGGGCCACGGAGTTCGCGGACCATCTCAGACCGCAGGCTGACTGCCGGGCCATAGACCTTGAAGCCCTCAAGGGATTCCTCAGCAGTGAACGTGATCTGATCCTGAGGTTGTTGGAGAATCCCAACTTGATGGAACACGAGAGATTCACCGATATGCTGTGGGCCGTTTCCCACCTGGCGGAGGAGTTGGAGGCCAGGCCCAAGCTCGATGACCTCCCGCAAAGCGACGAGGCGCATATTGGCCAGGACATCGGCAGGGCCTTCACGGCCCTCGTGGCGGAGTGGCTGGACTATGTTCAGCACCTGAAGGCGCACTACCCCTACCTTTTCTCGCTGGTTCTGCGGACGCACCCGTTGCAGGAGAAACCTTCGGCCACGGTGACGGCAGGGAGCTAGGTGCGCGTCTCTATCCAACGCAGCAATAGACGGACGGCGCTAAGGAGGAGTGATTGGAAGAGAAGAAACCCGCGAGGGCAAGATTGGGCAAGCTGTCGCATGTGGGGATTGTGGTGAGGGATATGGACAAGGCGCTGGACTACTACACTGGTGTTCTCGGCCTTGGGCCCTTCACAACGGAGGTCTATGACCTTCAGTCTTTCGTCTACAGGGGCAAGAGGGCGAGCGCCCGGGTGAAGGCTGCCATCTCCAACTCAGGTCCGGTCTTCGTAGAGCTGGTGCAGGTGCTCGAAGGGGAGACGGTACACACCGAGTTCCTCAGGGAGAAAGGCGAAGGACTGCAGCATGTGGCGTTTTTGGTGCGGAACCTCGATGAGAAGCTGAAAGATCTGGCCCATTCCGGAATCCATCCCGCGATGAGGCTGTGCATACCCATAGATACTCCTGCTGATCAACCCGGCACGTCGAAGAAGAACCGAATGGAACTGACCGAGGTGTACCTGGACAGCGACAAGATCGGCGGGACCATGATCCAGCTCATGGAATTCAGGGAAGTGCCGGTGACGCAGCCCGACTAGTTGTACTCGCACTCGGGCTTGAGTCATTCGAAGTGGAAGCAGGTCCATTTTCCATGTCGGGCATCGCGGGTGAGCCTGAGTGACTTGTGTGGCTGCCGGGACGAAACCGGCGGGGTGGTCCTCCTGCCCTGCAGATCGGTTCAGGAATTGCGCGCAATGCGGCGTTTCGTTTGGGCGGTTGGTGTAAAATTAAGGTATACGCGTGAGTGGGGCATCGCAACTTACCGGGCAACCCATGCATGATGCCTTCTAACTTGCATGGGATCGAAGTCAGAGGGGGAATGGCATAGCAGAACCATTGATGAGAAGACTGGCGGCAGTCAGAGATTCCAATACGCTGGGTCTGTGGAACCACGTCCAGACAGCGCCTGTCCTGGGGATTGTTGCGCTGGTGCTGGATCAGCTCACGAAACTGCTGGTCAGAGAGACCCTCATGACGGGGGAGTCGATACCCCATGATGCCTGCGTTCGCATAACCCACGTGGTCAATCCGGGCATTCTGTTTGGCGCACCCGCTTCACCCCTGGTTTCGCTGCTCCTGCCTCTGGCGATGATACTCGTTGCCTTGGGGCTCTACTGGAGATTCCACAGAACCGAGAGCACGCTGCTTAATGTCGGCACAGGTCTCTTTGTCGGTGGCACCATGGGGAATCTGCTGGATCGGATCATCTATGGTCACGTTACTGATTTCGTCGAAGTCGTCTCGTCCGGCGGCGATGTCAGCACGGTTTTCAACCTGGCCGACCTGTGCATCATCGTGGGCATTATCATCCTAGAAGCCTTTCTGATCAGGCATATCATCAGGCTCATCATGCAGAAAGGCCTGCGGTACAACCCCATGAAGCCGGCCGTGGATAGGCTCATCCGCCGGAGACACCCTAGGGCGAAGGACTAGGCGCCGCGTTTGACTAGCGGGGCCAGTGTCTGCTAGGAGATGAGATCGGCTGTTGGCCCATACTTGCACATCACCACCGGCCCAGGCGCCTGCGCGCCGAAACGGTCTGTCCCGATCGCGTCTTCTTTGTCACTAGTATGCTTCCGCCAAACCAGCATTTGGCAGCCAATTCACAATATTTCAAGGGTGAGACCTGCTCCACATGCCACGTGCTGTTCAGGGAAACGATGAGCAACTTCCTTCTTGTACTGCGTGCAGTGGCAGGGGCATACCAAGGATAGTCCTTCCAATTGACTGAAATCGCGAAACCCGTGGAATCCACCCAGGATGCCATGGATCTTGCCGTGGTGGGAAGCAGCTTTGAGGATGTCACCCACTCCGGGGTGAGAACAACCGGTCACTACCACCACGCCTTTGGCGGTCTTGATTGCCAGTGATTGCTCGATACCTCCGAGTTCACCGGTGGAGAAGATATCCTCCGATATTTGGAGAGGCTGGCTGACCAGAACCACCTCTCTCCCCGGTATCCTTGCCTTGGTGGAGGCGGGGACATATATCTTGGCCTCCTTGTTCATCGCCAGAATCTCTGGAATGCCTCCCGTGTGGTCGCCATGACCGTGGGAGATGACTATGGTTCCCGCAGAACCCGGGGAGATGCCCAACTGATTCATGTTGTGGAGCAATGTGACACCATCAGCACCTGTATCGAACAAGAGCGGCGGCGCACTGGCCGTTTCTACAAGGCAGGAGAAGCCCCAGCCTGTTCTCAGCCCGGCTTTCGCCAAGCAGTTGTCGTAGACTATCGTGATCTTCATTCGCTCAACGACTGCCCCAGATCGCCGCCCTCTCATGATAATACTACCCCAGCTTTGAGAAACCAAAAGACCGCCCGGGGGCTCTGGTGTGGCCACGCCGAGGAATACGCTGCAACGCCTGGCAAAGGGGCCAGAGAAGTGATACAACTACACTATGGTGGTGGTGGGACATGGGGATCAAGGAGAGCAGATCGACTCAAGGGAGCCGAGATGCCTGAATAGCGGGCTCCTGACACACTTCGTCCTGTTGGCCCGCACAGGTCGAAGATCCTCCGAGGACGGAGTCATCCTGTTCTGACACACCGTAGGCAACATGCAGGCTAGATTTAGAAAGAGGAGGTACCAGAGCTTCAGGGAGTTCTTTGCGGACATATGGTTCCTGTTGAGAAACGGGCCACGAATCCTTCGCGTGTTGAGAAAGGGATCGGTATCGCCTGCTTTCAGAGAGAGACTCATGCTTGCCGTCATTGCTGTATACGGATGCCGCTACTGCAGCTGGGCTCACACCAGAGAAGCTTTCAGAAGCGGTCTCACGAGTGATGACGTCACGACTCTTCTATCGGGCAGCATTGAAGGTTGTCCGGACGATGAGGCAGTGGCCATTCTCTATGCTCAACACTGGGCGGATTCCGATGCCAAACCCACACCGGAGTCGTCCAAGATGCTGGCTGATTCGTATGGGGCCGAGAAGGCACAAGCGGTGAACCTCGTACTGCGCATGATCCGGGTCGGCAATCTGACTGGAAACACCTGGGATTACCTGCTACACCGCGTATCGTTCGGTAGGCTAGGTTCGAAGTAGCGCTCAAGGCTTTTCAAGACGTCGCAGTCAAGCCCCTTTTCGGTGCGGAGGTCCAATGACCCTGAAGGCTCCGCCTGCGGCAGTCCATCTGACGTTCCACAAAATCGCCGTTCTACACTCCTGCAATCATGGGCAGTCTTCTGGTCGGGAGACCACTGCCCTCTCCAGTACTCCCTCCAGCAAGACTGGGAAACGTTGGTTAGCAGGGTGGTATTGACAAAGTTAATATAATGTGCCATATTAGATTAAGAAAATTAATATCTGTATTAATCATCAAGATAGGCGGTCGATATGGCAAGGGATTGGCAAGAACTGACGAAAATGACCCAAGGCAAGCCTGTGACAATCGAACGCGTACGCCTGGTAGATGAGGATATTGCTATCGAGGGCAGTTTCAGCCTTCCTCCGCTGGCCAGTCTTTCTGCGGAGGACCAGGTCTTTGTCATGGCCTTCGTTCGCTGTCATGGCTCCATCAAGGCGATGGAAGAGATGTTCGGCATAAGCTATCCCACAGTGAAGAACCGGCTTAACCGCGTCGCCCGGCGGCTGGAGTTTGTGGAGACCGTGGAAGTCTCACCGGACGAAGAAGCGATTGGTGGGCTGGAGCGCGGCGAGATCTCCGTCGACGAGGCAATAAGGAGGTTATCAGAATGAAGCGACCGCCCATGCTGATGTACATGAGAATCCAGGGAGAGAAAGGCGGGGTCGGCTTGTGGCTGCCGCTCTTCCTACTGCTGCCGCTGGCGCTGGTGGTGTTCATCATCCTGTCACCGCTGATACTGGTGGGGGCCATCGTTCTGTGGCCGAGCGGTTGGGGAAAGAGGGCATTTCTCGCTCTGAGAGCCGCCCTCGAGATATTCTGGTCGATGCGTGGCCTTAGTGTCGATGTCCATAGTGGTCGTCAATGCGTGTCGGTTTCCGTCATATAGGCAAGTGAAGGAGGACAGAGCCATGTCGGACAACAAGAAGAAAATACTGGAGATGCTGGCACAGAACAAAATCAGCGCCGATGATGCTTATCGCCTGCTCAGCGCGATAGACGGTGGGGAGGGCAGACGCGAGAGCAACAACAAGGCGGGGACGGCTGTGAAAGACAAGGCGAAATACCTGCGCGTCACCGTAGTGCCAGACCCCGAAAGCGAGCGGTCCGGCAACTACGACCGGGTGAACGTCCGCGTGCCCATGTCGCTGATACGCGCGGGTATCAAGTTCACCTCTCTGATACCGTCTGAAGCCCGGGACAAGGTGGATCTGGCGCTGCACGAGAAGGGTATCGACTTCGACATGCGCCACATGAAGCCGGAAGATATCGAGGAGCTTATCGGGGCGCTGAGCGATCTTGAAGTCGATGTGGTAACCAAGACCGGAGAGAAGGTGAAGGTTTTCGTTGAGTAAGAGGGTATTCGCCGGCGGAAAGGGGACCGCTGTGACGACGGCAGCGATGGAGTGAGGAGGTATCTTGATGGCTGAAAGCAGGAAACCGTATCCGGCGAGGCTGTCGGTAGACTATCCCGACCGCGAGTTGAACCGGCTGACCACGTTCTTCCGTATCATCGCCATCATCCCCATAGGTATCATCGTATTGCTGGTGAGTGGCGCTGCCTGGGATTCGGGAGACGATCGCAGATGGGCGGTGAATCTCTCCGCTGGCGGTATACTCTTCCTGGCCACTATGCTCATGCTGGTCTTCAGACGGAAGTACCCGCGCTGGTGGTTTGACTGGAATAATGCCTTGACCAAGTTCGGCGCGCGGGTTGGCGCCTACATTGCCTTGCTGAGGGATGAATACCCGTCAACGGATGAGGAACAGGCTGTTCACTTCGAGATACCTTACCCGGATGCAAAGGCGGACCTCAACCAGTGGCTGCCTCTGGTCAAGTGGCTGCTGGCTATCCCGCACTACATCGTCCTCTTCTTCCTGGGCATTGCGGCCTTCTTCGCGGTGATAGTCGCGTGGTTCGCCATACTTTTCACTGGCCGTTATCCGAAGGGGCTGTTCGATTTCGTGGTTGGAGTGATGCGGTGGTCATTGAGGGTCTCGGCATACGCAGCCCTGCTGACGACAGACGAATATCCGCCATTTACACTGGAGGAGCCAGTCTCTGTAGTTACCGGGAACGATGTACAGGGCATGTAGGAGGAGAACATGAAGGAAGCGTCTATCGGAGGGACTTTGTGGTTTGGTGGTTGGCTGTTCACAATTGGTTTCGCCAACCTGGTATGGTGGAAGATCATCCTGGGCATAGTGGTGTGGCCGTTCTTCTTGGCCAACCATATCGTCTAGGCCAACCCGGGGCTTCTCCAGGGGGAAGGGAAAGCCTCCCGGTTGTCCGTGGAGTCAGTGACAGGTTGGACCAAGAAGTACTGAGTTCCTTTGGGATCTCGTGAGGGGTTTGACGGTCTCAGATCGTCAGGCGGACTAGAAGCAGTGCGCAGCCAATCAGCACGACTACGAAGTTGACCTTGAACATCTGCCTGGCGATTCGCGGGGGCAGGAAGAGCTCGAAGAAGGGCTTGCTGTCACCTAAGCGGACCAGTTCCGGTGTGCGCTGCACTGCATCGCTATTAGAGCGATCGGGGCTAGTCCTTCCCTTTAAGCAAGGTCAGCGCCTTCAGGTAGACGTTGTCGGCGCTGAGGCCATACTCGCGCATCACCGTCGGCCCGGGCGCTGAAGCGCCGAACCGGTCCACACCGATCACGTCTCCTTGGTCACCGACGTACTTGTGCCAACCTTGGGTCACTCCCGCTTCCACAGCCAGCCGGACGCGGACCGACTTAGGTAACACAGACTCGCGGTATTCGGGTGATTGGGCCTCAAACAGCTCCCAACTGGGCATGGAAACAAGGCGCACGGTGATCTTCTGCTCCAGCAGCTTCTGCTGTGCGGCTACGATCAGGCCCACTTCCGATCCGCTGGCGATCAGGATCAGGTCCGGCTTTGCATTGGCTGCGTCGGCGAGAACATATGCCCCCCGCCGCAGCCCCTCCGCCGGCGCGAAGTGCCCGCGGTCCAGTGTCGGCACGTTCTGCCGGGTCAGGATGAGCGCCACCGGCTTGTCGCGCGATTCGATCGCGACGCGCCACGCAACGGCCGTCTCGTTGGCGTCACACGGCCGGATGAGGGTCAGCCCCGGTATGGCACGAAGACTGGCAACCTGCTCCACCGGCTGATGGGTGGCCCCGTCCTCCCCCACCGCGATGCTGTCATGGGTGAAGACGTATATGACCCGTAGCCCCATCAGGGCTGCCAGCCGGATCGACGGGCGCAGGTAGTCCGAGAACACCAGGAACGTTCCGCCGAAGGGGATGATCCCGCCGTGAGCGGCCATGCCGTTCATGATGGCGCCCATGCCATGTTCCCGCACGCCGAAGTGCAGGTTGCGCCCGGCGTAACCCCAGCAGCCCCCTGCCGCGCCCTGGCGATCGCACTCCGTCGCGTGCGGGCCCTGGAAATCCCCCGCTTCCTTGATCTCGGTCTGGGTGGAAGGATTCAAATCCGCTGAGCCGCCAATGAGGCCCGGAAGCTTCGGGGCAATCGCCTGCAGCACTCTCCCCGATGCCATCCTCGTGGCCAGGCCCTTGGCATCGGGGGCAAATGCCGGGATGCCGCCGTCCCAGCCCTGAGGCAATTCTCCCTTCATCAGTTGTGGGAGTTCGGCAGCCGGTTCGGGGTACTCCTTTCCATAGGCTACGAGCTTGCTGTTCCATTCGGCCTCCAGTTCGCGTCCCCGCTTGACGGCCTGGCGGAAGTGCTGCTCTACTTCCTTTGGCACTAGGAAAGGCGGTTCTGTGGGCCACCCCAGGTTCTGTTTCGTCAGCCTAACCTCTTCTGCTCCCAAGGGTGAGCCGTGAGCGCCGAACGTGTCCTGCTTATGTGGCGAGCCATAGCCGATGTGTGTCCGCACCAGAATCAGCGACGGCCGGTCCGTCTCCTGTCTTGCGGCGTTGATGGCTTCGCCGATGGCCTTCAGGTCGTTGCCGTCCTCCACCGGCAGCGTGTGCCAGCCGTAGGCCGCAAATCGCTGGGCGCGGTCTTCGGTGAAGGTGAGATGTGTCGAACAGGCCAGGGTGACCCGGTTGTCGTCGTAGAGATAGATCAGCTTTCCCAGCTTCAGGTGGCCGGCCAGCGAAGCCGCCTCGGCGGCCACTCCCTCCATCAGGTCGCCGTCGCTCACCAAGCCATAGGTGAAGTGGTTGATGATCTCGAATCCGGGCCGGTTGTAGCGCGCGGCCAGGTAGGCTTCCGCG
>JAFGCL010000114.1 GCA_016932645.1 Dehalococcoidia bacterium | reverse complement strand
GGCGCCGGCTACTCTGGAGTACCGGATCATAAGCACGCGCAGTGTATGGTTCATGTAGAAGCCGAACAGGGCCAGAGAGAACCCGAACGCAGCTATGTACCAGTAAGCCAAGCCCCTCCATGCTATCACCGCGAGCAGCGCAGCGAACACTGCACAGATGCTGTTGGTCATCCACAGGCGGATGGTCTCCTGCTGCCTGGCCTGCAGCCAGTACTGCCCGAAGGCAACGTAAGCGCTCTCCTCACGCTTCATCATAGCAACTCACCTCCCTGCTTTCCTGCGAGTCGGTCTTTCAGTCTTGGTCGTCTGATAGTTCGATGCTCCTTCACAGCCCTGAGGGCCCCGGTGTCAGCACGCCAAACTCACATTGACTGATGCCAACCTGCAGAAGATGATAGCGCAATGGGAGATGCCTGGCTAGTGGGGACTGGTCATGAACAGCCTGATAGAGGTTGCTATCTGCGGCGGAAGAGATCCAGGAACCTGTCTTCGTATTCGCTGAAAAGGCCCCATCTGCTGAGTTCTGCTTCCAGCTCGGAGATCTTGGCGCGCTCACCAGCGGCTTCCCGGAAGAGCTGCTCGATCATGTACCTGGCGTGCCTCGGTATGCCGCCGTCCATGCCCAGCATTCCCCGCATGCCCATCTCCATCACATTGTTGCCCAGTGACTGGCGCGTGATGTCATGAATGAACTTCATTAGGGAGATGTCCCAGAGCTCGTCGACGCCCTTGATGATCGTGGTCAGCGGGTTCTCCGACCTCTCGATTTCCTGGTTGATGTTCTCGATGACGGACTCGACAGGGCTGGCCAGGATGTTCATGCCACTGGACTCGTTCCGGTACCGGTATAGCAGCCCGGGCTCATTGGCGCCGTAGGTGCGGAGAACATAGTCGGCATATTCCCGTCCGTGCTCGAACCCCTGAAAGAGGTTCAGCAGGTAGTAGGGGGTAACGATCTTTGGTCGCTCTGCGATGACCCTTCCTTCCCTGACCACGGTCTCCTCGGTATTGCCGGTGATGTCGGTGTAGATCGGCTGCGTCAGGAGATAGTAGCGGATGTCGCTTATGCCGAAGGTGGCCAGGGCCTGCTTCGGAGGCCGCACCAACTCCGTGTTCTCAATGGCGTAGCGGATTCTCTCGTCGGTTTCCATGATCCATGACTCCGGTTCGGGGCGCTCTACTACCAGTGTACTACTCCTGAGACGGCTGCGCAGCAAGTCACCTATTACATTACTATATGGCCATTGGGGTTTGCAGGCGGAGGCCCTGCGGTCGGCGCTAGATGATGAACTTGATCGCCCGGAAGTTCTGCTCCACTCGCCGTTTGCCTTCGACTATGCTGCCCATCTCGGTGGAATGGCCGGGCAGGAGATACTCCACGTCCAGCTTCGAGACCCTCTCGATGCTTTCCTTGAGCACAGTTATGCTGCCGCCGGGGAAGTCCGTTCGGCCGACGCTGCCGTTGAACACCAAGTCACCGGTGATCAAGACCTTCCTGTCCGGCCAGTAGAGGCAGATGGAGCCGGGCGAATGCCCCGGCGTGTTAATGACGGTCAGGTTGACCTGCTTGTCGTCTTTTCCCAGGCTGAGATCGCCCTCGGTCAGGTAGATCAGGGGATCGAGCTTGACCACCTTCATGCCGAACATGTTGAACATACGCTCGCCGGCCACCTTATAGTAGTCGTCCGCCTCTTTGGTGATGGCAACGACAGCACTGTTGATCTTCCCCTTCCCGTCTGTGCGCGTGCTTCTCTCCACGATGGTCTCGGTGGCCTGGCAGTGGTCGGGATGGGTGTGGGTGTTAATGATCAGCCCGATGTCTTCGATCTTGAAACCATCATTCGCCATGGCATCGGTCAGGGAGTCGAAGCAGCCCTCGTACATTTCGTCAACCAGAAGTCCTGGGTCCACGATGATGTGAGGCCTCTCACCTCTCAGCACATTAGGGAACAGGTAAGTGTGGGCATTGTTGCCTTGGCCGGACCAGATGTAGGCGTATAGGTTGTCGAACAGCTTTCTTGATCGATGGAGCATGCGGACCCTTTGTTTTGAAGACAGCTATAGTATAGCGTAGAATACGGACGGGGGCGAACGGTGACGAAGGCGGTCTTCTTCGACTGGTTCAATACGCTGACCACATACTATCCGCCGCGCGAAAAAGCCTATGCTGTGGCTTGCTCTGATCTGGGACTGGATGTGTCTTTCGACCAACTGAGCCGGGGGTTGCTGCTGGCGGACCAGTTCTACAGCGACGAGAACGCGCGGTCTCCTATCAAGAAGCGCGAGCCGAAGGAGATGATCGCCGTGTACGTCCGGTACGGGCAGGTGGCGCTGCGGGGGGCGGGGTTGCCCGATAGCGAGGAAACCGTGTTGAAGGTGATGGAGAAGGTGAGAGGCGCGTTCAGCAATCCCCGCTTCGCCTTGTACGACGATGTGCTGCCGGCCCTCGGTGCACTGAAGTCCTGCGGCGTCGTTATGGGCCTCATCTCCAATATTGACCAGGACATCAAGCCCGTCTGCACGGAACTGGGGCTCGATACCTATATTACTCACGTGGTTACTTCCAAGGACGTGAGATCAGAGAAGCCCCATCCTCTCATCTTTTTGGCTGCTCTTGATGAGGCTGGTGTTGAGGCCGAAGAGTCAGTCTACGTGGGGGACCAGTATAGCTGCGACGTGGTGGGGGCGCGGGGTGTGGGCATGAAGCCCGTGCTGGTTGACCGGTATGACCTGTTCCCCGAGGTCACTGACTGCGCCCGCATCACGTCCCTGACGGAACTGGTGAACCACGTCCAGTAGCCGACCCGTTGGTCCTATTCAGCCCCATGTGACGTTGAGGGCTCTCCTCTTTCGAAAGAATATCGCCGCTTCTTTGGGCCTTTGTTCATCGACTCCAGAGAAGGCGGTTGTTCTCGGACAGAAGAACGGCAAAGGCTGTCCGCTACGCTTTCAGTACCAGATGGTCACAGGCAGGCGTGACAGATGCCGCAAGAGACATCTTGGGTCTTACGAGAAGGCAGGAAATGAGAGGCGGACCCATCACGGCCCCTCACTTTGTGTTCAATTTGTGACAAACTCGTATCAGTCTGAGACCCGCCGGAGAAACGCCAGTGATACATTAGGGGTGCGTCCCATTCCCCCACTCCTCCCTTTGGAGGTCCGGCAATGGAAATCCTCTTCTGGTTCATTTTGGCTACAGCCATCGTCCTTGAGATTACGTGTATTTCGATCGTCTTCACCAAAGCCGACAAGCCTGGATGGGGTGCCATCGTTCCCATTTATGGCATCATCCTTCTATGTGATATCGCCGAAAAACCACGCTGGTGGACACTCCTGTGCATAATTCCATTAGTCAATGTTCTCGCCGGCATAGTCTTGAGCATCAGCGTGGCCAGACACTTCGACAGAAGCGATGCATTCGGAGCGGGTCTCGTTCTTGTTCCCGTTGTCTTCTGGGCGATAATCGCGTTCGGTGATTCTGAGTATGACACGTATGAGTCACCTGAACGGACTGTGCCGGATCGGAAGACTTCCTCTGCGTCTCCAACGACTCGTCCGCTGTCTCGTCCACAGCGGGAGAGCGCCCCGGCTCCGGTTCGGAGACCGGTCCCTGTATCTGCGTTTCCTGTTCAGTTGACTCCTCTGAAACAGGAAGCCACGCCAAGTTTGGTTCAAGGTACCGTCGTTGCACCTACGGCGCCTTTTCCGGTGACTCGTTTGGAGCAAGATACCGCTCCGGCCGGTGACTCAGCAGTGGAACGGCCGCGCATTGCCAGATGCCCGTCCTGCCGCAAGGTCTCCGTCGGAGTTGTAGAGGAGGCTGGCATCCGAAGATGCGCCAGCTGTCTTGCGGTCCTGCCCAGCTATATACAGGTAGCCGGATAGTACCACGGCTGACTCAGTGGTCTGAGCTTGCGTGACTCAGGCGTTGCCACTTTGCCGGTACCTGGCGGGACTTCGGGCTGTGTTCTCCCCTAACCCTTGAGCGCGTGGGGGGCCGTGTCCATCGCCAATCTGTTCAACCCCCTTTGATCCCCCACTCTTGGGGGAAGAATAACAGACGCAGAGGGGCTTCGCCCCTCTGCACGCCCCGAAGAGACCCCGTGTAGGGGCGCATTACGATGCGCCCACGACGACCCAGAAACCATCAGCAGGGACGAGCCTCCAAGCCTCGTTTTGCCCTTTCCTCATGCGGTTACCCTCCCTGAATAGGGACCAAGGTCTCAAGACAGCTTGGCGAATAGCATGGAATACTGAGCACGTTGTAGTAGGAAGGAGAAAAGCGATGGATCGTAAGGGTGGTTGCGCTATAGCAGTTGTTGGTGGTGGAATCGGTCTCTGTCTCATGGCAGCGGGAACATATGCCTTCTTGGGAGCTGCGACTCTTGAGAACTATGAACAGTATCCGTGGATCGTGGCACTCTTCATACTGGGACTGGCAATTGCGCTCACGAGCTTCATCATTGGAGCGGTGAAGAGTGAGAAGAAAGACGAAAGCAGCCCGTACTCCGGCCATCACATATGCCTGAATTGCAGCTGCCGGGTGCCGGACGTCTACAGAACTTGCAGACAGTGCGGAGCCAAGCAAGACTAGGCAGAGAGCAGGTGTCGATGCCATAGGAGCCTGGATGATTGCCATTGTCGAAGGGTGGGCAGAGATGCCCCCTTCTTCTTTGCCCAGATCCCCTTACCCCCAGATCGTCACAGGGTTGCTGATGCCGAGCGATTGAGATTCCGCTGTGATGTCGTTGGCTACTTCTGTGAGCTGGTTGTGAGGGTGAAGCACTACGCTATGATTTGTTATGCCATACAAGAAGCCGCCGCAATGGGATTTGGTAACACTGATTCCGAAGGTCATCTACTGGCGATTCTTTTGGGAACCACCAGCGCATGATCAGGTGCGTCGAAACCCACATCCCAGTCGCCAGCCACTTCGATAGGACACGTTGAGGGGTCGGCGACCGACCCGTCCACACCAGTTTCGCCACTTCTTGAGTTGCTGCCGCCAGATTTGTGTTGAAGATTTCGGCGGCGCATCATGTGCCTCAGATGCCCGATTCTGCATGGCACCCCACTTCTCTCTTAGGTGACTCTGACCGTGTCCTCCCCTAGTAGGGACCAAGGTCTCAAGACGGCTTGGTGGCTGGCGTGGAATACTGGACACATGGACAAGCCAAGGGATGATAGGGAGGCAGCATGAGTAGGGTTGGTGGCGGGCTTCTCGGCTTCGTAGTTGGCGGTGTGCTGGCGTGCCAGGTCTTCTGCATTATGGTGTGTCTGGTAACGGGTACTAGTAGTGTGTCCACCAGTGAAATGACGACTGCCTCGTTTCTCATCTTCTACTTTGGTCCCGTGGCTGCGCTGGTGGGAGCCATCATAGGAGCGGTGGTAGGAGTGAAGATCGCCTCACCCAAGAGGTCGGACAAGGGGAAATCACTGGCCGGGAAGCTCTGCTGGAACTGCGGCTGTGCCCTGCCGGCTGATTCCAAGACCTGCAAATGGTGTGGAGCGGACTTGGACTAGGCAGGAAGATCGGAGAGTAGGTAGGGTGGGTACAGCGTAGCGAAACCCACCAGCATTGCCCCAATGCACGTCATCAACCCCCTGGCCCCCAATCTTGGGGGAAGAGAAAACACGAGAACCGAGGGACACCCTCGGACTCCCGGCAGGAGACTCTCTCCTTCACCTCTTCCTCAATCCTTCATCCATGCGCCCTCCCAGAATAGGGACCAAGGTCTCAAGACAGCTTGGTGGCTGGCGTGGGATTCTGGGTGCATGGACAAGAGAGAGTCTGTGGCAATCATGAAAGGGTTCTTGGGATTCTTGACTGCACTTATCGGCGTCCCACTGGTAATCGGCGGGACGTTCGTGTCAGGTATGGCCGCCTGCACTGACCCAGAAATTGCGGGAGGAGGGCAGAACGATGCTTGGGAGCGCATGGGCTTGATGGCGATGCTCGTCGGCATTGCCCTGTGCTATACAGCTTGGTGGTGCCTGAAGCGTGGCAACGGCGGGGCAGAACAAGGACTCTGCCCGAGATGCGGGTGCCATCTTTGGCCCGATGCCAGAATCTGCCGAACGTGCGGCAAGAATGTCAGGTAGAAAAACAGGAGCCCAAGTATCCCTGCCTCAAGACGCGGTCATGGAATTCATCTGATCCCTTGCCCTGACTAGGACATCCTCTATCGCCTTCTGCCACCGATGGGTCAGGTACCTCAAGTCTAGCCGTATCCGGCTCGTCCCCACCTTCAGCCACTTTTCCACAACCGGCAGCTTGAGCTGGGCCAGGCTGTGTCCCTCGCCGAAGGAGATCACGATCTGGTCTTCCTGCTTGTTGATGGACTCGACGCCAAGTGGGCCGGCCAGCAGCTTGATGTTGAGCAGGTACAGCAGGTTCTCCACCTGCTTGGGCAGCTTGCCGAACCGGTCCACCAGCTCCTCGCCAATCTGCCCGGCCTCGGCCTGCTCCGTGGCTTTGGCTAGCCGCTTGTAGATGTCCAGGCGTGTGGTGAGGTCCGCCACGTAGCTCTCAGGAATGTAGGCCGTGAGCGGCAGGTCCAGCACCACCGATGGAGCCGGAGCCTTGAACACCTCCGCAGGTTCCTTGCCGGCTTGAAGCTCCTTCATCTGCCTGATGGACTCTGAGAGCATCTGGCAGTAGAGGTCGAAGCCGACCGCGGCGATGTGGCCGCTCTGCTCCGCCCCCAGCAGATTGCCGGCCCCCCGGATCTCCAGGTCCTTCATGGCGATGCGGAACCCCGCTCCCAGCTCGCTGGCCTCGAAGATGGTTTGAAGCCTCTTCTCGGCCGCCGGCGTCAGCATCTTTCCCTTGCTGTACATGAAGTAGGCGTAGGCCTTGGTGCTGCTCCGCCCGATGCGGCCGCGAAGCTGGTACATCTGGGCCAGCCCCAGCTTGTCCGATTCGTCGACGATGATGGTGTTGGCGTTGGGTATGTCCAGGCCGGATTCGATGATGCTGGTGCAGACCAGGATGCTGGTCTTCCCCTGGTAGAAGTCCAGCATGACGGATTCCAGGCGGTCCTCTTTCATCTGCCCGTGGGCGTAGGCGATCTCGGCCTCGGGCACGATCTCCTTCAGCCGGCGGGCCACCCGCCCGATGGTCTGCACGCGGTTATGGACGAAGAAGACCTGGCCCTGGCGCCCCAGCTCGCGCATGATGGCGTCGCGGACCAGGGTCTCGTTGTGGTCGGAAACATAGGTCCTGATGGGCAGGCGCTCTTCCGGAGGCGTCTCCAGCGTGCTCATGTCCCTCACGCCGACCAGCGACATGTGTAGCGTGCGGGGGATGGGCGTCGCCGTCAGGGTGAGCACGTCGACTTCCCCTCGTAGTTGCTTCAGCCGCTCCTTGTGCGCCACGCCGAAGCGCTGCTCCTCGTCCACCACCAGCAGCCCCAGGTCCTTGAACGAGACGTCCTTCTGCAGCAGACGGTGCGTGCCGATGACGATGTCGACGCTGCCGTTCTTGAGGCCTTCGATGGCGGCTTCCATCTCCTGATTGGAACGGAACCGGCTGAGCATCTCCACCTTGATGGGGAACTTGGCCAGCCGCTGGGAAAAGGTGTTGTAGTGCTGCTGGGCCAGGACTGTGGTGGGCACCAGGACAGCCGCCTGCTTCTGGTCCATGACCGCCTTGAATGCCGCTCTAAGAGCGATCTCGGTCTTGCCATAGCCCACATCGCCGCAGACCAGCCGGTCCATGGGCTTGGGCTTCTCCATGTCCTCCTTCACCTGCCGCACGGCCTCGACCTGGTCGGGAGTCTCCGTGTATGGGAAGGAGGCCTCCAGCTCCTGCTGCCAGATGGTGTCCGGCGAGAAGGCGAAACCGGGCAGAACTTCGCGGGTAGCATAGAGCTTCAGCAGGTCCTGGGCCATGTCCTGCGCCGATTCCCTGACCCGCTGCTTGGCGCGGGACCATTCCTGCGTTCCCAGGCGGCTCAGAGACGGCGGTTCGCCGCTGGAGCCGACGTAGCGGCTGACGCGGTCGGCCTGGTCGGTGGGCACGTAGAGCATGTCTCCGGTGGCATACTCCAGCCCCATGTACTCCCGCTCCACATCGCCCACCCGCACTTTCTTCATCCCGTGGAAGCGGGCGATGCCGTGGTCGATGTGGACGGCGTAGTCTCCCGGAGACAAGTCGAGCATGATGCCCCTGGTGGGGGCCGACGGCCGCCGGGCAGGGGGTGGCTGCTTAATGTACCCGAAGACCTCCACGTCGGTGAACACGGCCAGCTCGCGGGGCAGGGCCCAGCCCTCGGGCAGCGAGCCGTGGATAAGCGTGATGGAGCCGCGCGGGGGCAGGTGCTCAACGTTCAGTAGCGGAGAGGCCAGGATGTCTTCGTCCTGGAGCGCTTCGCTGATGCGGGGCGCCTGCTGCGAGACGATCAATACCCGGTGTCCCTCCCCCACCAGCTTCCTGGTCTCGGCGACGAAGGGCTTCAGTTGGCCGCCGAAGCTGGGCAGGGAAGTGAACAGGGCCGCGTCGCTGTCGCTGCCAGCCAACGACCACTTGCTCAGGGTCAGAATATGCTTGGCACGGGTCATCTGGGCCGAGAACTCGGAGTAGCTGAGATTCGACTCCGCGGGCTTCTCTTCTTCAGACTCTGACGCATCGTCGGCCGCGGGCTCCACCTCGTCCAGAGCAACCTCAATGCCTTCGGCGTCTGCCTGTACCACGAGCGCATCGTTCGGCAGGTAGGTCAGCAGCGTGTCCGTGGCGGGCCAGGCAGTCTCGGCGGCGGCCACGATTTCGACGGAGGGGACAGTTCTCAGCGAGCGCTGTGTCTGGGGGTCGAACAGGCGAAGGCTCTCCGCCCGGTTCCCCAGCAGCTCGATCCGCACCGGCAGTTCGCCGTTGGGAGGGAAGACGTCCAGTATTCCGCCGCGGTGGCTCATGGTGCCCGGCAGCTCCACGAGGTGCTCGCGGCGGTATCCCATCTTGGTCCACCTGGCCAGCATCTCCATGAGGTTGATCTGGTCGCCCTGCTTCACCTCGTGCCAGCTGGCGGCGAACTCATTCAGGGACAGTGTCCGCGCCGCCGCGGCAGCGGCGGACGCCACGACTATGGGACTGCGCGCGCCGCGCTGCGCCTCGATGCTTGTACCGGCCAGCGCGGCCAGCACCTTCAGCCGCTGCTGCTGGTGGTAGGGATCTCTTCTCCGGTCTTCCCCGTCTTCGGGGAGCAGCAGGACGGTGGACTGGCTGTCGCACCAGATGAGCAGTTGCTCATAGAACTGCCGGGCTTCCAGCGCGGTAGGCACAACGAGCAGCGTCGGGAGACCCAGTTCCCGGTGCAGCGCGGCCACCAGGTACGGCTGCGCCGCCGGATGCGCTGCCGCGGCCTGTTCGCCCGGTCCCAGCCGGAGGTCATGGATCAGGCGGCTGCAGGCCGGGGCCTCACTCGCCAGCTTCGTCAGAAACGACAGATTCATCGATTTGTGCCCAAACACAATCTGGGCTAGCTCCGGGAGACTAGCCCTGCCAACAACATGTCTTGCACAGATTCTAGGGGATGGAGGATGGGGAGGCAAACCGTGGGAGAGAGAAGGTCAGGTCGGGGCCCTTACACTCATCAAACGCACCGAGTCACTCATCAGTCAGTCTCGTAGTGATAGACCTTCCCTTCGAAGCTCAGGACCCATGGGTGCAGGGGATCAGCGAAGGAAATGTCTTCGAAGAGACCACCGCTGATCGGTTGCGAACTCCAAGAGCCTCCCCCGTTCTGGGTGTAGTAGAGGTTGTCCAAGCCCAAAACCCAGCCTGCATTATGATCAACGAACCTGACGCGGCTCAAATGCCCCTCGTGCAGAAATGAGGCTTGCACCTGCCAAGTCTTGCCGCCGTCCGTTGTGTGGAAAAGAGGCGCACCGGCTTCATACGCTGCCAAATCAGACGACGCCATGATGTCGGTGGTTATCCAGCCACTATTGCCGTCCACGAAGTATATGTCTTGAGAAATGGCTACTAGCGGGTGCAGGAGGAGTCCAGTCTTGCTCACGGTCCACGTTCTTCCTCCATCGGAAGTGTGCAGGATCCCGCCTGTCCCCGTTGCCCATCCTTGCTCATGGTCCAGGAACTGAACTGAAGAGATGCACCAATCCGCACAGCTATCCTGAGGCAGCCAGGTTGCACCGCCGTCTTCCGTGTGCAGTATTCCCCCGCGGTTGTCCACGATCCAACCAGTGCAATCGTCCACGAAGCACATGGCCATGAAGATCCTGTCAGCCTCTCCTTGTGGCTGTTCCCAAGTCCAAGATGCGCCACTATCTGTTGTGCACCCGATCTTGCCGTCACGAGTCCCTATCCACCCCGCTCGGTCATCGACGAAGCACACGCACTGGAGATCGGCAGTCGTGCCGCTGTCTAGTGTCTCCCAAGCGCTTCCTCCATCTGAGGTGCGCAGAATCCTTCCGGACCAGCCCACCACCCAGCCGTTGTTCTCATCGGGGAAACAGAGTGCACTGTAGTACACGTCATCCGGAGCTTCATAGACAAGATTCCAGGCACCTTCGGATGAGTCGCTAGATTGCTTGCATCCGGCTGCGAATACCATGACAACTGCCAGGATACTGAACACAATTCTTCTCAGCATCTTCATCCTCTCATTGTGAATTTGAGGGCTGCCTCTGCTGCTAGGCAAAGCGGCCTTGCGTGAACGATTTAAGGGTGGCAACCGCATCTGTCATTTAGGACGATATCCCGGACCGAGAAGTTCCAACCACATGATCGCCGTCAGGTTCGGTCAGAGAGGTGCAGGAGAGCATCTCCTGCCGGGGGCGTGGGGGTGTCCCCCAGTTCCCCTATCATGTACCCGAGCAAGGGCCAGGTGGTCGGGACCCTCTCGGCTTCCCAAAACCTTCGCGTTTCGCTATCATATTACGCATTATCTCTGGAAAGGTGCAGGACAGATGAAGAGTGATGTCGTCAAGAAAGGGATCGAGCGGGCGCCGCATCGTGCTCTCCTGCGGGCCCTGGGGTGCAGTGACAAAGATCTGCAGCAGCCATTCGTCGGGATCATCAACAGCTACAGTGAGATTGTCCCTGGTCATATTCGTCTGGACACCATAGCCGAGGCGGTGAAGAGCGGGGTGCGCGCGGCTGGTGGTACGCCCTTCGAGATGAACACCATTGCCGTCTGCGATGGGATTGCCATGAACCATCCGGGCATGCGCTTCAGCCTGCCCAGCCGTGAACTGATAGCCGATTCGGCGGAGATACTGGCCCAGGCGCATGCCTTTGATGCCCTGGTCTTCATTCCCAACTGCGATAAGGTGATTCCGGGCATGCTGATGGCAGCGGTACGGCTCAATGTCCCCGCTATCTTCATCAGCGGCGGGCCCATGCTGGCCGGCCGCCTTGATGGCCAGCCGGTGGACGTCAACAGCGTCTTCATGGCCGTGGGCAAAGCGGCCCAGAAGAAGATGACCCCGGCAGAGCTCACGGAACTGGAGAAGGCCGCCTGCCCCGGCTGCGGGAGCTGCGCCGGCATGTTCACGGCCAACACCATGAACTGCCTGACCGAGGCCCTGGGAATGGCCCTGCCTGGCAACGGCACCATTCCGGCCGTGGACACCAGGCGCGTCCAACTTGCCCGTGAGGCAGGCCAGGCCGTCATGAGGCTTCTTCAGGAAGGCATCTGCCCGCGGGATATCGTCAATAAGGCGGCCATCTACAACACCTTCGTCGTGGACACGGCCCTGGGCGGCAGCACCAACTCCATCCTGCATCTCATGGCCATCGCTCATGAGGCTGGCGTTGAATTCTCTCTGCATACAGTCGATGAGATAAGCCGGAAGACGCCGCACCTGTGCAAGATCAGCCCTTCGGGAGAGTATCGCATCGAGGACCTCGACCGCGCCGGCGGCATACCGGCTGTCATGAAGGAAGTGAAGAAGCATCTGGACCTGAAGGCCAAGAGAGTCTCCGGCCTGTCTCTGGCCGAGGAGTTGGCCGCGGCCAGGAACCAGAATGCAGACGTCATTCATCATGCTTCCGCACCGTATTCTCCGCGGGGCGGGCTCTCGGTGCTTTTTGGGAATCTGGCTCCAGAGGGGGCGGTGGTGAAGAGCGCGGCCGTGGCGCCGGACATGATGGTGCACCGCGGGCCGGCCAGGGTATTCAACTCGGAGGACGAGGCCACCAGGGCCATCATGAAGGGGGCCATCAAGGCCGGCCAGGTGGTGGTGATACGCTATGAGGGGCCGCGGGGCGGCCCGGGTATGCCGGAGATGCTCACGCCGACTTCCATGCTGAGCGGCATGGGCATGGACAGCAAGGTGGCGCTGATCACCGACGGCCGCTTCTCGGGGGCCACGCGCGGATCGGCCATCGGGCACGTGTCGCCGGAGGCCGCAGCGCGCGGGCCTATCGCCGCCGTTCGTGACGGTGATATAATATCGATC
>JAFGCL010000113.1 GCA_016932645.1 Dehalococcoidia bacterium | reverse complement strand
GCGACGCCCCGCAAGAATGGCTGGCGCCTGGTTCTGCTGTCGGCGCTTCTCATAATCGCTATCGGCGTCCTCGCCGCCGTTTTCAGGAATGACCTCGAGTACATTAAGGACAACATTGAGCAGTATGAGAAATACATCTACATCATCGCCTTCGTGGTCAACTTCATGGCCGGGGCCACGGTCATCGTATACGTTCCGGGGGTGCCGGTAGTATTTGCCCTCGGCGGCATAGTGCAGTTCCCTTTCGTGGTGGGCATCGTGGCTGGGTTGGGGGAGGCGCTGGGCGGGTTCACCGGGTACATAATGGGGCGCGGCGGTGAGTCCTACCTGAAGGAGCCAACAGGCGGCGGGAGGGTCCAGCGTGCGTTCCACAAGATTTACACGCGCATAGACGGCTGGATGGGGAAGAGGGGATACGTGACGGTGTTCCTGGCCTCCGCCATCTTCAACCCTTTCTACATGTTGTTTGGTGCGACGGCCGGAGCGACGCGGATGGCGCCCTGGAAGTACTACCTGGCGTCGGCTGCCGGGAAGATTGTGAAGGCCACATATGTGGCCTACCTGGGGCACTGGGGGATGGGCTACATACTTGAGTGGCTTCACATCAGTACCACGTAGGACGTCTGGCTTGGTTTTGCGAAGGAAAGCCCAAGGGTGGAACTGACAGAAGTTCTGAATGTCATTCTGATTTCCGCCACTCCCATATCTGAGCTTCGGGGTGGCATCCCTGTGGCCTATTTCCGCTATGACTTCGAGTGGTACTGGGCCGTTCTCGTTGCGGTGGTGGGGAATATGCTCCCTATCCCCTTCTTGCTGCTGCTGTTTGACCCCGTAGTGAAGCTGGTCAGCAAGGTGGCCTGGATCAAGAGGCTCGTCGAGTGGTTCTTCAGGTACACCCGCCGCAGGGGCGGTCTGGTGGAGAAGTATGGTTGGGTTGGGCTGACGGTATTCGTGGGGATTCCGCTGCCCATAACAGGCGCCTGGACCGGCTCGGTGCTGGCGTATCTGATGGGTATCGAGTACAAGCGGGCCTTGCTGGCGATATTCCTGGGCGTCCTGATTGCTGCAGTCATCGTGACCACCTTCTGCGTTTTGGGCTGGGACGCGTACCTGTTTCTGAAGCGATAGTAACCGGACAAACCCGAGGATTATGGCACATCGTTCCCGCCCGGTCATTGTAGCCGAACGCCAAGCCTGCCTTGGCGGACGCCTCATTCCCTACGTCGTCAAGCGCAGTTCACAGGCTAGGCGAATGCGGATCGAGATCAGGAACGGGACTGGTTTGGCAGTCGTCATCCCGAGGAACTGCAAGATGAAACTGGTGGATGAGATGCTGGCGGCGAAGACCCGGTGGATACTGGATAAGTATGACACGTATGTCAGGGCACTCCAGTCGTCGCAAGAGGGGGAATTGGAGTTCGGCGGCACGGTACCCTATCTGGGGCGTGACCTGCGGTTGGTTTCCTGGTGGGGCATCGGCACCGCCGGGCGCATCGAAGTGAGGGAAAACGCCTTGCTAGTCGGTCTTGAATCAGGGGAGGATGGGCTGGCCTCTCTGGTCGAGGGATGGTATCGAGGTCAGGCCGCCAGTTTGCTGGAGCGCAAAGCAGACGAATTCGCCAGGGCGTTTGGCGTCACGTACACCAGGTTTTCGATACGGGGACAGAGGACGCGCTGGGGCAGTTGCTCGCACAGAGGCACGCTCAGCTTCAACTGGCGGCTGATCATGGCGCCGGAGCCCGTGGTTGACTACGTCGTGATTCATGAGGTGGCGCACTTGAGGGAGATGAACCACACGAAGAGATTCTGGGAGTTGGTGGCCGTTCAGTGTCCCTCATGGCGTGAACACAAAAAATGGCTTGATGAGCATGGGACTGAGCTGGCGGCGGCATTGGGGTCGCAGCGATAGTCGGGTCAAGCGCGTCATTCCGGCTGGTGTGCGCTTCGCTCTGCATCTTCAAACCTCCTCGATTGTGATCACGAGACTTCTGCCAACCGGGAGCGCCCTGAACTTGTTGAGGCATGAGTGAGGTGTTAAAATGAACGCGAAGAAATCCCGTGGGGGTCAATGGGCTGGCGGATTCGGCGGGTGAATCGTGTTAAGCTTGGGCAATCAAACGGCCAGTTGGTCCCTGTAGCTCAATTGGACAGAGCAACTGCCTTCTAAGCAGTAGGTTCCGAGTTCGAGTCTCGGCAGGGACGCCACCTCTTGGGTTAGGGTGCATCGGCCGCGCGATGTCTTGGGCCTGAGTTGAGATGCCCTGCGTATTAAACTGTCAAGAGACTCGTCATGCAACTAGACTCTCACTCTGCTTCATGTTCATAGCCGACTTCCGAGAGGACGCGTGACTGGAGCGGACGGAAAGGAGTGACCTTGGAGAGCCATCATCTATTCGACGAGAAGGAGTTGGAGGAGCTTGACCGACAGGCGTCAGTTGCTGATGGAGCCCTGAAGGATGCCGCCGAGAGACTGCCGAGGTTCACCACCGTTTCGGGCATGTCGGTGAAACGCGTTTATACGCCCTTGGATGTGAGAAAACTGTCATATCTCAACGACTTGGGCTTGCCCAACACGTATCCGTTTACCAGAGCCATTCATCCCACCGGCTACAGAGGTCGACTGTGGACCATGCGCATGTTCTCCGGCTTCGGTACGGCTGAAGAGACCAATGCGCGCTTCAGATACCTCCTCAGCCACGGTGAGACCGGACTCAGCACCGCCTTCGACTATGCCACGCTGGTTGGCTACGACACGGACGCGAAAGAGGCCAGGGGGGAGTTCGGCAAGTGCGGCGTGGCCATATCTTCGCTACGTGACATGGAGATCCTCTTCGACGGCATACCACAGGACAGGGTGACCACCTCGATGACCATCAACGGCCCGGCTGCCATCATCTGGGCTATGTACATCGTGACGGCAGAGAAGAAGGGCATACCCATGGCGAAGCTGGGCGGCACCATTCAGAACGACATACTGAAGGAGTATATTGCCCAGGCATCCTACATTTACCCGCCGGAGCCGTCGCTGCGGCTGGTGGCCGATACCATCGAGTTCGGCACCAAGTACATGCCACTGTGGAACACTATCAGCATCAGTGGCTACCACATTCGGGAAGCAGGCGCCACAGCTCAGCAGGAACTGGCCTTCACGCTGGCTGATGGGTTCACCTACGTGGAGTTGGGCCTCAAGCGTGGCCTGGATGTAGACGATTTTGTACCCAGGTTGAGTTTCTTCTTCAATTGCCACAATGACTTCTTTGAGGAGATTGCCAAGTTCCGGGCGGCGCGCCGCATATGGGCGCGTGAGATGAAGGAGCGCTTCAAGGCCAAGAAAGACCGAAGTTGCTGGATGAGGTTCCACACGCAGACGGCGGGGTGCAGCCTCACTGAACAGCAGCCGGAGAACAACATCGTGCGCACGACTATCCAGGCGCTGGCGGCAGTCCTGGGAGGAACACAGTCACTGCATACCAACTCTATGGATGAGGCCATGGCGTTGCCGTCAGAGAAGGCCGTGCGCATAGCCTTGCGCACCCAGCAGATCATAGCCCATGAAAGCGGGGTAACCAACTCCGTCGATCCACTGGGGGGCAGTTTCATGGTGGAGTCGCTCACCAACGAGATGGAACATGCCGCCCGGGAGTACTTCCGGAAGATCGATGCTCTGGGAGGAGTCGTAGCTGGTATTGACAAAGGGTTCTTCCAGAGGGAGATCGCCCAGGCTGCCTATCGCTATCAGCAGGAAATCGAATCGAAGGAGCGCGTAATGGTGGGCGTCAATGAATACGTGCTCGATGAGCCGGTCGAAATCCCCCTGCTGACGGACGTGGCCAAAGGGCAGCAACGGCATCTGGACAGGCTGAACCAGGTCAGGCGGGAGAGGGACAACCGGGAGGTCACCCGCCGGCTCAATGAACTGCATGACGCGGCCAAGGGGGATGCCAACCTGATGCCATACATTCTCGACGCAGTGCGGGCCTACGCTACCCTGGGGGAGATGTGCGGCGTTCTTCGAGGGGTCTTCGGAGAGCACACAGAGTTGCTTGTAGCCTAGAGCGAGGCGACGGGAGGTGGCTGATGGACTTCGGATTGACTGAGGACCAGCAGATATTCCAGCGCATGGTGAGGGATTTCGCCACCAATGAGCTGCAGCCGGTGGCGGCCCAGGTGGACGAGGAGGAGCGGTTCCCATCTGAGAACGTACGCAAGATGGCGGAACTCGGGCTGATGGGCATCTCCATACCAGAGGCATATGGAGGTAGCGGGGGCGACAGCATTCACCTGGTCATCGCCACGGAGGAGATAGCTCGGGCCTGCGCCAGCACCTGCACCATCTACTTGGCTTCTCTATCACTGGCCTGCTACCCCATACACATGTTTGGCACGGAGGAACAGAAGAGGCGCTATGTGGTGCCGCTGGCAAAGGGGCAGAAACTGGCGTGTTTTGGCCTCACGGAGCCTGGGGCGGGCAGCGACGCTGCGGCCATACAGACCACCGCTACGCTCCGCAATGACCACTACGTTGTGGATGGGACGAAGACATTCATAACCAATGGGGCCGAGGCTGATGTTGCAGTGGTCTTTGCCACCGCGGACAAGTCGCTTCGCCATAAGGGCATCGTTGCTCTCATAGTGGAAAAGGGAACTCCGGGATTCTCGGTGGGGAAGAAGGAGCGCAAGCTTGGGGTCAGGGGATCTTCCACAGCGGAGCTCGTTTTCCAGAACTGCCAGGTGCCTGTGGGGAACCGGCTCGGGGAGGAGGGTGGTGGCTTCAGAGTAGCCATGGGCGCCATAGATGCCAGCCGCATCAATGTGGCGGCGCAGGCCGTCGGCATCGCGCGTGCTGCATTGGAAGCCTCTCTAGCCTACGCCCAGGACCGTCAGCAGTTCGGGCGGACCATCTCCGGTTTCCAGGCTGTCCAATGGATGCTGGCGGACATGGCAACTCAGGTTGATGCGGCCCGCCTTCTGGCGTACCGCGCGGCCTTCCTAAAGAACCAGGGTTTGCCGTATCTGAAGGAGGCGGCCATGGCGAAGCTTTTTGCAGCTGAAGCGGCCATGCACATCACGACGAAGGCTGTCCAGATCCACGGCGGATATGGGTACATCAAGGACTACCCCGTCGAGAGGTATTTCAGAGATGCCAAGATAACGGAGATCTATGAAGGAACGTCCGAGATGCAGCGCATGACCATAGCCAGACAATTGATCGGCTGACGCCGTCCAGGAGAGAAAGACATGAGTAACAAAGTGAAGCAGGAGAAAATCCGGGTTCTGGTGGCCAAGCCCGGCTTGGACGGCCATGACCGCGGAGCCAAGGTGATTGCTCGGGCACTGCGTGAAGCCGGCATGGAGGTGATCTACACCGGGCTTCGCCAGTCACCTGAAATGATAGTTGAGGCTGCCCTGCAGGAGGACGTTGACGTGGTCGGGCTCAGCATTCTCTCCGGGGCGCACATGGAGCTCTTCCCGCTGATTGTGGACGGGCTGAAACAGAAAGGGCTCAACCATATCCTCATCGTCGCCGGCGGCATCATACCGGAAGAAGATGTGCCGGTACTGAAGAAGATGGGAATCCAGGCTATCTTCCGCCCGGGCGCGATGACACAGGACATTGTAGATTTCGTCAACGCGGCGATGGCTGGCAAAAGGCAACGCACAACCTAAACGAACGGCGTGGAGGCCGAGAGGATAGATGGGATGACTCGGGAGTTGAGTGGGGCTACTGAGTCTCGCCAGAGGTAATTGCGCTAGCCATCGAGCAGGGCGTTTTCGAAGGCAAACCGGCAGAGTTCCGCGTTGTTGTGCAGGCCCAGCTTCCGCAGGATACGTGACCTGTAGGTCTCAACGGTCTTGGTCCTGACGTCAAGCTCCTGCGATATCTCCTTGACCTTGCGGCCGCGAGCTATCAGGCACAGTATTTGCAGTTCTCGGTCGGACAGACTGTCCACAAGGTCGACCTCGGAGCGGCGAGAAGTTAGTCGGCTGGTCAGGGCATCCAGCCCCTCTTCCATCAGGAACCGCTTCTTGAGCGCCACATTGCGGACTGCCGCGTGCAATTCAGAAATCGAAACACTCTTGGTGATGTATCCCAGGGCGCCGGCTCTTATTGCCCTGACGGCATACTGTCTCTCGAGGTACATCGTTAGTATGAGAATGGCTGCGCCCTGGTCGATGGAAAGGATGTACTTGGTGGCCTCCGAGCCATCCATGTTTGGCATGGAGATGTCTAGGATTACAACGTCCGGTCTCAGCGCCTTGAACTGGGCTACGGCCTCCAGTCCATCTGAAGCCTCGGCGACCACTCGTATGTCCGGGCTCTTCTCCAGCAGGCTCTTCATGCCGGCGCGAACCAGGTTGTGATCGTCTGCCAGCAGGACTCTGATCATGGCTCCTCTTCACCGTGCCCTGTGGGCCGCGCGTCCGGCGGATTCGGGTTTACATGGCCTGCCTAAGCTGCTTTTCGGGTATTGTCCTGACTGCTATCGAGCGGCAGACGCGCCTCCACTTGAACCCCGCCAGAGGGACGGTTGTTTATTTCGACTGAGCCTCCGGCCAGGCGGGCTCTTTCCCTCATACCTACGATTCCCAGCGAACTCCGGTCAGCTACCGTGCTATCCAGACCAACCCCGTTGTCGGATATCTTGAGAACAAGCGTCTTGCGCGTCTTTCTGATATTGACGTGTACCTCTGATGCCTTGGCATGTTTCGAGATGTTCGTCAGCGCTTCCTGGAGTATACGGTAGGCCGCCGTTGCTAACTCCATCGGCACGCATAGGTTGCCAGTGTCGACGTCAACGTAGCAGGGGATTGAGGAATGCCTCGAGAACTCCGCGGCACACAAACGTACTGCCCTGACCAAGCCCATGTCATCCAGTATGGGGGGGCTCACGCTCTCGGCGATTCGATGTGAGGTGGATCTTGCTCTGTCAATCAGGTCTACCAGTTCCATCATGGCTTCATTGGCGTTTGATGAACTTCCCGCCTGCTCTACGAGGGATTGGGCCTTGATTCTGAGGTACACCAGTTCTTGCCCCAGTTGATCGTGCAGGTCACGCGCGATGCGGGCACGCTCGTCTTCCTGAACCTGAAGGACTCGTTGCGAAAGTAGCCTCAGTTGGGACTCGGAGTTCTCCAGCGCCTGTTCATACGTTTTGCGCTCCGTTATGTCCCGCACAGCGCCCACGATACCGACAGGCTGGCCCTTCTGATCTTTGAGCACGCTCATGTAGGTCTCAGTCCAGACTACGGCCCCATTCTTGCGGGTGACGGCCATTCGGAACGGCCTGGCGCTGTTGCCCTTCCGGTGCCGGTCAGGGTCGACGTAGCTCAGCGCTTTCTGAATGGCCTGACGCAGATGTCTCTTGGTGGTGACCGTCAGCGGGTGGCTCATGATCTCCTCAGCGGAGTAGCCTATTTGCCGCTCTACGGAAGGACTGATATAAACCAGATTCGCCTTCAGATCGCTCACCCATATGACATCTGACACATTCTCGGCCAGCAGGCGATAGAGACTCTCTCGTCCTCGCAGGACGTTCTTCTTGGGCCGGCTTCTGACTTGCCGGCGCGCAGATCCAGCCCTGGGGCTGTGGCCCTGCTTCTTCTCCACCCTCCTGCCCCGCGCAGACGGCTTCTCGTCAAGCGCGTGCAGGGGGCCACCCCTCCGATGCATGGCAACGTAGCGTATCATGCGTTGAGATACTCACTGGCGAATCCGGGGACGCGTCTTGTAGCCAATCTCCTTATCTCATCTCTATTTGGGCGTTGTCAAGTCCGGGCCAAACCTCTTTGTAGGGGATTCACCTACACGATATTCAGGGTTATGCTGACAGACAACGCTCGGTTCACGGCGTATTTTCAGCTCTCAGGAAACCAAGGGGGGAATTCGCTTGCCTCGTTGCAGGCGATCTGGAGGCCGCTGCGAGCCGGGCATGTCTCCTCTTGGCATTCGGAGAAAGGCGGTTTGAATGGCAAGAGCAGTAAAGAACTATGGCGGCAAAGTACAACCCGTATTTCACCTCGAGGACCTTGACCATGACACGCTGGTCAAGCTGGCAGGTCAGTTCGCGAGAGCGTACCAACAGATGGACGGCCACTGGTATGACGCCGTAGCCCAGAAGTATGGGCAGGAGGTCGCCCGCGAGATGGACAAGGAGGTGTGGCTGAGGAATATCCCTCCTACTGCGCTACGGACCCTGCAGGCGCTGGGGCACGAGGCCAAAGACATGGCAGCCATACTGAAAGTGACGCAGTTTCACCCCGCCGCTGGCGGATGCCCCTATCTGTATGACTTCGAGGTGGAACTGAAGAGCCCGACGGTGGGAATAGTAAAGGTGACCAGGTGCAAGCCCATGCGCGTCTACAGAGACAAGGGAGACATGGAGTTCGTCAGGGTGATGTGCCGTGATTGGGACATCCCTATGTTCGGCATGACTGGGAAGGCGGTCATCCCCAATGTGAAGTGCCGACCGCTGGTGATTCCGCCCTACGATGCTCCTTACACGAGAAAGGTGGAGGGCGTCGACTGCATGTGGGAGTACACAATTGAGCCCGAGAAGGGAAAGGCGAAGACGCCTCGGAAAGGAAAGGCCAAACGCTGACCCCCCTATTTGCTCGGTGCGATGGGGTTGCAGCCAGTGGCTCCCCCATCGCACCTCTTGGCTGAGGGGAGAGTGCGGTTATGGAACCGGGGTAAGTGGCAAGGGCTTCAGCATGATGGAAGGTACTGTTGGAGGTAGACCATGTTGCGTCGCATGAATGCAAGGCAATTGGCGGCTCTGTGTGACGATTTGAAAGAGAGGATGCCTCTGGCAGAGAGGGAAGAGTGGCTCGGCGGCCGGTTGGCCAAGCAGGTTAACTATGCCTACCGGCACGCTCCCGCGGTGAAGAAGATATTCGACGACGCCGGCGTTTCCCCCAGGCAAATCAGGCGCATAAAGGACCTGGAGAGACTTCCGGTTACCACGAAGGATCAATTGGTCAAGCTGCAGCAGGCGAGCCCACCGTTCGGAGGTTTCCTGGCTGTCCCATTGAATTCGCTGGGAAGGATCTATGTGTCTCCCGGTCCCATCTATGATGC
>JAFGCL010000112.1 GCA_016932645.1 Dehalococcoidia bacterium | reverse complement strand
CCGTGGAACGAGTCGAACGTCGTGATCACCTCGAAGGCTCCATCGAGATGCAGCTTGCCATACCGCCGCGCCAGCTTCACTGCGCCTTCGTTGGCCTCAGTTCCGCTGTTACAGATGAAGGCTTTGTCGAAGCAACTGTTCTTCACCAGCAGCTCAGCCAACTGGAGTTGTGGAACTGAATAGAACAGATTCGACGTCTGGGTCAGGGTCTTGCCCTGTTCAGCCAGCGCATGGGCCACCACCGGATGGCAATGCCCCAGGCTGTTCACCGCCAGGCCACAGATGAAATCGAGGTACTCCCTGCCGTTGTCATCCCACGCCCTGGCGCCCTGCCCCCGCACCAATACCACGGGCATGCGCTGGAAGGTCGGCATGTAGTACTTCTGTTCGATCTCCTGCCACTTGCTCATTGTCAACTCCATCTATGCTCAGGCGATGGTGGTTCCCTCCATCCCACCCTCTACCTCCTTGATCAGGGCATGGGGCACGCGGCCATCGATGATCCGCGTCATCCGTACTGTGGGCAAAGCCACCAGGCAGGCCTCGACCTTGGGGATCATCCCCCCCGAGGCCTCCCCGGAATCCAGCATCGCCTTCGCCTCCAGCACCGAGATCTTCGGGATAAGCTTCTTCGATCCGTCAAGAATTCCCGCCACGTCGGTCAGGAAGATCAGCTTCTCGGCACTGAGAGCCGCGGCAATCCGACCGGCAACCGTATCGCCATTGACATTTAGTATGAAGTTATGGTCGCCCGCCTCAGGCGGCGACTGGTAGCTGAGCGGTGCGATCACCGGTATGAATCCGGCGTCTAAGAGTGCCTTGACCGCTGCCGGACCGATATCGGCCACATCGCCCACATAGCCCATCTCCGGGTCCTTCACCTGCGCCCCAACAAGGCCGCCGTCGATGCCGCTAAGTCCTACGGCCCGGCCGCCCATGGCCTGGATGGCCGCTACCAGCTCCTTGTTCACCAAGCCAGCCAGAATGGCCACCACCACCTTCAGGGTCTCGGCATCTGTCACCCGCAGGCCATTGACGAACCTGGTGGGGATGTTCATGCGGCGCAGCCACTCCGTGACCACGTTGGCGCCACCGTGAACGACCACCGTTGGCACACCTTTCTTCTGAAGCGCCACCAGGTCGGCCAGGGTGGTGTCGTGGCTCCCGAGGGTGCTGCCCCCGAGCTTGATGACGATGGTTCCAGCCAAGGTTTCCCGTATCCTCAGGTTCGTTTGAATTAGAGCTTAAAGGATAGCAGAAGCATGAGTGGATATCAAAGGGGTTCGTGTTCAGTGCCCGATAACCCTGAGACTGGACCAACTGGGAGGCCTTGCACTGACGCAGATTAAACCAGTCGAGCCTACGTAGCGTACGCGCTGTTGATGGCCACGTAGTCGGCCGACAGGTCGCAGCCCCAGGCGACCGCCGTGTCACCACCCAGGTTGAGGCACACCCTGACGGGTACCTCTTCCCGCTTTAACACCTGCCTGGCTTTCTCCACGTCAAACTGAACCGGGCAACCGGCCTTCAGCACATTGACCTCGTCCATGTAGAGGTCAACTTTGGACTGGTCGATCTCCGCCCCGCTCCGCCCCACCGCCGCCAGGATGCGGCCCCAGTTGGGATCCGCCCCGTGTATGGCCGACTTCACGAGTGATGAACTGGCCACCGCGCGGGCCGCCAGGCGAGCGTCCTTTTCACTGGCCGCTCCCTCCACCCTGACCTCGATCAGCCTAGTCGCTCCTTCACCACCCCGCACCACGCGCTTGGCCAGATAGACGCATACTTCCTGAAGGACCGCCTTGAAGGCCTCGGCCTCGGCGCTTCCGTCCTTAATGGGCTGGTTGCCAGCCAACCCGCTGGCCATCAGCAGAACTGTGTCATTGGTGCTGGTGTCATTGTCCACAGAAATCATGTTGAACGAAGCGTCCACGGCTCCCCGCAGCGCCCACTCCGCCAGCCTCGGATCCAGCTTCGCGTCGGTGGTCAGGAAGCAGAGCAGCGTGGCCATGTTGGGGAAGATCATCCCCGCTCCCTTGGCGATGCCCCCCACGGTGATCTTAGTGTTGCCCACCTTGGTGCTGAAAGCGATCTGCTTCGGGTTCGTGTCAGTAGTCAGTATGGCCCGGGCCAGTTGGTGGCCACCATCCCTCGATAGGACGATGCGGTCGATGCCGGTGCGCACGCGCGTCATGGGCAGGGGAACGCCGATCACGCCGGTGCTGGCCACGAACACCTCGGCCACCGGTATGCCCAGCTTCTTGGCCACCAGGCTGGTCATCTCCTTCGCATCTGACAGACCCTGCTCACTCGTGCAGGCATTAGCACAGCCCGAGTTGACCACGATAGCCCTGGCTTTCTTGACCGGCAGTCTCTCCTGGCACACCACCACCGGAGCCGCCTTAACCTTGTTGGTGGTGAGAACACCGGCTACTGCGCAGGACACCTCCGAATAGAGAATGCCTAGGTCAAGAACGCGGTCGCCCCTGGTCTTGATCCCAGCGTGGGCGGCACCAGCAGAAAACCCCATGGGAGTTGTTACAGTGCCACCGGGGATCAACTGGAACTTGGCAGCCATCGATACGTCAATTATAGGTGGAAGGGCGTTGTCGTGTCCAGAAAGGCTGGGGAGAGTGTTTGAAAGGTCATGCGCCTATGGTGAGTGTCCGGTACCTGACCTGACCTATAAGGCTGGAGTGACCTGTTAGCCCCACCACTTCTTCGTTTCGGTCCGGCATTCGAATGAACAAATATCAGGGTACTTCGCATATCGGTCAAGGTATGGCTCCGTCATCTTCCATACGGAGACGGTCTTTCCTTTTGGAAAGAGCGCAAGCAACCTGTCCATTGGCAAGATGAATCCCTGAATTAGGTTTCCTGCGTCCACAACAATAGCGAAGTAAGGCTCACACCCAAAGGCTTCGCACGCAACTTTAGCCTTGTCGAAGTCGCCATTTGGAACATTGACACCCTCTAGCTCCGTTCCTTCTCTCCTGCTACGGCTTTTGACAGAGATGCCCATGACCTCCTTCGTGTGCGGATTTCGGGCGATGATATCTATTCCTGTGTGGTCAACCAGTGCGCACTCGAACCCGTACTTAGAGAGCCAATAGAGAACGAGGGTCTCGCCGAAGTCACCTGTGATCTTGGCATGTCGGGTGCTCCTCTTGAGTCTCATCTCATTCAAGGCTGATAATCCCTTTCATGTCTGCAATCGCTGGGCGAAGCATACGACTGGACGTGATGCAGAGTCAAGGTTCCTTCACAGCCCCCCAAATTCTCATTCTTGGGGGATGAGAAAAGAGGATTGAGGGACTGGATCGCCATCACGCGGACGTAGCGCAAACCCGCGTGGGTGTCAGATCAGCGACCTGACCTGCTGCTTGACATCGTCAGTGAAGGTAACATAAGATTCAGACAGGGGACGCAAAAGGCCCGATTGGATCACGGGCGCCGAGGGGGGCAAACATGGAACCAGGCCGACTCAGCATCAATGCTTTGGTCACGGCCTATTCCCGGGCCTACCACAGCACGCACGATTCACCGAAGATATTCAATGATGCTCTGGCAGGCCGGATGCTTGCGGAGGAGGAACGCTCCCTCCTTGAACAGGCCCTTGCTGGGCTGATCAAGGTCGTCAACCCGAACCTGGCGTCCACCGGCCCAGACCAGGCTACGGCGCTGGCCTGCGTGATCCAGAACCAGAACGGGCCCATCACGCTCAGCCGATCGCGATATGCGGAGGACTGCCTGGAGCGGGCAGTCAAGCGGCGAGTCCGTCAGTACGTCATCCTGGGAGCAGGATTGGATACCTTCGCCTATCGGCGCCGGGATCTGCTCAAGCGCATCCAGGTTTTCGAGATTGATCATCCCGACGCACAGGATTCAAAACTCCGACGTCTGGCCAGGCTGGGCAGCGGGTTCCCACCGCAGCTTCATTTTCTCCCCATGGACTTCGCCAAACAGAGCCTCATCGATGTTCTGTGGCGCTCGAGCTACAACCCACAGGAGCCGACTTACTTCAGTTGGCTGGGGGGCACCTACTACCTGACGCGCGAGGTCGTCTTCACCACACTTCGGGCGATCGCCCGAATGGCTCCCCTGGGCGGTACGGTTGTCTTCGACTACGTGGATCAGGATGCCTTCAGCGCCGAGAGATCGGCCGGGCGTATGCGGGTGATGCAGGCCATCGCATCAGAGGCCGGCGAGCCTATGCAGGCCAGCTTCAGTCCCCGCGATCTGCCGCGCGAACTCCAGATGCTGGGTCTGTGTCTGCAGGAGGACTTAGGCCCGGCAGAGATCGAGCAGCGGTACTTCCGGGGCCGGAAGGACGCCTACCATGCCTTTGAGCATGTGCATTTCGCCAGCGCATCGGTCATGAACCGCAAGCCCCGATAGACATCCCGGGCCCGGCTCAAATTGTCCCCTCTCTCTTCGCGATGCTATAATTCGTTCGATTTGCCCGCACTCATCTGGCCGCCACCTTGCGTGAGTCCAAGACGAGAGGAGACAAGCCAAGAATGTCTGCAGAGCTGATAAGCGGCACCAGGATTGCTGAAGGTATCCGCCAGGAGTTGGCGGGAAGGATAGGCCAGCTCAAAGCGAAGGGCGTTACTCCGGGCTTGGTCATGGTCCGTGTCGGCGAAGATCCCGCCTCGGTCTCCTACGTCTCCGGCAAAAGCAAGACCAGCGCCGAGTTGGGCATCTACTCTGAGACCCAGGTCTATCCCGAGAACGCCGGCGAGAAGGAGCTTCTGGGCAGGATTGCCGAGCTCAACAGCAACCTCAGGTTCCATGGCATCCTGGTCCAACTGCCGCTGCCCAATCACATCAGCGAGGACAAGGTCCTAAACGCCATCGACCCGCTGAAGGACGTGGATGGATTCCATCCTGTGAACGTGGGACGGATGCTGATCGGGGAACCCTACTTCCTGCCTTGCACGCCTCACGGCGTGCAGGAATTGCTCATGCGCAGCGGGAACAGCCCCGAAGGGAAACATGTGGTCATCTGCGGTCGCAGCAACCTCGTAGGAAAGCCCCTGATGGCCATTCTGGTGCAGAAGAAAGCCGGCGCCAATGCCACCGTGACCATCTGCCATACCGGGACCAAGAACATGGCCCAGATCACCCGCCAGGCCGACATCCTGGTGGCCGCCATGGGCAGCCCCAAGGTCATCACCGCTGACATGGTCAAAGAAGGGGCCGTGGTCATCGACGTGGGCGTGAACCGTATCCCGGACGCCACCAAGAAGACAGGCTTCCGGCTGGTAGGCGACGTTGATTTCGATGCCGTCAAGGAGAAAGCCAAAGCCATCACGCCGGTGCCCGGTGGCGTCGGACCGATGACCGTAACCATGCTCATGGTAAACACCGTCCGTGCCGCCGAGATGCGCCTGGCGGCGCAGCGCCAAGCTTGAGTTTCGACGAGACTCGAGACGCACCAGCCGAGGAGGACTCTATGCCCTACGACACCACCAAGATGAAGACATGGGAGATCGCCGAGGCGGCAGAGAAGAGGCTGCCGACACCGGACGAGTGGCGGGAGAGATTGGGCCTAGCCAACGACGAGCTCATCCCTTACGGCCGGGTCTCCAAGCTCGATTTTATCAAGATCATGAACCGCCTCGCTGACCGTCCGGACGGCAACTATATTGAAGTCACCGCGATAACGCCTACCCCACTCGGAGAGGGAAAGACCACCACCACGCTCGGTCTCATTGAAGGTCTCGGGAAGAGAGGCCTCAACGTCGGCGGGGCCATCCGGCAGCCGTCCGGCGGGCCGACCATGAACGTGAAGGGCACAGCTGCCGGCGGCGGCAATGCCCTGCTGATTCCCATGGCCGAGTTCTCCATGGGCTTGACCGGCGACATTAATGACATTACCAATGCCCACAACCTGGCTATGGTGGCGCTCACCGCCAGGATGCAGCACGAGCGCAACTACACCGACGAGCAACTGGCTAGGCTGAGCCGCATGCGCCGGCTGGACATCGATCCCACCCGCGTGGAGATGGGCTGGATTTTGGACTTTTGCGCCCAGAGCCTGCGCAACATCGTCATCGGGATGGGCACCCGCATGGATGGCTACGCCATGCAGTCGCGTTTCGGTATCGCCCCCAGTTCCGAGGTCATGGCCATTCTCTCCATCGTCCGGGACCTTAAGGACCTCCGCCAGAGAATCGGGGAGATCACCGTGGCCTATGACAAGTGGGGCCATCAGATCACCACAAGCGACCTGGAAGTGGCCGGAGCCATGACGGCCTGGATGCGCAGCGCCATCAATCCCACGCTTTGCTCAACGATCGAGTACCAACCGGTCATGGTCCACACCGGCCCCTTTGCCAACATTGCGCTGGGACAATCGTCCATAATCGCCGACCGCATCGGCCTGAAGATGTTCGACTACCATGTCACGGAGAGCGGCTTCGGCGCGGACATCGGCTTCGAGAAGTTCTGGAATGTGAAGTGCCGCTTGAGCGGGCTGACCCCCAGCGCCTCGGTGCTCGTGGTCACCACACGGGCGCTGAAGATGCACGGAGGCGGGCCGAAGGTAGTACCGGGCTTGCCGCACTTGCCTCCCGCATACGAGAAAGAAGACCTGAAGCTACTGGAGAACGGCCTCCCCAACATGCTGCACCACATCGGCGTGATCATGAGATCGGGGCTGAGGCCCGTCGTATGCATTAACGCCTACCCTAACGACACCGAGGCTGAGTTCGACATGATCCGCCGGTCTGCCGAAGCTACCGGGGCCCGCTGTGCCGTGTCCAGGCACTTCGCCCACGGAGGGGAGGGCGTACAGGAACTGACCGAGGCGGTTATTGAAGCGTGCAACGAGAAGGGGACGTTCCGCCATCTCTACCCGCTGGAGATGAAGCTGCGGGACAGGGTGCGCAGGATAGCGCGAGTGGTCTACGGGGCCGACGGCGTAGACTGGAAGTTCGACTCGGAGGACAAGGCCAGGGCACTAGAGGCGGAGCATAAGTACGATGACTACTCCACCGTCATGGTCAAGACGCATTTCAGCCTGACGCACGATCCGGACGTCAAGGGCGTGCCGAAGGGTTGGACGCTGCCTATCAAAGACGTGCTGGTCTACACCGGCGCCCGGTTCGTGTGCCCCGTGACCGATAAGATCAGCCTCATGCCGGGCACGGTCTCTGATCCGGCATTCCGCCGGATCGACGTCGACGTGGAGACGGGACACGTGCGGGGTTTGTTCTAGTCAGAGGCCAACATGCTTCTCCATCACCGCAGCCAAATCCTCTTTGTTGAAGACAGGCTTGGTGGTTCCTCCAATGTCGACACATCACGAGGAATCTGCGTTTCGCCCGAACCATCAGGGAGTGCAGAGGGACATAGTCCCTTTGCCGGGGGTTTGGGGGTGTCCCCCATCCCCTCTTCTCCTACCCCCAAGAGTGGGGGCCAGGGGGTTGAAGAGCATTGAGAACGAGTGACTTTGACTACTCGTTACCGCCTGAATTCATTGCCCAGACGCCGGCGGAGCCGCGCGACCAGTCCCGCCTCATGGTGGTGCGCCGCAGCGATAGCTCCATCGAGCATCATCGGTTTTCCGATATCATCGAGTTTCTGCAGCCGGGCGACGTTCTGGTGCTGAACGACACCCGCGTCATTCCGGCCCGCCTAAAGGGCCAGAAGGGCACCGGGGGCAAGGTGGAGATCCTCCTGTTGCGCCGCCTGGAGCCGGGGCTTTGGGAGGCCCTGGTCAAACCATCAAAGAGGATCGCGGTGGGCGACAAGGTGGAGTTGGAGAGTACCCAGCCGGGATCGAAAGGGAAGACCGCTCTCGTTGAGGTCCTGGAGCGGAAGGAGGAAGGAGTCCGCATCGTCCGCTTTGCCGATGAGGCTGTTGTGGATGACCTAGGACAGATCCCTCTACCGCCGTACATCCATGACTACCGCGGCGAACGCGAGCGCTATCAAACGGTTTACTCCAGGGAGAAGGGCAGTGTCGCCGCGCCCACGGCCGGGCTGCACTTCACGCCGGGCCTGCTAGACCAAATCAAGGGGATGGGCATAGACCTGGTGTTTGTCACGCTACACGTGGGACTGGACACCTTCCGACCGATTCGTAAGGAAGACCCGCGGCAACACCACATACACCATGAGTATGGGGTGCTGAGCGAGAATGCGGCTGCCAGGCTGACGAAGGCCAGACATGATTGCCGTCGCATTGTGTGTGTGGGGACCACAGCCGTGAGGCTACTGGAGCAGGCCGCTCTGGCCTCTGAGTCATCTGAGGGGGTGCAACCCTTTCGAGGCTGGGTGGACTTGTTCATCCTGCCGGGGCACCGCTTCCGTCTGGTGGATGTCATGGTCACCAACTTCCACCTGCCCCGCTCGACTTTGCTGATGATGGTGTCCGCGTTCAGCGGGAACGAATTGATCAAGCGGGCCTACCAGGAAGCCATCCGAGAGCGCTACCGCTTCTACAGCTTCGGCGACGCGATGCTGATTCTACCCTGACCAACAGAGGGCCTCCTGAGACGCGTCGCCTCAGGAAGAACACTAGACAGCATTTGTTGCATCGTGCTGCCGGTGCTACAATTGGGCGAAATCCAAGCACCCTCCCCACTGACATTCGGCACGGGATGGGCGCGCCACTGAAGGGGGCATAGTGAAACGTTTCGTGCTTTTCGCGCTATCGGTTCTTCTGGTAGTCTCAGTCCTCACCGGATGCGGCAAGAAGAGTTCCGGGCTGGATCCGTCCAAGGACTCTGATGGTGACGGAGTACTGAATGGGCTGGAAGTCGCCGGCTACTACTGGAAGGACGGGGAATTCGTGAAATGGAACGGCACCGATAACGTGACCTACTATCGCACGGACCCCACGCAGTTTTCCACCGACCAGGACCCGTACGGCGACGGCATGGAGGTCTCCGGAGTGAAGATGGACACCTCGGTGGCGGCGCCGGGAAATCATCCTCTCGTGCCCGCCTACCCTGACATCTACGCTTCCATGAGCAGCTACGACGTCATACCAAAGGCCACTATCCAGAGTTCCTCAGGCGGTAGCGCGCAGAGCGCGTGGAGCAACGAGGTGACCAACGAACTGAGCATGGAAACCAGTTGGAGCATCACCACCAGCGTCGAGGCCAATATCGGCATAAAGGGAGCGTTTGAAGGCGCCAAGGTCAGTGTATCATCCACGATTGGCGGCAAGATCGGCAGCCGACACCAGACAACCAACTCAACATCGGGTTTCTCTCAGCAAGACTGGACAGAGGCCACAACCACAGACCCCACTCAAGCAGCAAAGGTCAAGCTCCGACTGAGATTCGAGAACCGCGGCACTGCCGCCGCTCAGAATATCATCCCTACGATAGCCCTGATGCTGGAAGACAAGACCATTGTCACCTACAAACTGCCGGAGGACTCCAAAATTAACGTCCTGGCAGTCAACAAGACTTTTCCCGAAGCCAGCGAATGGGTGGTGGGTGATGAAGCCGAGTACGAGATCGTCCTCACCATGGACGAACTGAGGTCCATCCAGTTGGGTGTCCCGCTCTTTATAGATGTGCCGCAGATAGAGGCCGGCGTGCTGGAGCAGGACAGCGAAGGACACTGGCAATTGGTGGATACCTGGGCCGAATACCAGCCGCGCATGGACGGTGTGTGCTCGCGGCTGTCTGTGGATCTGGGCAATGGCAACGTGAAGACTTATCGGGTCTTTGCCAAGTCCAAGGACGGTCCCCAGGTCACCCTCAGAGAAGCGCTTTCCTGGACAGTCGGCTGCACTGAGACCGACAACGGAACCGAAATCATGGGAGAGCCTGTAGGCTACTGGCGCTTCGGTTTCTCTCAGAACGCCATAGGAAACGTGATCTCGCAGCTCAGTGGTGAAGCCGGGGATGACCTCCTTGACGTCGTCCTTGATGCCGGGTGGGACATCAACATCAAGGCCCCGTCCGGAAATGACACGCCGGACATCGTCTGGGTCTACGCCGAAGAGCAGGAAGGCTCCGTGTTGGCCGCGGCCTGTGTAGTGGACGACTTTGATGTCAGCAAGGTCCTGTTCAAGTCCAGTCTGGACGCTACCGGCGAAGAGATGACTCTTATAAGCGGAGGGGCGGGCATATACACCATCCAATTGCCCGGCTACACCGTCACAGCACAGGAGGTGATCGAGGCCACCAACGACCGTGGCAAGACTGCAACGCGGTCACTCTCCCTCCCACTGCCTCCTACAGTGGCAGAGGGCTATAACGTTATCACGTCCGCGTTCAGTAACAAGTGCATCTCAGTGCAGGGCGCCAGTGCCGACAATGGAGCCAACGTGGCTCAATATCTCTACCAGGGTGGCGACAGTCAGATATGGACACTGGACTACCTTGGTGACGGATACTACAAGATCATCAACAAGGGCAGCGGCAAAGTACTGGAGGTGGCCAACAGCAGAACGGAGGAGTTGGTCAACGTCCAACAGAACGCGTGGGCGGATTCCGACAACCAGAAGTGGCGGATTGAACCATTGGCGGACGGCTACTTCAGCATCACCGCCAGGCACAGCGGTAAGTGCCTCGAAATAGAGACTAGTGCGTCTGATCTGGCCAACATCCGTCAAGCCACTTTCAAAGGAACGAGCATGCAGAAATGGGTTCTGCAGGCGCCTGACACCTACCCTGCGCTACTCACTGACACCTACGTCTTTTCGGCGAAGCACAGCGGCCTGGTGGCGGAAGTCACCGGAGGCAGCGCAGCGGAAGGCGCTTTGGTTTCGCAGAGTCCCTACTCCGACGTCGCGAGCCAAAAATGGGAGCTGAGGCCAGTGGGGGATGGCTACTTCAACATCGTATCCAGGAACAGCGGTAGGTATCTGGGTTACACCGGAACCAACCTCCAGCAATGGAATTCGACTGGCGGCGACGACCAGAAGTGGGAATTCGTGTCACTCGGGGCGGGCTGCTATGAGATAGTCAACAAGCAGAACAGTCAATGCTGGTCCGTCGAATCCGGGGGCACCACTGCTGGCGCCAATCTGCTGCTTGAGGAGTACGCAGCGAAGGACTGGCAGCAGTGGAAGATGCAGATGTGGGTGAAGGTGACCGTGGACCGGGTGGTGTGTACTATGGCCGACGACGAGGGAGCCGGCAACAATCCCGACATGGACCGGTTCAAGGTCTGGGCCAACGCCTTCGACAGGACAGGGCCGGGCGACGAACCCGGCGTCCAGATCAACCCGGTAGATCAGGCGATCTGGGATTGGTCGACCAGCGGCGAATGGACGGTTGGAGTCGGCGGCTACAAGAATGTGGGACTGTCAATCTACCTGGCATTTGATGCCGTGAACTACGATTTCGACTCGGCTAGCCTCAAGCTGAACTCTCATGCCCGCGACTACGACACAACGTCAGCTGATGAGTGGGGATACGGCAACACCACCATCTACGGTGCGCACTTCCTGGACAACGGAGGAAGACATGTCTTCCAAGTGTCGTCCAGCGACTTCCGCTTCAACGTCGAGATTACGCTGAGCCAGTCGGGGCGGTGGAATTGACGCCATTCCGGTGCTGCGACCTCCGCCACTGAAACACGTATGGGGGGCCGAGACGGCCCCCGTTATCTCAGGGTATTAGACGCCACCAAACTGCAGATCGGAGGAGCACACGCGCCCGCCAAGGAGACGACCAGTAACACAAGGCTTCTTCAGTCTAGGCGACGCGATGCTGAAAAACTGACCGATGACTATGCTCTTGACTGCGCAACCTCAGGCCGACGGCCCACCTTCGCGGTGGCACCTACCCGGCTTGCTCTGATCTTATTCAAGCCCCAGTCAATCAGCACGGCTGATGCCGCGACTAGCGCCACAGCGGCCATGGCGTAGACAACGTAGAAGGCGACGATCCAGTTCCCAAGACTGATGCAGATGGTATCACTGGCTGGCATAATCAGGCACTCCTTTCTCCCTGCACCCCTGCGAGCCCCCCCCGCGCACAAGACTACCCTGTTTCTGCGTAACGTTGATCATTTGCGTAACGCTAACCATATTATCTGCCCCAATGCATACCCATGTCAAGATTCCCGCGTCCGTCCTTGACACTCCCATCCCGGCGCTCCTACAATCACTCTTGCCAAGGAGACGTCATGAGTAGAACTTGCCGCGTCGTGCCCGCCATCCTCACTGACGATCCGCAGGCGCTGGCCAAGATGGTGCGCCAGGCCGAGACGTTCGCCGACTTTGTGCAGGTGGACATCATGGACGGTCGGTTTGTGCCATCACGGAGTGTTGTCTGCCGGGACGTCGCAGTACTGGAACCAAAGCTGCGCTGGGAAGTACACATGATGGTGAGGCAACCGGAGGAGCAACTGCACTGCTTCGCCATGGCCGGGGCCGAGAAGATCGTCTTCCACTTTGAGGCGGCCTCTTGCCCCTTGCGCATCATCAAGCTGATCAGGCACCTCGGTGTCAAAGTCGGTCTGGCAGTCAACCCGGAAACACCATTGACCACTACTCTCTCACTGGCCGACAGCGTGGACAGCGTTCTCTTCCTGACGGTGCATCCCGGTTTCTACGGAGCCGAGTTCCTGCCCGAAGTCCTGGACAAGGTCGTGGAACTGCGCGACCGTAAGCCGAACCTCGAGATCGGCGTCGACGGCGGCATCAAAAAAGGCAACATCGACGAGGTCGCCAGGACGGGCTTGGATTTCATTTGCGTCGGCAGCGCCATCCTCATGCAGCCGGATCCCGCTGCGGCCCACCGGCACCTGCAATCGCTGGCTGATCAGGCCACACGATCCAAGAAGCACTAGGCTGGCGGCAGCGCCTTTCTCTCTTTCCTCCCAATGGGGGTTTTTCTTGTCCTGGATTGAGTGCTAGACTCTTCCTGTCTGATGGTTAAGAGAACGCTGCGTGAGTATGGAGAAACATGAAGAGATTTGAAGGCAAGATAGCACTGGTAACCGGTGGAGCCGCAGGCATAGGTCGAACGACAGCACTGGCCTTCGCCAAAGAGGGAGCCAAGGTGGTCATTGCCGACATCAACGCCGGAGGCGGTGAGGAGACTGTCAATATTATCCACGATGCCGGCGGCGAAGCCATCTTCGTCAAGACCGACGTGAGGATGGCCGAGGAAGTGAAGAACATGGCAGACAAAACGGTCGAGGCCTTCGGGCGATTGGACATCGCGTTCAACAACGCCGGCATCAACGAAGACGCTGTCACCGTCAGCCGCTGCACTGAAGACTCGTGGGAGCGGATGATAGACACCAACCTGACTGGCGTCTTCCTGTGCATGAAGTACGAGCTGCCCAAGATGCGCAAGAGCGGGGGCGGCAGCATTGTCAACACGGCATCGGTGATGGGCTTGGTGGGAGATGGATCGCATCCCGGCTACTCCGGCAGCAAGCATGGGGTGATCGGATTGACGCGCACTGCGGCCATAGTCTACGCCCAGGCCGGCATCCGCATAAACGCAGTCTGCCCCGGCCCCACGTTCACATCCATGGTCCACAGATTGATTGACGGTCAGCCCGAAGTCGAGCGAATGCTGCTCTCCCACATCCCCATGAACCGGATAGCCCAACCCGAGGAGATCGCGCGGGCAGTGCTGTTCTTGTGCTCGGATGACGCCTCCTATATCACGGGGCACCCACTGGCTGTGGACGGGGGATGGGTGGCGCGCTAGGCCGGATCAGCGCTTGGTTCGCCGCGAAGTTGATGACCGCAAAGCGGTTATGCTATAATCCTTTTTGCCTTCTGGTGGTTTGAGCGGAGTGGAACCACCCGTTCCCATCCCGAACACGGAAGTGAAACGCTTCAGCGCCGACGATACTG
>JAFGCL010000111.1 GCA_016932645.1 Dehalococcoidia bacterium | reverse complement strand
TCCCACAATCCTGTCAATTTCCTTGCCTGACGCATCAGTGAAGACTGTGGTTGGGACATATTTTATGCTGTAGCTCTGATGCAGTCTACTTGTCAGCGTGTTCCTCTTGATCGGAACCAGATGCTCATTTATGAAAGTACTGACCTCGTTGCTCGAAAATGTGTAGGTATCGAGCTGTTTGCACGCCGGGCAGGTACTGCTATAGAAGTTGATCATAATGGGCTTGTTGTCGCTGGCCGCCCGTTCCTTCGCTGCATCCCAGCTACTCAAGAAATTGACCTTTGTCTCGACGGAGTCGCTGTTGCTGCAACTTAAACCGCCGGCCAGAACCAGAGCAACGGTTAGAACCACCAGAACTGCTCTGAGAAATCTCATCAGTCTGCCCACATCAGTCTCTCCTCAAACATACGGGTATCCCCGAAACCTCCGGTCAAGCCGCGCCATCCTTTTCCACCAGGGCCCCCACAGGGCAGACCTCCACGCACTTCAAACAGGAGTCGCACCCGGTATCCGCCCACGGCATATTGTCGAAGGTGCTGATCCTGGTCTCCAGCCCCCGGTAGGCAAAGTCTATGACACCCAAGCCACGGCACTGGCATGCCCAGATGCACTTGCCGCAGAGAACGCACTTGTTGGGATCGTAAGTGAAAAGCGGGTGGCTGGAGTCAACCGGCATCTCACGGGGTATGAGCCGTAGTCTCTCCACCTTGAGCTTGAACCCCTGGTGGGCCGCGATCTTCTGGAGCTCGCACTTCTTGTTCCTGGGACAATGGGCACAGTCTAGGTGATGATGCGAAAGAAGGAGTTCAAACGCCGTGCGGCGCAACCGCTTGATCTGTGGTGTATCCGTGCGCACCACCATACCATTCTCAACGTGCTGGCTGCACGCCGCTACGGGGGACCGCCTGCCCTCGATCTCGACGAGGCAGAGCCGGCACCCGCCAAACGGCAGGTCCGCCTCGCGCACGGCGCACAGGTTCGGGATGTAGATGCCATGGTCCAGCGCCGCCCAGAGAAGCCTCTCGCCTTCTTTGCACCGGATTTCACGCCCGTCTATGGTCAACGTGATGATATTCGCTATGACTCTCCAATCAGACTTCAATCGTAGAGGCCTCGTCACCCAACCTTGAGGGCCTCACTCTACCAGCCATTCCAGCGCTTCCCCTTCCGTGCTGAATGACTTGACCTGAACGCTGCTCTTATCCATCATGCTCACGAATGCATCGAAGAATACCTTCTTCACCCCAGTGACACCCACCACAGCCAGTTTCTCGAACCTCTTGCGGACGGACTTGTCAGCGTACTGTCGAAGCTGCTTCATGACTTCTCGCGACACCGCGGCATTCTCAATGTTTCCAAGATACAGGACTTTCTGGGGCGATGATAGCACCATGCTATCGCTTTCTTTCATGAGCAGCAGGATCTCTTGTGAACTCAGGTCTCGGAAGTCCACGTAGAGGATCTTCCTTCCGTTGCGCTCCATCCATTTGGCTAGCATTCGCCCACTTCCTCCTTCAGGCCGCCGATCAGGGCAAGAATCCAATTCTCGTGCAACGCAATCCTATTCGGACAGCCACTTCAACGCTTCCTCTTCCGTGCCGAATTTGCGGGCGTTGTTTCTGTCCAGCGCCACTACGAAAGAATCGAAGAACACGGCCATCAAGCCCGTGGCGCCAACGACAGCGATCTTCTCCGCCCTGTGGCGGAGGACCATGCTCGCCGACCTCTTGAGATAGTCCATCACTTCCCTGGTCACGACTGCACCCTTGACATGGCCCAGAATCAGCACCTTGCCCCGCGAAGCCGCCACCGCGTCATTCGTCTCCTTCATCAGCGGCATGATCTCATTTGGCTTCATTCCGCGGTAGTCGACATACATAATCCTCTTGCCGTTGTGCTCCATCCATTTCCAGCGTACTTCCTTCATCTGCCCTCTTGTTCCCCCTGCTGCCTCGACCCGCCTGCAGAGCATCAACCTGGGTTGTCACGGGGTCAACAGTGACCTATAATGGCTGCAGCTTCCGCCAAAGTCAGCCCATTTTACCACCACGGGTTCCCGTTTTCTAAGAGGCCACAATAGGCACAGGAAGGAGATAAGGGTTAATGGTAAACGATATCAAAGACCAGGACTTCGACCAGGAGGTGCTGAAGTCCAGTCTGCCGGTTGTTGTAGATTTCTGGGCCCCATGGTGCGGCCCTTGCCGCCAGATTGGCCCGGTAGTGGAGAAGCTGTCCGAGGAGTACAAAGACAAGCTGAAGTTCTGCAAGGTCAACGTGGATGAGAACCACGATACAGCCGCCAAGTACCACGTCATGAGCATACCGACTCTGCTCTTCTTCAAGAAAGGGGCGTTGTCTGACCAATCGGTCGGCGCGCTCCCAGAGAAAGCGCTTCGCTCCAAGCTGCAGGACCTTCTCTAGGCTCCCGGTTCGGCTCGAAAGGCTTGACCTGCCGGTACAGCCTCGTCCATGGCTCGCGCCGGAGAGCCATGTAGTCCACCGGCACCTGCTTCAAGGCGCTCACGGCCAACATGGCGCAGTGTCGCTCTCCATCGGGTAGACCGTCCAGGCGAGTCATTATGTCATCCTCGCTCAACGCCATGGCTTCACTGATCGTTCTTCCTTTGACCATCTCGGTTGTCACGCTGCCACAGGCGATGACCGGCCCGCAGCCGTCGTTCATGAACTTGGCTTCTAGAATACGGCCCTGACTAACCCTGAGGCAGATCTGCATCGAGTCGCCGCACTCAATTGACGCCCGGCAGAAGGTCAGAAGCCATCGGGGATCTGGAATTCGCCCAGGTTGCGCAGCTGTAGCATGTGCTCAACCGCCTTCTCCTGGAAGTTCCTCTTCAACTCGTCAACCGGGATGGTTCGTGGTTGCTCCGGGGAAGTCGGGGCGGATGGCATGAGACTCACTAGTGAGGACTATCTGCCGACGGCCGTCATCAGCCCGGCGTCCTGGACTATCTTGCGGCAACGCTCAACGTGTTCGCTGGTGGGGGTGGCGACATTTTCCATCGTGAACTGCCGGCCCAGCTTGGCGAACTTGGACACCCCCCAGGCATGGTATGGAAGGAGTGAGACCTTGGTGGCGCCGATCTCCTTGGCAAATCTGGCCGTCGCCTTCAGGTTCTCTTCTGAGTCGTTGTATCCTGGAATCAGCGGTACCCTCACCCAGAGCCTTCTCTTGGCAGCAGACTTCCGGGCATTCTCCAGAATCAACTCGTTGGTCTTTCCCGTTCCTTCGCGGTGCTTGGCCGGATCCATGTGCTTGACATCGTAGAGCACCAGGTCAGTGTACTCCAGCAGCCCCTCTAAAATGCTCCACTCGCCGTAACCGGAGGTCTCGATGGCCGTATGAAAGCCTCTCTCCCTGCAAGTCTTGAGCAGATCAACAGCGAATTCCGGTTGTTGGATCGGGTCACCGCCAGAGAGGGTCACTCCACCCCCGGAGTTCTGGTAGAACAGACCGTCAGCGGCCACTTCCTGCATCACGTCATCTACAGTCATCCATTGCCCCGTGACTGCCAGCGCCCCGGTGGGGCAGACATCCGCGCACTCCAGACACCGGTTGCACAGCCCACGGTCCAGCTTCCTGGCCGTCTCGTCCACAACGATAGCGTTTACCGGACACACCTGTTGGCAGCGGCCGCATCGGGTGCAACGGAGATCATTGGCCACTATCTCCTGGTACATGTTCCAGGATTCCGGGTTGGAACACCAGCGGCACCGCAGTCCACATCCCTTGAAGAAAACCACGGTCCTGATGCCAGGGCCGTCATGGATACTGAACCGCTGGATGTTGAATATCAGTCCACGCTTCGGAGAAGCGTTTGTCTGCGGCGACGGTCCTATGTCGAGCCTCCTTATGTTCAGTGGCCAAGTATAGGATAGCCGAAGGGAGAGCCATGTTCAACCGAGTCACGCCCAGTGCCCTCGTCCCCATTTCGAGAGAGCAGGTCATGCGGGCGAGTCGGGGCCCACTTCCAAAGCCATGCGGAGTGAGCAGTAATGCCCACCCCGCAAGAGGTGCACCAGGTTGCACAGTATTCCGCCCAAGGCCTTGCCCAGTTCACCAGCCAAGTTTGGGGCCACAGTTAAGCGCCACTCGGTCCCTTGGGCCTCCGGATAACGTATAGTATCACGCCGAACGCCAAGAGAACCATGCCTATGCCGAGAAGCAGAGTTCCCGTTGGCTCAACGGCTTTGAAGAAATTGGGGTCCTTGTCGTTCTTCAGTGCCTTGTCCAGGTAGACGAAGGCTTGATCATAGTGTGCCTTGGCGTCATCCAGGTTGCCGGCAGCATACGCCTGGTCTCCCAGTTGCGTTTCCATGGCGGACTCTGCCAGCAATCTCCTCGACCCGGCCGTGTTGACGCTCGGGGTGCCAACAGCATACAGTTGCTGCCTCACCGCCATGGCACTGTTCTGGTCAGGCGAGTAAACAGCAAAGTCATCGCCGCTCACCGTCCATCTTGCCACATACTGATAGTTGGCGATGATGGATCTCCCCGCTGCCGGCGGTGTGCTGAACCTGATCCTCCCGGTATCATCCTCCAGGGTGTACGAAGTTGAGAGGGTGCAGTCAACGTAGATCTTCTGAGTCCCGGAAACAACCGGGCTGTGATCCAAATAGAATAAGGTATCGCTGCCATTCCCCCAACCTACCAACTCCACATACTGGTAGTCAGCCGAGATTGACACGCCGCTGCCGGGTGCAGTGTTGAAACTGATCGTTTGACCATCACAGTCTAGTTGGTAGTCAGTCGTCAGCACGCCATTCAGGTAGACCTGAAGAGTGACCGGGTCTATGTAGTTGTGGTCCAGCCAGAAGTCCTCCGAGTAGCCATTACCGGTGCCCACATTCTCCCTATTGACTTGAGTTCCGGCCGTGTATCCACCTTCTCGCTCATAGTCCACGGATACTGTGTAGCTGTGCCGAACCTGATTGGACGCTATAGATATGTCCGGAACAGTGAACCCGATGGTAGCGGTGCCGCTCTGGTTGTTGGCCAATGTGCCCGGGTAATCACCCGCATTAGCCGTGTACTCCCCGCCAGTCCAGTCGAACTTCACCTTGGCGCCCTTGATGGTGATGGTATCTCCTGTAGTGTTCAGTATCGAGATCTTCAGAACAGCCGTAGCTCCTGCTTCGTAAGCCTGGACATACCCCAGCAGGGGATCGCTCCCCTTGAACACAGTATCAAGCCAGACAACATCGTTGATCGACGCTTCTGATGAAGCGGGCCCCAGAGCGACTGGCAGCACCAAGGCTGCCAGCATGGTGGCAATAACCACCAGAAACAGAGCGGACTTCCTCATCATTGCACTCCTCCTTTCGATTCTTGACCTATCGACACGCCAATCGAGTTCTCGAAGGGGGCGAGCGGCCAGCGTGACTGTGCATTCTTCGACCTCCTCCCCACCTGATTGTGAGCAAACCGACAGACCACAGCCGGAACCGATTCGATACCATCTTCACTCGCGGACGCAATGAAGCCCGAGCAGGCCTCGTGTCCGGCGTATGTCAGCAAAGAAGTGCAAGCCGAGATCGAGAGGAGGGTCATGCCTGGCCCACCGGCAGGAGACGACATGGTACCTGGTGTCCCAGACTCAGTTGGACATCATCCACAACTGCCGAGTCGCTGCGTGCCGGGTGTTCTGCGCAGCACATCCTTCCAAACATTGCATAGATATATATCCCATTGGCTCCAAGGCCGTCAAGACCTCCCTGCCACTTCGGGGAACACCATGCATCGAATCTCGCTCTCACGCATGTCCTGAGCTTCATTCCTGCTCCCGCCCCAAGCGTATCCATGGTGTTTTGTGCAACACCGTGAATCCACTATAAGCGCGATTGCCAGTCGAAGATCCGGAGCGTCGTTTACCGGCCAGGACAGTCACAGGGGCAGCTGGTGAGGCTCCTCAATCATGAGATGTTATGTCTCTGGGCGAGCAAGAATCGTGCCCAAAGAGATGTCGAGGGGACTTCGGCAGGTTGCGGGGGCTGCAATTGGCCCGTAAGCACCAAGGTTGAACAAGGCTGTTGCACTCAAACGGTCACGGCCACGGAGGCATACCCCACCACCTGAGAGTAGTCGCCGGTGACATCTCCGGAGGTGGCATAGCGGAGAAGGTCGGCCTTCTTGGCGCCCATCTCTTTGCAGGCAGTGATCATGGCCGTCACCGGCCCCGGGCCGCACATGCTGATGTTGTGGCTATTCACCGTGTCCTCCAGCCGCGCGGGGTCTAGATTGAGGATGGCCTCCAGCGCCAAGCGGTCCTTACGGCCGGCGGACGCTTGGGACTCATAGTGGCTGAAGTCGGAACTGGCTATGACCAGGCCATCCTTCCCTTTGAGCACGGCGGCAATGGCCCGCCCCAGATCCTGGGCGATCTCCGATTCCTGTCGCAGCATGGCGATGGCGACGATCTTGAATTCGGACCCGTAGATGTATTGCAGAAAGGGCACCTGGACCTCCAGCGAATGCTCCATGCTGTGCGCCAGGTCGTCCCACTTGGCCCAACGCCCCATCGAGACGATCTCCTCCCCCACCCCAACATCCACCTCCACAGAACCAAGGGGGGTCTGCCAGGTACCTTCACGGCCCACCGCCACTGCGGCCCCCAAGCCGCGGTGGTTGGGGCCCAAGATGATCACCGTCCGGGGCTTCTTCTCCGAAGCCAACTGGAAGAAGCCATTGGCGGCCACGGGCCCGGAGTAGACATAGCCCGCATGCGGACTGACCAGGCCCAGTGTGCGCCGCAACGCAGATCGGCCCTCACCCGGAAGGGATCCCGGCCCCAGCGGATGCTTGAAGCAGTCCTCGATCTGGCGCTGCAGGCCAGTGAACGAACCGAGGTAGAAGGACCCGGCTACAGCAGGCTTTCTCATCTCGCTTCCCTAGTCCGATTATAAGCCGGCAGTCCAGGCCTCGAGTAGTCTGGGGCCAAGTGCGCTCCCAGCTGGCAGGCATGGCCGTTGGCTGACTATGCCTTAAGACGATCCAGTTTCTGTTCCAGATCCTTCTGCCTCATGGCGATGGTGAGGTCGCCCCTGGTCTTCTCCAGAATGCTCCGCAGCACGTCAGTCGCTCTTCTCAGGCCGAAGGTCAGGGCATCCGGGAAGTCCATTGTCACCAGAACGCCATAGATGTCATCCATGTAGGAAAGCAATTCCTCGCAACCATCGGTGTCATTCTTCCTCAGGATGTCCAGGAGGTGCCGGCGCATCTCCCCTACCGCCTCCGCCAACCCGTGAAGGTAGGCGGGGTACGCCACTCCCAACTCCTCCGGCGTGGGCAGCGGTTGGTTCAGCACCAGCGCCAGGGTTATGGAACCTTCCGCGTACTCCTTCTGCGCATCATGAATGAAGCCCGCGTGCTTCATCTCCAGGTGATCTTCCACAGACGCCTTCGCCTCATCCACCAACTGCCGAGCTGAAGCCAGCGACTCGCGAGCCGAATCAAACTCACTGCGGTGAATGGCCCGAATGGCATTGGCGCTGTGTCGAATCACTTCGCGGCCCATCCGCAGGGCCTTCTCCCGGGCGGCATCTTCAGCCGCAAAGCTGGCTCGGATCCTTTGCGCCGTTGCTTCCAGGTTAGAGGTTGCTCTCTCCATATCATCACACTCCGCTACTAGATTCTCTTCATCTTCTCTACGAGCTTCCCGGCAGCTTTCTCCACATCATCAGCACCCAGGACAGCGCCAATGACGGCCACACCGTCGGCTCCAGCCTTCATCACTTCCGGCACGTTGGTATGGTTGATGCCGCCGATAGCTATCAGCGGTACCGACACCTTCAATCGAACTCGCCGCAGTGTCTCCAGTCCCACCAGCTTATACTTCTCCTTGGACGTCGTGGGGTACATTGACCCGATGGCAACATAGTCAGCACCGTTGGCCTGCGCCCGAACCGCCTCAGCCACGCCGTGGGTGGAACAGCCAATGAGCATACCGATTGGAAGAATGCGCCGCGCCTCGGCCGGTGGCAGATCGTCCTGACCGAGATGGATCCCATCGGCATTCACGGCCAGGGCAATATCGAGATGGTCGTTCACTACAAACAGCACGCCCTTCTTGGCGCACAGCCCCTTCAGCTTACGTGCTGTCTCCAGAAGCTCCGCTTTACTCCGCCGCTTATCTCGCAGTTGGATCGTCTTGACGCCACCGCGAATGGCCGCGGTAGCCACTTCCACTTCATCACGCCCTCTCAGAGCGGTCGCATCGAGAACAAGATACAAACCCTTCAGTCGACCAGCCTTGTCATACCTCAAGAACCGTCCCAACAACTGCTGCTCCAGATCATAGACCTCAAAGCGGGCATTCTCGAAGCTACCTGCCCTGCCGGCCAGTTGCCCTCCTGACAGGCGGCTGAACTCCTCCAGCACCCGCAAGGACTCCTGCACTCTCCTAGAGTTGGCCGCTACCAGAGCCGGCAGGTTCTGATGCTGCAGAGCTATGCGCTTCTTCGTCGGGGCCCCCACGTCGTCGGCCACGCGGCGGGCCAAGAGAAGTTCCTGTTCCAGAGGGCCAAGGTCCTTGACTAGGGTGTGACGCATGACCTTCAGCCGCTTGGACAGCACTGCGTCATTGAGGAGAAACCGGGACACGTCTTCCAGTACCCTCAGTCCTTCTCCGAGGCGGTCCAGGTTGGCGTCGACAAGTCGCAGCACTAGACCTCGGTCAGGCCGGGCTGAAGGTCCTTCACTGACTCAGGCATCGCACCGTCACGTGCCGCCTCAATCATGTCCTGAACCTGTGAAGGCATCTCCATGCCCAAATCCTGGAATTTCTTCTCGGTCCACCTACCGATGTTGCGCGGGTCGTTGTAGTAGCCCTCACCGGGCTTGTCCGGATCGCCTGATTCCTCATGAACAGTGGCCAGCGACTTATGGTAGGCAAAGCTGGAGAAGACCCGATTCATCTCGCGGCTGCCGCACGAAGAACACACCGGCGACAGGGGGGCATTGATGCTCTTCACAAAGAAGCTGGACTTCCTCTGGCATGAAGCGCACCGGTACTCATAGACAGGCATGGTGCTCTAGTCTTCCCCTCCCGAGGTGGAATCCGGGGCAGCACCCCCTTCCGGTTCTCCTCCCAGTATCCTCTTCTGCATCTCGGGCACCACGCTCTCGTAGCTCTCGCCCCTTTCCAGCCTCTCCACCATCTCCTGGTATTCCGGGGCCTTCTCGCCCTCGGTGCCTCCCATCCTGCGGGACCACTCTACAAGGGCCGTAGGATCATTGTGCATCATCCTGTTGACCAAGGTTGAGTCATCCAGAATGTCTCCATAGACATCCTGGTCCGTCCTGACCGTGGCGAACGTCGAGAACAGGCGAGTCAACTCTTTGCCGCCACAGAAGCTGCATGTAACTTCACCCGGCCCGGAGAAACCCCTCACGAGCACAGACACTTTACGCCGACAGTTCTTGTTCTCACAACGGTACTCATATACGGGCATGCTGTCCTCCCAAGAAAAAGAGCGCCTTCGCCTTAGTCAAGAGCAGTCGGGCCCGGGGCAATTCACGCCCGCCGCAACCGCTACTCTTCCATCGGCCCTAACGGATTGATTTTAACACAGGCGACGTGAGCGGTAAACGCGGATGGTTCCACCCACTCTCGATGCAGTGAACAGACAGGGCATGTCACTCCCCCAACAGAGGCTGCGGGGCACCCGACAGCTTCGCCCAAATTGACACATGCTGACCGCGCCAATATACTATCTCAGTAGATTCGACGAGCGCTCCCGGGCGCTCGTTCATTTCCTTTGGCTGCCGAGGTAGCTCAGGTGGTAGAGCAGCGGACTGAAAATCCGCGTGTCATCAGTTCGACTCTGATCCTCGGCACCATTTTT
>JAFGCL010000110.1 GCA_016932645.1 Dehalococcoidia bacterium | reverse complement strand
GGAGTTCCTCGGCTTTCTTCTCGTTTCCACCGGCGGCGTGTTGCTGTGTATCGGTGTGCTTCTGGTGCTGTCGCGAATTGGCGTGGGGGGTGCTGACGTGGGGCTGGTGACGGGGTGGCTGGACCTTGTCCTTAGCTTTGGGGTATCCGGCGCCGCCATGGTTGCTGCCGGCATCTGCCTGGTGCGCCGGTTCAAGGCATAAGCGCCATGCGACTCTTCGCCTGTTCCGTGTCTCTCCTTTTTGACGATGGTTCGGTTGAGTGTATGATAGGCCGGGTGGCTGATGCACTTCGGCGGTCACCGTAAGTCCTATCTTGGAGGGGCGATATGATTCTCGACAGGTTCTCTTTGGCTGGCAAAGTGGCGATGGTGACCGGGGCGGGGAGGGGGATAGGTAAGGGGATTGCACTTGGCTTTGCAGAGGCTGGTGCTGACCTCATTTGCGTGGATATGACCGCCGGCCAGGTGGACGCCACCGTGGCCGGGGTACAGGATCTGGGAAGGCGGGCGCTGGCTCTGGGATGCGACGTGCGGGAAGGCGGGCAGGTCGAAAGGATGGTCAGCCAGGCCAGGCAGGAATTCGGACGCATTGACATCCTGGTCAACAACGTGGGCGGCACCATCTTCAAGCCAGCCTTGAAGACGAGCCAGCTTGCCTGGGACGCTGTGCTGCGGCAGAACCTGACGGCGACTTTTCTCTGCAGCAAGGCGGTGGCTCCGGTAATGCTGGAGCAGAAGTCCGGGGTGATCGTCAACATATCCACGCGGGATTCGGTGATCCCGTGTCCGGGGATGCTGGGCTACGGTGCGGCGAAAGCCGGCGTGAATTCACTGACGCTGACGCTGGCTTGGGAACTCGCCCCGCATATCAGAGTGAACGCTATCCTGCCGGGCGCGGTCTGGACGGAAGGCAGCGGACCGATGCTTGACGCCGTGAGAGACCAAATCGAGGCTGGCACTCCTCTGCAGCGCCTGGGGAGGCCGGAGGACATCGCTTTGGCAGCTCTCTACCTGGCGTCATCGGCGTCGGACTGGGTCACCGGCAGGCTGTTCGAAATCGACGGTGGAATTGAGTTCACTCCCCTCATCGCCGGTGAGATGGCGGGCCAGAAGTAGGTTGTGTCCGGCGGGCGAACCTAGTAGAATCGCAACCCGGGGGAGAGGGGGTTGTCTCAGTGACTATCGATGAGGTGATGGAATGCCCAAGGTGGAGCTTCAAAGGGTTTATCACGTTCCGCTAGATAAGGCGCTTGAGTACTTCGGGAATCATGATGTGTATAGTAGCCAGCACGCGCGCAGTGACACGACATGCACCACTGTGAGCCGGAAGGACAATGAATTCCTGGTCGATGTCAAGCAGCAGCTTGGAGGGCAGACAATCAACTTCACCACCAAGACGGTGTATCGACTCCCGAAGAGCATTGAGACAGAGACGCTATCGGGCATGGCCAAGGGCTCGCGGCAGAAGGTGGCCTTCGAATCCGTGCCCGAAGGGACGAAGGTCACCTATGTTGTCGACTTCAAGATGCAGTTGGGGGGAGCTGTGGGGAAGGCACTCGGCTTGGTGAGCGGCAAAATGATGAAGAAGATGACCAGGGAAACGATGGAAGAGGCGGCTGAAGTGGACCGCAAATACCTGGAGGGGGAGCAGACCCTGCCCCCCACCCCAGCGTAGCCGCAGACCGCGTTACGCCGTCCCGCGGTTGGCCAGGTAGCGGAGATAGCGGTCGATCGCCTTACTGGCGCTGGGAATCGAATAGTACACCGGCAGGCCCGCCTCGTACAGCCTGCTGGTCTGCTTGTCAGCCAGCTTCCAGCCGTCCAGGTTGGCCTCGTAGTGCAACACTACCGCCATAGGTTTCCCGGGGGCTTGGTGTACCTTGATGATGGTCTCGGCCTCTGCATCGAGAAGCATGCCCCCGACAGCCACGGATATCATGTGCCCCCTTACGGGGGTGTGAAAGACTAGGAGGTCGATCCCTTCTAAGTTGTGAAGCTGAGCCAGTGCTTTCATGAAAGGCTCCTGGCCGAAGCCCAGGAATGGAATATCCACCGGATTGGTCAGAATGGTTCCGGCGACGTTGCCGAGGGCTGTCCTCCAGGCCTGCCTGATCGGCTCAGGCAGACTGGGCAGCACGAAGCCGTTCTCGTCCCAATCGTCTGTGCCCAGGACCCCCGCCCCGCCCCCGACCCCTACCATGGCCAGCCTCTTCCCTCCAAGCGGCGGCATGTACCGCAGCGTCACCAGCATATCTGCCAGTTCGTCCAGCGTGTCCACGCCGATAACCCCGGCCTGACGCACCATGTCTTTCCAAACGCGGTGGGGCGTAGCCAGGGCGGCGCTGTGAGAGGCGGCGACCGCTGATCCGGCCTGGGTGCGGCCGCTCTTCAGAATGACCACCGGCTTGGAGCGCGCGACCTCACGGAGCGTGCGGTAGAACCGCCGGCCGTCCTTGACGCCCTCGATGTAAGCCGCAATCATGTCCGTTTCTTGATCTTGCCCGAAGTAGCTCAACAGATCGCTTTCGTCGATGTCGGCGGCATTGCCGTAGGAGACAACCTTGCTGAAGCGGATACCCCTGGCGCCCGCTGCCCGCACCAGGTACAGTGTGTTGCCGCCGCTCTGGCTTAGGAAGGCTACGCGTCCGCTCTCCTTCGGGAAATCGGGAGCGGGAGAGAAGCAGGCCTTGGGCGAGTGTATGCCTATGCAGTTGGGGCCAATGACCCGCACGCCGGTCTGCTCGGCCAGCCTCTTGACCTCCCGTTCCAGGTCTCTACCCTCCTGGGTGCCGAACTCAGAGAAGCCAGAGGTGAATGAGCAGATGGCCTTCACCCCTTTGGCGGCGCAGTCCTTGATCAACTGAGGCACCAACGGTGCCCGGATGCAGGAGATGACATAATCCACCGACCCGGGGATGTCCTTCATATGGGGATAGATCTTGATGCCGAACGCCTCGCCGCCCTTGGGGTTAACCAGGTAGATGGGGCCCTTGAAGCCGTATTCGATGATGTGGTTCAGGAAGAGGCGCCCGGTATTGAATTCCTCATCCTTGGCCACGCCGACAATGGCCACGGACTTCAGGTCAAAAACAGCATCGAGCGCTTGATTCTTGTCCATGATCTAGACGGGGATGCCTGCGGCTACATAAACATGATAGCGCTTTGGTGGAGAGCCGGCAAAGATGCAGTATTCGATCACCTGGCCCTCTCTCGGGTGACGAGAGAGACGCAGAGGGGCAAAGCCCCTCTGCACGCCCCATGTGAAGAATGCACCGCAGTAAGGCGGGTAGAGTGAAACGGAAGCCGTCTGCCTCAGACGGATCATTCCCGCGGAGCTTGTCCTCGCGAAGGCGGGGAGCGGGAATCCGGAGAGGATTCTTTGTGGGTGTCAGGTCGCCGACCTGACCAGGGTTTGGCGGATAGATGAAGAGGCGGGTTTGAAACCCGCCTCTTCGAGACAATGCGAATGTGCGGCACATCTGCCTACCCGCACTTGGTGGACTTCTTCAGTCCCTCGTGGTAGGCGATGTAGCGGTCGATGGCCCTCGCCGCCGTCCCCATCGAGTGATAGACGGGCATGCCGGCATCGCTGCAGCCGCGCTGCAGCTCCAGAGCCCTCAGCCAGTCCCAGTTGGTGATGAGGAACTGGAGCACCAGGGCCATCGGCTTGTCCGTCTCCCGGTGGATGCGGTGGACGAAATCGCGAAACTGCGCGGTTTCCTGGTCGAAAGCCGACGAGGTGAACCAAGCCGCTTGCCCGAAACCGGCGTGTATCAACCCGAAGTCGAACCACTCACCGTTCTTGTACGTCATCAGCCTCTTGATGACATCGTAGAAGCCCTCGCTGTAGCCGACCATGGAGAGGTCGATGGGGTTCTTGAAGATCATCCCGGCGGTGTTGCCGAACTTCCCCATGAGCTCGTTGACCAACCCCTCTGGCAGCCGGGGCACGTTGAATCCGCCCAGGGTCAATTCATCGGTGGCGAGGACGCTGGCCCCGCCCCCCGCCCCGAAGACCCCCACGTTGCGGCCCTTGGGCAGCGGCATCAGGGCGAAGGTCACGAGCAGGTCCACCATCTCTTCGAGGCTACAGACTCGGATGGCACCGGTCTGGCGCATCAGGCTGTCCCAGATTTCCGCGGATCCGGCGAGAGAGCCGGTGTGCGAGGCGGCGATCTCGCCGCCGGCCTTGGTGTAGCCGCCCTTCAGGATCAGGACGGGTTTCCTGGCCGAGACGTCCGCCAGCACCCGGTGGAAACGGTCGCCGTCCTTGGCGCCTTCAATGTAGGCGGCGATGATCTCACTCTCAGGGTCCTGGCCAAAGTACTCCAAGAGTTCCGTCTCGTTGATATCAACGGCATTGCCGTACGACACGGCTTTACTGAAGCGGACACCCCGCTGGCTGGAGGCCCGCAGCAGGTACGACGTGTTGCCGCCGCTCTGCCCCATGAGGGCCACCTTGCCCACGCGCCGTGGAAAGTCGGAGGCAAACGTGAGCCCGATCTTGGGCGAGTACACGCCGAGGCAGTTGGGTCCCACAATCCGTATCCCAGTGCTCTTGGCCAGGCGCACGATCTCCTTTTCCAGTTCCCGGCCTTCCTCTGTGCCCACCTCTGAGAAGCCCGACGTGTACATTGATATCGTTCTCACGCCTTTAGTGGCGCAGTCCCTGATCAGTTGCGGCACGAACGGGGCCGGTATGCAGCAGATCACGAAGTCGACGGGCCCCTGTATGTCCTTGATGCTCTTGTAGGCCGGCAGGCCGGACACCTCGGTGCCTTTGGGGTTCATGGCGTAGATGGTGCCCATGAAGCCGGCCGTACGGATACTGTCCAGGAACCATTGCCCCGATTTTCCGGGAGAAGCCCCGGCGATGGCGATGGACGTGGGGTAGAAGATGGCGTCAAGAGAGCTTTTCTGTCTGTTCACGGTGATCTCCTAATTTGTCCTGCGGCACCAGGCTTGGTGGCGAGAGCTTAATGATGGCGTCGTACTCGGGGGGACAGACCAGGATGCAGCTGCCGCACTTGGTGCATTTGGTCTGGTCGATGACCTTGATTCCCCTCTTCTCGTCGGTGCTGATGGCTTCGACCGGGCAGGACAGCACGCAGTGGTCGCAGCCCTTGTAGCACTTGTCAGGGAGTATATAGTACGCAATCAGCTCCTTGCAAACGAGCGCCGGGCACCGCTTCTCCACGATATGCGCCTGGTATTCGTCCCGGAAGTAGCGGAGGGTGGTCAACACCGGATTAGGTGCAGACTTACCCAAGCCGCACAGTGAACCGGTCTTCACGTCCCGTGCCAGTTCCGCGAGGAGATCGAGCGACTCCGGCGTTCCCTTGCCTGTGGTTATGTCCGTCAGGATGTCCAGCATCTGCTTGGTGCCCAGGCGGCACATGGTGCACTTCCCGCAGGACTCCTTCTGAATGAAGTCCATGAAGTAGCGGGCCGTGTCCACCATGCAGTTGTCCTCGTCGAGCACGATCATGCCGCCGGATCCCATCATGGATCCGGCACTGGTCAGCGAGTCGAAGTCGATGGGCGTGTCGAGCAAGCTGGCGGGCAGGCAGCCGCCCGAAGGGCCGCCGATCTGCACGCCCTTGAAGGCCTTCTTGCCGGGCATGCCGCCACCGACATCGAAGATCACCTGGCGCAGCGTGGTGCCCATGGGGACCTCAACGAGGCCTGTGTGCGCCACCTTCCCCGCCAGTGCGAAGAGCGCTGTGCCCTTGCTCCCTTCCGTGCCGATGCTGGCAAACCAGTCCGCGCCCTTCTCGATGATCAGCGGCACGCTGGCAAAGGTCTTCACATTGTTCAGCAAGGTGGGTTTGCCCCACAGCCCCGCCTCGGTCGAGTGCGGCGGCCGCACTCTGGGCATGCCCCGCCTGCCCTCAATCGAGTACATGCGGGCACTGGCCTCGCCGCAGACGAAAGCGCCGGCGCCCTGCACAACGTAGATACCGAAGCCGAAACCGCTGTCCATGACGTTGTGCCCGAGAATACCGGTGGACTCCGCCTGCTTGATCGCAATGGTGAACCGTTTCACCGCCAGCGGGTACTCGTCGCGAACGTAGATGATGCCGCGGGATGTGCCCATGG
>JAFGCL010000109.1 GCA_016932645.1 Dehalococcoidia bacterium | reverse complement strand
GTTCTTCCAGGTGCCCTGCGCCCGCATGGTCGAGTGCTTTGACCAGCAGGTGGCGATGCTGAAGGACACAGTGAGAGACTTCAAGGCCGACGGCATCATCTTTCAGAGGATGAAGTTCTGCGATCCCTGGGCGGGCGACGCGCACAACCTGTTCTGGAGGATGAGGAAGGAAGGCATACCTATGCTAGCTCTGGACCGTGAGTACCAAGTCCCCGCTACCGGACAGGTGAAGACACGAGTTCAAGCGTTCCTGGAAAAGATCGGCAAGTGATTTCATTAGGGTAGGGTGCGGAAGGAGGTCGAAATGGCCATACTAGGCAAGGAAAGACAGATTGACTGGGAGGTAGTGTACGAAGGGGCCAACGGCCTGCTCGACCTCTATGCAGAGGACCCCGAGTCAAAGGGGATGAATGCAGTGATCAAAGGATTCCGCGAGTTCACGATTGACCTGTTCACGGCGATCGATGAGGGAAGACCGATAGTCTGGCACAACTGCGGATGCTCGCCTGAGTTGATCAGGGGCCTGCCGGACGTACAGCCCATGCCTATCGAGGTACTGACGGTTCTGCAGGATATCCTGGGTGATTCTAAGTACACAATGGAACTCATCGACACGGCGGAAGCTCACGGCGTCGCAGCAGAGGTCTGTTCCATAGACAAGGCAGCCATCGGCACCGTGCTCAAAGACCTCTACCCAGAACCGGCCTGCATGCTCTACCACAACACGCCCTGCGATTCCCAGATCGCAGCGATCAAGGCGCTGACGGAACTGACCGGCAAGCCGATGCGCCTAATGGACATCCCGTACCTCTCTGGGGACCGTGAGGTCAAGTACCTGGCGAAACAGCTACGGGAAGGCATTCCTTTCCTGGAGGAGCACACCGGCAAGAGGTTTGACTGGAACAGGTTCCGGGAAGTGTGCAAAGAATCGAACCGGACGGGGGAGTACTTACGCGACTGGAACGATCTACGGCGGCACAAGCCTTGCCCCCAGGTGAGCAAGCTGGTCGCCCTCAACACCGCCCTGCTGGTGGCTTTTTCCGGTGATCCCGAAGGCACCGCCATCGCCAAGGGCTTCCGGGATGAGGCCAAGGAACGCATAGAGCGAGGCGAGAGCACCGTTGAGGGTGGGGAGTCATACCGCGCTGTCTGGTATCAAGACCCCATATGGTGGGACCTGCAATTCTATGACTGGATGGAGAGCGAGCTGAAGCTGGTGATACCCATGGACCTCTTCGGCTATTACGCGCCGGAGGCTGTTATCGACACTTCGAGCCAGGAGTCGATGTTGGAAGGCTTGGCCCGCAAGAACCTCCGCATCCTGCCGATGTCGCGGCAATTCAAAGGGCCGGTAGACTACTTCGTCGATGACTACCTGCGTCTGTGCACTGACTACCAGGCGGATTTCGGCATCTTCGCCGGACACGTAGCCTGCAAGCATGGACTCGGCGGCATCGGGTTGTTCCGCGAAGCCTCGAGAGAAGCAGGAATCCCTCTCCTCTACTTTGAATTCGACATGTTCGACCCGAGGGTAACCCCGGCAGAAACGCTTCAGGATGACATTGCCCATTTCATCGAGGATGTGGTCAGGCCCAGGAAGGAGGCGGCTTGACGCTGATTACCGCCGGGATTGACATCGGCTCCACAACGAGCAAGGCCGCTCTGTGGATTGAGGACCGCCTGGGTCCCTGCTCAATCGGCCCCAGCACCACCAACCCAAGGACAACGGCGCGGGAATGCTACGAGAAGGCCCTGCAGGAGGCCGGCATAAAGGCGGATGAGGTGGCCTGTGTGTTCGGCACCGGCTACGGCCGGGCCAAGGTCTCTTTTGCGGATGACAATATCTCCGAGCTTTCTGCCCACGGTAAAGGAGCCAAAACCCTGCTGCCCTCGGCGCGCACCATCATCGATATCGGCGGACAGGACACCAAGGTCATCATCATGGACGCCAACGGGGAGGTCCTGGATTTCGGCATGAATGACAAGTGCGCTGCCGGGACTGGCCGCTTCCTGGATTTCATTGCCCGGACGCTGGGGGTCAGCGTCAAAGAATTGGCAAAGCTGCACTTCAGCGCCAAGTACCAGCCGGCCAGCTTGAGCAGCATGTGCAGCGTCTTCATTGAATCAGAGGTCATCAACCTGGTCAACGAGGAGGTCCCTCTAGCCTCCATCGTTCAGGGAATGCATCAGTCCGTGGCCATCCGCGTGGCAGCGCTGGCCAAAAGGATGGGCCTGGTGGAGGACGTGGTCATCACCGGCGGCGTGGCTAAGAACGCCGGCGTAGTGGACGAACTCGAGCGCAAGCTGGGCGTCAAGGTCAAGACTTTTCCTGATGGCGTGGACCCCCAGATGGTGGGGGCCATCGGGGCGGCCGTGATAGCCAAGCAGAAGCATCTCAAGCGGAGCGGCAAGCAGGCCTAGACCGAACAGGACCTTTTTGAGAGGAGGGAGCATGTCGTATTTCAAGGATTCCCAGGAGTGTGATCAGATTCTGGGCAACTTCTTCCGCAAGATGTCAGAGGGCGTCGCCGCCAGGGACCCGGTGCTGATGGAGATTCAGAGAAAGATGGCTGACATGGGCCTGATAGTGAAGTTCGTCTGGCGGGAGCCGGAGATGACCCTCACGCTCGATTTCACGAAGGACCCGTTCGGCGTCCACGCCAATGACGAGACGATCAATCCGACAGCCACTTTCACCCTCACCGCCGATAACGGTCACAAATTCTGGCATGGCAAGATCAACCTGGCCAAGGCTTTGACCACCAAGACCATCGTCGCCCGCGGGCCTATCCCCAAGATACTGAAGCTGCTGCCCGTGATAGAGCCGCTCTACAAGAGATACCCGGCATATCTGCAGGATATCGGGCGGGCCGATCTGGTCGTAAGTTGAGACCTCTGCCGGGAGTGCCTCAGGCAGGTATCCGACGGCGTTCTTGAGTGCCAGACCGGCGTTTCCCGTGATGTCTGCGCCGACAGCGAAGTAAGCACGGAAATCGGGTAGATCATCGTGATACGCAAGAGCAGCACGGCTCCGAAGTGATCGCCAATACCATCAAAACGCAGCTGGATGCTCGCGAAGGGTCTGGGTGTCCCCAAGGGATTGATGAGTCAAGCCCGTACGGCGCGCTCCGGTAGCGGTGCAGCGGGACGCTGCCGGGAGTTTGAGTGTGTCCCTCAAATCTCCACCCTTTTCCTACCCCCAAGAGTGGGGGACCAGGGGGGTTGAGTCCGCACAGGCTGACAGCCTCCCCACGGTGCCACCCACCTGGGCAAAACCTGAGGAGGCGCTCCTGCACAGTCTTGCCAAGGCTTTACTCAATCGAGTTCAGAAGTCGTATCATTTCCACAGACGCTGATTGCTCCGGTGTCAAAGGAGAACGATGGCCAAGAGGATAGGCATCCTGTGCTTCTCACCAACAAATACGACTAGAAGAATCTGCGACGCTGTGGCCCTGGGGATGGGATCAGAGAATCCCGTAGTCCTGGATGCAACATCTCCGGATACCAGGGCACGGATCATGGCTGATTCGAGAGCAGCCCTGGACGGCATCGACCACTTGGTTGTAGGCGCACCGGTTCACATGGGGAAGCTTCCGCTTCGGGCCCAGGAGTGTCTCAAGGCCCTTCGGGGAGATGGGAAGGAATGCACTGCAATCGTGGTATACGGGACGCGCGATTATGGCGCCGC
>JAFGCL010000013.1 GCA_016932645.1 Dehalococcoidia bacterium | reverse complement strand
TGTCAACCGTGACAAGCTTGAGGAGGACTTTCGAAAGTGGCTGCGCCACAGCTCCATTAGAGACCTCCTCATACTTGAGAATCTCAGATTGTTTGCGCGTTTCAGAAAGCAGCCAATCTGACGGTGTAAAACCTCCTTGATTCGCCTGGTGAATACGGGCGGCCTGAGGTCAGGCAGTTGTGTTGCGGCCGGTCGTAGTGGGAGTTCTTTGCAGCCTAGTTTGCCCTCAGTGTATTATCTTATCCGCTACCGCGGGCGAGATTACGGATGACATTGCCTGGCAAGAACGGCAGAGGGTGAGAGTATACTTGAGAAGCTCATGAGGCAACGTGAATAGGCAGGTCAGTGGTTGCCCATGCGGCGGGTTGGTTGCAGCAATCGCCCTCGCAAGTGTGCTGGTGTTTCTGCTGCCAGCAGCCGTGGCCAAAGCCGCAGGCTCTTACTTTAGCGACAACTTTGGCGACAATGCCATCAACTTCTCGTTCTGGGCGGCAATCGAAGAAGGCGGCCCCACAGTAGCCGAAGTGAATGGGAGATTGGAGATTACCATCCCGTCGACTTCTCGTGATCCCTCCGCTATTCCGGAACAGGGTTTCAGGGCAGGCTACATAAGTGTCGCTCCGGTAAGCGGCGATTTCGATGCGCAGGTAGATTTTGAACTTCTGACTTGGCCAAGCAATAACGGCGTCAGAGTAGGTATCATCGCTGCGCAGAATCCTTACGAGGCGCCCGGCGTGCAGAACTTCAATGCTGCCCTAGAACGCATAAGTCAGACGTCCGGTGAGTCGTACATCTCGGACATCAGTACGCATGCCACCCTGAAGACTGCTCCAACTAGCGATCTCTCTGGGAGGCTGCGGTTAGTCCGCCTCGGAGATGCCATGTCAGTCCTCTATTGGGATTCTTCGCTGGATGATTGGGCTGTACTCCACGCTTCACAGGGGATACCTACAGCGGATCTGTACATATGTCTTTGGTCGTGGAGCCATGACTATGCCTTTGGTGACAAGGACGCCCTCGTGGCTTTCGATGACTTTGCGGTCTCTTCATCGTTGACTGCTCCTCCCACATTGTCAGGTGTAGAACCGAACTGTGGAGTCCAGGGGCAGTCATTATCAGTCACCATCACGGGCGCCAACTTCCTTGGAGCCACGGATGTCGGATTCGGCTCGGGGGTAACCGTCAACAGCTTCACTACGGACAACGACACCCAGATAACAGCCAGCATTACCATAGACATTTTAGCCGCCGCGGGCAGCCGGGATGTCTCCGTTACCAACGCCGACGGCACGGGCACCCTGGTCGGTGACTTCACCGTGAATGCGGCCCTCGATGGCCAACCTGCACAGCCAGCGAATCTGGCCCCGTCCAATGGAGCCATCGAGATCGGTCTTACGCTAACACTTGAGTCCTCGGCCTTTTCCGACCCTGATGAAGATGATACACACACTGCTTCCCAATGGCAGATAGCAGCCAGTGCCGGCGACTACTCAAGTACTGTTTTCGACAGCGGGGTGGACAATGCCAACCTGACGGGAATCACGATCCCCGCAGGTGTTCTCAACGGCGAGATGACATACTACTGGCACGTCAGGCACCTAGACAGCCAACTGCAATGGTCATCGTGGTCCGAGGAGACTTCCTTCACAACAACTGCAATGGAGCATCATGGGAACCAGATCGCATTATGGGTCCAGGGCGTTCTTGGTGCTGGTGTGCTGCTTACGCTAGGTGTTATGGCCTACACTGTCCGGAGGAGACTCGTCAAGCAGTGGCAGCACAATTGAACAACTGACGGTTGTCCTATTCCCGTGGTGTCGCGGAAAACACCGCAGGAGATGATACCGACCGTGAAGTTCGAGGGGTGCCAAATTGCGATGCATGGCATGCGGGCAAAGTGTTGACCGGCGTGACAAGTACTGCGTGTACTGCCAGCACCGGCTGAGCACGGTTTCGCAATGGGCTGGGGCTCTGGTGGTTGCTGGGCTTGGCGTGTGCTCAGGTGCCGTGATGCTGCTCCTGAGTTTCAACTATGTTGTGCCCCTCGTGGTAGTTATGGGCGGATTCGTGCTGGCACTGTGGGTCTTCTCGTTCAGGAGATAGCCTGACCGGTGCTCATGTGACATTTGTGTTGAGTCAACTTGATGGACTGAGACCCTTGGGGAAGCACTTCTGGCCCTAGGACAAAGAACTAGACACTCGTTCTGGAATCGCTGGGCATGGTGGATCAGGCGGAGGAGAATTGAGCAGCCTCACCTCTCGTCGATGGTGCTCCGGCCCGGCATGCAGGCGGGGTCTGGGCGAATAGAATGGTGCACCATAATCTATCCAGCTATGGCACTGGGCGGTCAATTCGGAAGGGAGGTAATCATGTTCTGTCCAAAGTGTGGCGCGGCAAACCCAGAAGGGCGCAACTTCTGCTCGAGTTGCGGTGGTCCTCTTCAGATAATTGGTGCGGTGAATACATCTGGCATGGGGAGACTCGCGCAAATCCCGCCCGAGGTCAGGGGCTGGAACTGGGGAGGCTTCTGGTGGGGATGGATATGGGGCATCGGGAACAGCGTCTGGATTGCACTACTTGGGTTGATACCCATTGTGAGCTTGGTCATGATGTTCGTGCTTGGAGCGAAAGGAAGCGAATGGGCCTGGACTGCCAGAAAGTGGGAGAGTATCGAGCACTTCAAGAGAGTTCAGAGGAACTGGGCGTTGGCGGGGTGGATACTGTTCATCATCGGGGTCCTATTCTGGGTCGCATATTTCGCTCTTGCGGTCTGCGTTATGACGACAATAGAAGCAATCCCTTGAGTGTCAATGACAAGGCCATCCCTTCATGTCACGGCTGCCGGTAAATACGGATGGGAGCGATGTACTTTATACACTGCCCAGTGCCTATGTGTCCACAGTGGTTGACTATTGGGTTGCTTCCCGCTCGGTGTAGCGTTCTGGCAACTCCCGGAGACCACCGGGTGAATTCAGCCCTGCAAGCTGCTCATCAAGACAGGTGCTGAGGCTGGCCACGGTGCACATCGAGTTCTGAATTGCCTCTCGTATCTCAGTTCTTCTCCACGCTGGGTCGAGGCATGGGGGAATAGCCGAGATTACCCAAGTTGGCGGATGCCTCCGGTCTTGGAGCATCCTGCTCACTGTCCGCGCATGCCCAGGCCAAGGCAACCATCCACCCTATCAAGGTCCATCCCAGGAGGACGTTTGCCAGCGCAATAGCCACGACATGTCTCTTGCTCAACCTGCCCCATCCGAGGGCTATGAGCGTTGGTAGGAAGATAACCCTTGCGACACTCAATGGCACTCCTATCAGAATACCCATTCTGCACCTCCTTCATTTTCTATAGTGCGATTGCGGACCTTCTTCGAGGTTCCTATGGGCAAGGAAACGCCAGAGACAATCTCCTTCCCCTTCTTGCCTCCTGCATTCTAGATGTCCGAGGCAGTAGAGCATTGAAGGATCAGTGAATACTGGTTGACAAATGGTATCTCTGGCCTGCTCTTCTTGGTCCTCATGAGCGCATCTTGCTGCGAAATAGTGGGGGCGGCGTCGGATTAGCCTGCGTAACCAGAATTCAATGATGTCTCGATGACCAGCCTCAACTGATTGTGTGCCCAATCTGAACTTGGACCAGGCTTGGGAAGCAGCCCTCTTTTGCGGAGGTTCCATTTGCAGCAGGCGAACGCTTCAGTGCACAGTTCACCTGGATTTCAGTATTCTGTCAACGCTTCAGAGAGGATGCGTTTTAGAATTCCATTCGAACTCATCCTGACGGAGGTGGTCTGTGAGAATGAACGAGGTCAATAGGACTTCCCTGTTGTCGGCAATAATACTGATTCTGAGCTTCGCTGTTGGCTGCGGCATGATGCCACAGTTGAGAACAACCGTGGGCGAAGCTTCTGCAATCATAGGCCCAGCCGGCGGAACGATCGAGATCTCACATCGCTCGAGCCCGCTTTGCGGGGTGAAGGTGGATATCCCCGAGGATGCTCTTCTTCAGGATATTCGCATCAGCGTCAACGTAGCCGAAGGGGAACCTGCAGTTCCCGACGGTTTTGTTGAGGCAGGCAGAGCGATTCAGCTTGGGCCAGAAGGCACGGTATTCCGTCTTCCTGTAACCATCACTATTCCGTATGTCGACGAAGCCATTGACGTTAGCACTGTCAGAGTCTGGAAGAGCCACGCGGGCAGTGATGCCTGGCTCATGATGTCCACTGACAATATTGACCCTGACCTGGACAGGATCACCGTGCGCACCTACAGCTTCTCTTCCTTCAACGTTCTGGCAACTGAAGTTGGTGCAAATCCACCTTCAAGTTCGCCAGCCATCGACTTCAACCCCAGCAGAGACGGGCTCACTTCCAGGAACACATACGGGACGTGCTACGGCGAAGTTGCCTTTGTCCAGTGGTTCTGGGAGAACAAGCGAACCAGCAGTGACCTTGTGGCGTGGCATTCAAAGGAACACAGTGAGGTCGCCAAGATGGCCCACTGCACAACCAGCGTCACGAACCCCCTTCCGGACGAACTCTTCTCTTCCGATGGCACAGCCGTTGCTGAGAGTCTCATGTGGACCCTGTGGGCGTCGCGCGGGCCAGCAATCGTCAGTGTGAGATTGATTCCTCCCGGCGCCCTGGAATCAAAGGGACATGCCGTATTGGTATACGGATATGAGGTCAGTGAGGCAGGAGTGGAGTTCTTTGTGTACGACCCGAATTCCTGGGACAAGAAGTACTCCCTGACATACGACGGGATCGACCTGACATTCCCAAGCACCAGCGGCGGACAAACGAGGTACGGCTTGGTCCAGGGATTCTATGTTGATGGACACAGCTTCTCCACAAGGGAACTGGAATTTGTTTACGAGTACTTCGAGAACCCTCCTGAGATCACCGATGCTACGCCCACCGGAGTAATAGGGGACCGGCGCCCGATGATATCGGCAGTCATACGCTACCCGTTCATTGATGGAGAGTTGACTAGCATGACAATCGACGGCGGCATGGTGGACGCCGAATTCGAACGTGGGGGCGACCATAAGGCCAAGGTGTCTTTCACACCTAGAGAGGATTTGGGTCCAGGCCTGCACAGAGTCAGCGTGTCCGGGTCGAGCTACGTCGGCAAGAGCGGAACAGGGCAGGGGGATTGTGCCCCGCCGATAGACCAACCCTCTTGGACCTTCCTGGTTGGCGGTGGAGAGACGTGGAACCTGACGCTCAACCTTCACTTGCCTGCCTTTCACATGGCGGGTAGATGCATTGAGATCAACTACATATCGGAAGACTATGAGGCGCCCGGCGGCGAAGCAGACCTGGACCTGGAGCAGATGGGAGCGCCAGCATGGGTTGGAGACGCATGGGGCGAAGCTACTGCGGGTGACCCGGTCAGTATTACGGTCACCAGAGACGGCGACATTGTCACCGGGTCTTTCGATTTCACACATGCACCCTCGGGATACACAGTTGCCGCCCTTCTGTCTGGCACCATAGTCGGTGATAAGGTGAGCTTCAAGATCACCTACCGTGTGCCTCAGGGGCTACAGGAGTATTCAATGCCGTGGAGGTACTCCGACCAAATGTCAGAGCTGGATGGGTCAGTGTACTATTCGACTCCGGCTGAGCTCATAGTGGGCTACGAAGGCACTGTGCTCGACGGGTCCGATGGAAAGACGATAGCTGGCGCTTTCAACATGACCGTGGATGGACAGATTGCCAGGTGGCGCTTCCACGAGAAGGAGTATTCCTGTGCCTACGGATATGTGAGAGAAAAACTCCTGTTCGACGGGACAAGCGAGCTGACCTTCAGCAATGTGCGACTGCATGGTGACTTCACAGTCAGCATTGAAGCCGGGATCGTTGTCTAGCTGAAATTGTCGACTGCCGGATGCACGACGTGTGGATAGAGATTGGAGTTGGATTTGGGGTAGCCGGTGAACATGATCGCTTTTGGAGAGCTTGTTGCCCGATCTTGGGCTGCGATCCCAGAGAATAGTCATGCTGCGCATGCGGCTCGTTTTGTGTCGTTTGTGTCGGGTGGTCTTGAAGGTCCAGGGTGTTTCGGGTTATCATCAGCGCGACATCGAATGATAGAGGACAGCCAATCCGGTCCGCTGCCCCCACGTCACAATGACAGTTCGGCGGGCAAGTTGCCGGTTCGGAGACAGAATGTTCTGCAAGAGCTGTAAGAACCCCCTCCCGAAGAAGGCGGAACAGGCCGGCTACTGTGTCTATTGCGGAAAGCCAATCTCGAAGTCACTGGCTTGGGTCCGGTGGACAGCGGGTGTGATCGTTCTCGGCATAGGACTTGGAGTCATTGCGTACTTCTTGTTGCTGCGCTCTGGCGGCACTGGCCAGCCCGACCTTGTGATACAAGACGTCTCTTGGTCCCCATCAGAGCCCACGGCTGGCGAAGAAGTGGTCTTCAATGTAACCATCAAGAACCGGGGAGGTGGCGGATCTGATTCCTCTACGGTGTCATTCTACGTCGATGGGTCTCCAAAGAAATCCGAACGTACTGATTCAGTGGGAGGCGGTCGCACAACAACATTGACTTTCACATGGGTTGCTCAGCGAGGATCTCCCAAGATCAGGGTGGTCGCCGATCCTGACAACGCTATAACCGAGATCGATGAGACCAACAACGGGACAGAGGTAGTACTTGGGGAGATTGCCGTGGTGGTGCAGTTCCACCTTACTGGACCCGATGGGTACGATTGGTATGCGGTCTGCAAAGGTGAAGCAGTGACTCGCCATGAGGGCACTGCAGCGAACCATTCCATCACGGTCACCGCGTCGGCTGAGGACTGGGAGGCTATCTTGGGAGACCAGTGGAGCGTATTCAGTGCTTGGAGCAGCGGCCGCCTGACTGTAGATGGAGACATGATGCTGCTGATGGAACTGTCGTCGTCCATCCTCGAGTTGCTCTGAGCACGCATCACCTGCCTTCGATCGCCGGAACGCGTCTCACAATGAGGCCGCCCAGCAAAGGCAGCGGAGACATCGTTTCTTGTGCTTAGTCATTCCCTGTGTTCTATCAAGTCCGTTCTGACAGCATGGCAGTAGGTTGGGGAGTCGGGTTTCTGTGGCTCCTGAGTTTCCGGAGCCATGGTGTGACAGCTTAGGCGGTAACTTGGATACCGCCCGTGTGTAGTAGTCAGCGCAAGTGTACGCGAAGAATCGTTCGATTTTTGACTCAGAATTCGCGGCCCAAATCCGTGCTGAAGAACACGCCATTTCTGACCGATCGTTTTTTGCGGCGCTTCTTGTCCCTGGCACCCGGCGGCCGGCCAAGGCGCACGCCAGCGGCCCGGACACGGACTAACCCAGCCTTGGTTCGCTCTGACCGTCTCTGGCTTTCCATCCTGGCCACCCATCCGGCGATCGCATAGAGGATCTCGGCCAGCTCACCGGGTGCCTCTGTCCAGGTCTCTTGAAGGCTGACGACTCTCACCCCGTACCTGGACAACTTGTGAACCAAGCTCAGGATCGCCAGACTACCCTGCCGGCTCAGTCGGTCCAAGCTCCAAGTCAGAAGAAAGTTGAACCGACCCTTCTTGGCGTCCTGAACAAGCCGGGCCAGTTCCCGCTGGTGCCCTGACATCCAGGCCGACTCATTCTCCGAATAGACGGCGACCAACTGATGACCTCTATCAGCTACCCATCTCTCAAGCTGAGGTAGCTGGTTCTCCACGAACTGCTCTCGCGTAGAGACCCGCATGTAGACGGCGACCTTACCCATGACTGGCGTTCTCCATGTGCGGATAGCCTTTCACATAGTTGTAAGCACTGCTCTTGGTCACACCCAGCACGCTAGCAATCTGCTGGTAGGACAGGCCGCCCTGGTGCAGCTCCCTGGCCTTCTGAATTCGCTCATCGAGGGTCATCCTCCTGGGCAGCTTTGTCCCGGAGGCTTCACCGCCAACGGCGAAGGCATGGCTCAGCTTGCTGCTCCAGAATGAGGGCAGGGAGTTCTCCAGGAGCCCCAGGAAGTCAGCATCGGGAGAGTAGACATAGCTCCATCTTCTCTCATCGCCCTTGACTGCCTCGAAAGCCTGTTTAGCCTGGGCAGCCAGCTTATTGAGCTCCGGCCGGTCAAACTGCAGTTGCAGCATGGCCAGATCCTTGAATACGACGACGCTGGCCGAACTGGCGATGTTCTTGTCCACCTGACGGGCTTCCTGGCTAACGAAGACCAGGGTCTGCTGTCTCTGTCGGGACAGGTTGAGGATGCGGGACATCAGTACGCTTGATGGTCCGAGACTTTCTCTCGAATGATAGCGAAGATAGGCTTCATCGATGAGAACCATTGACTTGGCCGCTGTGTCCTCCAGGTTGGCCACATTGCCTATCCAGTCGGGAAGTAGTCCATGGGCTTGCTTTGGAAGCCCATGCACATATGGCGTGGGCCCATACCTGAAGAGTTCCAACAGCCGGTAGCCCAAGACAGACTTGCCACTTCCGCGCTTGCCCAATACCAGAACCACAGCGGGGTGGACAATGATCCTGCGCCATTGGCTGTCCCTCTCCATCTCTACCGGCTTATGACTTGAAGGCACCTCACCGTCAGTCGGTGTGGGTGGCTGCCAGGTCTGCGCTGGGACCGAAACGGGTTGGGGCTGGGAGGACTGCATTGCTGCCTGTAGGCGGGCGAACCGTTCTTGCCTCATCGCGTCCTGACGTTGCCGCTCCAAGTCGCCTGCCAGTCGTTCCAGTAACGGCGATCCGATAGCGAAAGCGATGCCTGCTTGGAGGCGCTTGCCCTCAGGGGCGACCATAGCTCCCAGCAGCCCCCACAGGAGAGCAGAGGAATACCTATCGTCTTTCGGCTGATGTTTCACCATCTTGGTATGCTTCAACCCGGAGTGTGTCATTGTGGCATCTCGGAGCCGTCACCAGTGGGAAGGTAAGTCCGCTCAACACCGTCAAACCAGGTTCGAAATTGAACGTTCAACCGTTCAAAAGCGTGCAATTGAACGGACAATTGAACGCCCCCTATCTCATACCTCCCCATTGTGAGTTTTCTCGCCATCAGACTCGACCCCGGTGACCATGCCGCCACGTCTCTTCGCCTCGTGGACCAACCTGAGAGCCTTTATGGAGCGATGGCCGCGGAACAACTCCGTCAACTCCTGCTCGGTGTACGTCACTATCCCGCATGGCACGCGGCTGGCGTAGCTGTCGTCCCGAACGAAGGCCACCATCTCGCCGAAGGCCTCGCTCCAGAATATGCAGAGGCCCTCTTCCCTGACAGCCCGGGCCACCTGCTCGGCATGCCACCGGGGTTGACCTTTCACGAGTCTGGGGCTGGTGAGAATCGCCAGTATCTCACCCTTGTGCTGGCGTATGGCCTGGACCAAATCCGGTGGCACCTTCGAGCCAGGTTCAAGGAGTATCTTGTTGCCTGAAGACGTGACGCTGATGCCGAGGGCCTTGGCCCTCTCCAGAACCGCGGCGGCGTCATCCATCACGCTACCTCTATGATGTCCTTCACCATCTCACTTGATTCCCCGATTTCGACTTGAGAGGTTACTGGGGAGATGCCTTTGGCAGCCTTCGGTTGGTCGGCGTCCATAGCCATCAAGCCGTTAGAGCCATCATAGCCATCACTTTCGGAGGGGGGTGGTTCAGCCGAAATGACGCCGTAGCTTGCGGCCAGTCTGTCCAGGTCCACTGAGGTGACGCGCCACTTCCGCTGCCAGTGCCCGGTGGTTCTGCCTGGTTGACTCAACCTCAATGACCGGAGGACGCGACCCACTCGCCGGGAATGGGCATATGGCGCATCGCTCTCCGTCAGTTCTTCGTCAATGGCCAACTGATTGACCCTGGCAGTGACGTCAGCTGTCTTGAAGTCCAGGGTGACCCCTGCCAGGGATGATGGCTTTGATGGCTCTGTTGGCTTGTTGGCTAGCTCCAGCAATGCTCTGACCACCATCCGGGTCAGATCCACTGGTTCCAGGTCGGCACGTTCGGTTTGATATGC
>JAFGCL010000108.1 GCA_016932645.1 Dehalococcoidia bacterium | reverse complement strand
GCCAGGAAGCGGACACTGGACTCCAGCGCCGCCTTCACCGGCGCCATGAAGCCGTATGGTTCGGCGGCCATCTTGGAGTCCGAGATCGAGATGGTGACCACCGAGGCCTTCTGGTCCAGAAGGCCCTTGAAGGCATTGACAATGCCGATGAGCGAATAGCAGGAGATATCCACAGCCTGGAGGAAGTTCCTTTTCTTGGTCTCGTGGAATGGCCGAATCTGGCCCTCATAGTCAGCGAAGGCAATGGAGTGGACTATCCCATCGATCTTCGGGTACTTCTGGGCCACTTCGGACACCAGCCGGGTGATCTCTTCCTCACGTTCAACGTCACAGACGAAGACGTCAGCCCCCGGAAACAGCTTGGACACGCTCTCCCTCTTCTCTGCGTTCTGGACGATGTAGACAGTCTTTACCCCCTCCTCCCCCAGCACCTTGCCCACGAAGTAGGCCACGCTCTTCTTGTTGGCCACGCCGAAGACCAGAACCGCCTTGTTCTCCAATCCCAGAAAGCTCATATCCAACCTCTACTTCTTAGCCAGACTCACCGCGTATTCGACCGTGACCGCGGTCTTGCCTCCCACCGAAGCGCTCCCCTTCATGAAGAAGGCCGTGCCCATCTTCTCCACCAACTCGGCTTCCAGCTCCAGGGTGTCGCCGGGCTTGACCATCTGCCGGAACTTGGCATTGTTGATGCGCCCCAGGACAGGGACGCCCTCGCCCACGTCAGCCGCAGTCATGATCCGTGACAGAAGAATAGCGCCAGTCTGGAAGATGGCCTCGCAGACCAGTACGCCCGGCATGATCGGGTAGCCCGGATAGTGGCCCTTGAAGAAGGCCTCCTCCGGGTCCATCTTTCTGGTGGCCTTGATCTTCTTGTCGGTGATCTCGACCACCTGGTCCACGAACAGGAACGGCGGACGATGGGGTATGGCTCTCAGAACCTCGTCCATGCCTACAGCCCTCCCCCCACTTCCAGAGTGGCGCCGGTGACATACGCCGCCTCCTTGGATGCCAGGAAGAGCACACAGGCCGCCACTTCTTCCGCCTTTCCCAGCCTCCTCATCGGGATCATGGACTTGTAGGCCTTCTGCACTTCTTCCGTGAGGTCGCCGATGAATTCGGTGGCTATGAAGCCGGGGGAGACGCAGTTCACCGTGATGCCGCGGGTAGCCACCTCTTTGGCCAGCGACCGGACCAGCCCCACCTGGCCGGCCTTGGACGCAGCGTAGTTCGCCTGCCCCTCCCAGCCAAATCGGCCCATGGGGGACGTGGTGATGATGATTCGTCCGTATCTCTTCCGCATCATAGCCATCACCGCGAACTTGCACATGTTGTAGTTGCCGTTCAAGTTCACGTCGATGACGTCGCGCCAGTCCGCCTCCTTCATCATCCCCAGCACGGAGTCCTTCCGGATGCCAGCGTTGCTGACCAGCACCTCGACACTACCGTGCTTCTCCTCAACATGCTTGTAGAACTTCTCCACTTCTTCATAGCTGGCAACGTTGAACTTCTGCAAGTCGATGCGGTCGGCACACTGCGCGTTCTCCTGTTTGAATTGCTCCGCGGCGGCCTGGTTGGACGAGTAGTTGGCGATGACCTTGGCTCCTGCCTGGAGGAAAGCCTGAGAAACCGCCCTCCCGATTCCCCTGGTGCCACCAGTGACAATCACCGTCTGACCCGTGAAATCGTACACCGTCACCCTCCTGTCGCGAGGTCAAGACCTCAGGTACTTGTCAACGTTGTTGGCCACGATCACTCCGTAGTTGGCGGCGCCCAGCCAGCCGGACATGATGATGGCCACCGAGCCCGTATGGAACAGCCCGCGCACCTGCGCCGGCAGGCCCATGCTGATCTTCAGCCCCTCAAACTTGGTGCCAAAGGAAGTGCCGCCGGGGTGAAGTGTGTAGCGCTCGAAGGTCTTCGGCGTGGCCGCCTCCACGTAGTCCATCTTCTCCCTGACGCGGGGGACATACTTCTCCAGCACCTTGAGCGTCGACTCGATCAGGTCCTTCTTGGCCGCCTGGTACTCGTCAGGCGTCAGATGGGCCCAGTCGTCGTAGTTGGCATTGGTGGACGCCACGATCGAGTACATGCCCGAGCCCGGCCTGGTCTCTGGGTAGTAGAAGGAGAACGTCTGGCTGGTGATGTTCCGGCTGCGGAGCATCTGTGAATCAAGCTTCTCGGCCACCGAGGTGAAGAGCAGGTCTCCGGCGTAATCGATGGTCTCTCCCTTTCTAATGCCGATGTAGACCTGGCAACTGCTGTTGTTCAGGCGGACCTTCCTGGTCTCCGCCACGAACTGGGCGTCGAAATGCTCCTCGCCCACCAGCTTCTGCACGGTGGCTTTCACGTTCCCGTTGGAGACGACGGCCCTGGCCCCGATCGTCCGTCCGTTAACCACCACACCGGTCACCTTCCTGTCCTCCACGATGATTCTCTCTGCCAGGCTACGAGTCCGGATATCGGCGCCGTTCTTGACCAGCTCCGCCTGCATCATGCCGATGATCTTGTCCGTCCCACCCCGGAAGGTGTACACGCCCTTGCTCAGGAAGTTGGAGAACACGATGCCGTACGTTATTGCCTCGTCATCCAGCGTGGACCCGTTGGCATAACAGATCGGCTCCATCATGAAACGCACCACGTCGTCGCGGCCAGGGAAGAACTCCTGAAACATCTGCCTAGTGGTCATCGTGTGCTCATCATAGAAGTTCATGTTCTTGATGGTATCGACGAACTTGTCGACCGTCGGGCCGGGAATGCCGAACTTCTCGGTCATGGTGCGCTTGAAGTCTTCAGTGTCGTAGGTCGTGGTGAGGGAAAACTGGGGGTTGTCGAACCAGACACCTTTCAGCTGTACAATGCAGTCGGCGATATCCCGGCTCCAGTATTTGCGGCAGGTTTTGACCATACCATAAGGGAAACCGTGCAAGGAAACATCGAAGATGTGCCCTCCCTTTCGAGGGAACCACGTCGCCAGCCCGCCCAGATGATAGTGGTGCTCCAGTAGCAGCACCGACCAGCCGTCCCTGGCCAGCATGTTGGCAGCCGTCAGGCCGCCCAGGCCGCTGCCGATGACGATGGCATCATACTGAGGCTTTGTGTCATTTAACCAGTCTTCGTCCATAAGCTCCGCCTTCTTCAGGTCTTCTGCAAGACATGGTAGTTGGCCATGGATATGCCGCTCAGCATCGAGCCTACGATTCCCAGGAACCCCTGGTCCGTCCCGCAAATGAAGAGGTTCTCTATATGGGTGGCGCCGTTCTTGATCTTGTTGGGAGCACCGTAAACCGCGCCGTTGATGTGCCCGGTGAACCGGTGGATCGTCTTCGGCGTGAACACGTCCGAGTACACGATCGAACCGCGGAAATCAGGGATGAGCTTCACCACCTGCTCCAGCGCCTGCTCCAATGAGACAGCCTTCCGGGCCTTGTACTCTTCCTCATTCAGGGCATTCCACAGGCCGTAGTTGGCCAGATTGGTTATACGTATCATGCCCTCCGGCAACGGCTTGTCCAGTTGGAAGTTGTTCGGGCAGCAGATGACTCCGCTGGAGACGTCCACAAGCTGGTCCGGCTTCCGGTAGCTGAACCTCTCTGACCCGTTGTAGAAGGTTATGGTGGTGTCGTAACCCAGTTCCACCGGCTCCTTGTCCAGGACCAGAACCGACTCCACCAGCGACATTTGCCCTTCGTCACAAGGGAACCTGGAGGGCTGGTAGTCCGGCAGCAGCCTCAGTGTCTCAATATAGCCGATCGAGGATATGATCCTGGCGGCCGTCAGCACTTCGCCGCTGTCCAGGACTGCGGCTTCCACCCTGCCGTTGGAGACCCGCAGGCTCTGCACTCCGTTCCTCAGCCGCAGGGTGCCGCCGTGCCCCTCATACTTCTTCACCAGAGTATCGAGTATCTGTCGTATGCCGATCTGCGGACGCGCGAAGCCCTCGCAGTAGATGCCCTTGAACATGATGACGAACTGCCCGAACTCGATGTCGTTTTCCTGAGCGCTCCCGTAGAACATCAAAGGGCAGAACAGCATATCGACCAGAAGCGGGTCCGAGATGTAGGAACCGACGACCTCGCGGGCCGATAGTGGCTTCGCATCCAGTGCCAACTCGTCGTAATCGCGAATGGCCGCTACCAGCTTCTGGAAGTTGTCGGTCTGGTTGGGGAAGTTCCGGTTCACCTCCTCCACAAAGAGGTTGAAATCGTTGCTGAACCTGAGCGTCTTCTCTGGGAACCTGGTGACCGACATTCGCTGCTGGCGGAGGTCAAAGTCCTCGGGCTGCAGTTTGAGCTGTCTTAGCAGCTTGGGCAAAGGAGTGAGGCGAACACCTTTGGGGACATAGTTGGTCATGGCATGAAGACCAACGTCAATGTCGTATCCTTTGCGGTGGTAGTAGGAACTCAGACCGCCGACACGATGGTGCCTCTCCAGGATACAGACTCTCTTGTCGAAGTACGCCAGTCTGATGCCAGCGGCCAGGCCGGACATTCCTGCGCCAATAATCAGTACATCGTAGTCCATGGCTGAACCAGACATGCTCTCCCAGGGACCTAGGAGTCAGAAGATGCCCCTCAGACTCACACCAGTGATAGCGGTGCAAACCGCTCTGGCCGGCTCCTCGCCGGAGCCGCGATCGATCTAGAGGTGAGCCATCCGCGGCTCGAGATAGGCGACAGCACTGTCAAGAGTCGCGAGCTTCATGTAGTCCTCTTCCGGGACTTCAATGCCGTACCTCTTACGGAGTTCCATGATGATGTCCAGGAAATCCATGGAGTCCATCTCCACCTGGTCGCGAATCCGGACATCACCCTTGAGTTTGCTCAGATCTTCATCTGGCAGTATCTGGCCAATCACCTCAAGAATGGTGGCCCTGATCTGGCTGGCGGTCATCTACGCGATCCCCCTTTCACACAAGCAAGCGGTGTCCCCGTCTACCCCTCGAATCTCTTCACGATTACGGTTGAGTTAATGCCCAACATACCAAAAGCATTCTTAAGGATGTAGTCAACTTTGTCAATTTTCTTGGATCTGTTGATGACCAAATTCTCGAAAGCGCAGTCAGGATCAAGGTTGTCTATGTTGATGGTGGGATGAACCACATGGTCTTCGAAAGATGGCAGGTTGCCGGCGAGCTCCAGGGCTGCCGCGGCTCCCATAGAGTGTCCGATCATGCACTTGGTGTTGTTGATATATGTATGCCGGCACTCTCCAAAGACTTGCCTGATCGCCTTGCATTCCTGAGGATCTCCCTGAGGAGTCCCCGTCGCATGGGTGCTGATGACGCTGATGTCATCGGGAGAAAGCCCCGCATTCTTCAGTGCCAACGTCATGCACTTGGCCTGACCTTCGGAATCCGGCAGAATGAAGTCGAGGGCGTCCGAGTTTATGGCGTAGCCGACGACCTCGCCATACATCCTGGCTGAGCGCGCCAGCGCCGCTTCGAGCCTCTCCAGAACGAAGATGCAACCCCCTTCGGAAACAACAACACCGTTGCGGTCCTTATCAAAGGGCCGGCAGGCCTTCTCGGGGTCTTCATGTGAAGCTAAAGCACCCTCGCTCCTGAAACTGGCGAAGGCGCCGAAAGCATGGATGGTCTCCGAGACTCCACCACCAAGAGCTATATCAACCTGGTTCAGAAGCAGCATCTGGCAGCCTTGAATGAGCCCCAGGTTGCCACCGGCACACGCCGCCCCCAGAGTGTAGTGTGGCCCCGTTATCCCCATGTTCAATGTGACTTCGCCGGCGGGGTTGTTGGCCACTATCCTCGGGTTATAGTGATGCGAGACGAACTTGGTATCGTAGTTGAACTGGCTGATCTCGTAGATCTGCTTCTCCGTGTCCACATTACCGTGTTCGGTGATGCCAACGAAAATGCCAATCCTTGACTTGTCGACAGAGTTCAGGTCGAGTTTCGCATCAGCAACGGCCTCATGGCAGCAATAGATGGATGTAGACCCCGCCCGTGTGCCACGGCGCAGTTCCTTCTTCTTCTGGTACTTCAGCGGGTCATGGCTGCATACTCCGGCTATTATGTCACCCAAGTAGCGGACGTTGTGCTTTCGAACGCCGGATTTGCCGTTGACCAGATTCCTGCGGAATTCTGTGAGGTTGTTCCCGTTTGGCGCTGTCAGTCCAATGCCGGTGATAACAATTCGCTGCCTGTCCGTCACCCTGCGTGGCCCCTCGAGACGTATGATTCTGCTGCGGCCCGCCCCATCCTTCTGCTGCGCCCTACCATTCAAGCCCAAGCATGATCGAGTTCAGCCCACTGCCAGCCGCCATCATGGCGACCTTGTCACGTGGCTTGAGGTGGCCTTCTTCGATACCTATGGCCAGTGAGATGGGCAGCGAG
>JAFGCL010000107.1 GCA_016932645.1 Dehalococcoidia bacterium | reverse complement strand
TTGCCCTTGAGCTTGCTGAAGTCGAAGTCACCGCCCGCGCAGAAGGCGCGTCCGGCGCCGGTCACGATGACGACTCTGGTCTCCTCGTCCTCGGCCAGGCTGTCCACAGCCTGGGCCAGTTCCAGGCCCATCTGTTCACTGGCAGCGTTGAGGATTTCGGGGCGGTTCAGGGTGATGGTAGCGATCCGCTCCTCTTTCTTCAGGGTGATAGCCTTGAATTCCACTGTTCCTCCTTCTACCTAACTTACTTCAATGTTCTTTGCAGTCGCTGGATTATGTCGGCGATTCTCCTCCCCTTGACGCCGTCAGCCGTCTGAGTGCTGCCGATCAGGCAGGCTGAAGACTCGAAGAGGGTATCGATGATCCTGAGGCCATGCTGGGCTATGGTGCGCCCTGTCTGGGTGTTCTCGATGAGCAGATCGGCGTCTTCCGGCAGGAAGGCTTCGCTGGCTCCCCAAGTCGGGATGAGGCGGCAGGGGCTGAGATGGTTCTCTCTGGCATACTTGTCGGCGATGTTGATGTACTCCGAGGCTATCCGGATAGCGGCGACATCCTGCCGGCGCAGCGATGCCCGGAAATCCTGGGGATTCTCGAAAGCCGACTTCTTGCTCACCATGGCCACTATTCTGACTTTGCCGAAGCCGAGAGCGAGGATACTCCTCACCGGACTCGAAGGGAACTTGTACAACTGGTCAGCCAGCCAGTCTTCGCCGGTGATGGCGAGGTCGAAGTTGCCGTTGGCCACCTGGAGAGGCATATCTTGCGGGCGAATGACCTTGACACTAACCCCATCCAGGTTGATCTTGGGGCGTCGTGGATTCTGTCGGTCGTCGGAGACCTGAACGCCGGCTCTGGCCAGAAATTCGAGCGTCGGCTTCTGCTGGTGTCCGTCAGGAAGCGCCAGCCAGATGCAGCCGGTGTCGCCGGGTCTCTTGGGGCATGATGAGTCCTGCACCATGCCAGGGGCGCGGTTCTTCTCAGGCAGAGGCTGCTGGTTGCCGACAGCGGCGCATATGCGGTCTAGCAGAGGGCTCATGTTCTTGGATTCCCAGCTTGGACGGTAGGCAATGAGATAGGCGCGCGACTGGAGCAGCGTACCGATGGATACGAGATCGTGGTTCAGCCGACTGTCCGGACCCTGCGATATCAAAGCCAGGTCGGCGCCTTCCGGCGGATATACCTCAGCCCCTCCCCAGAGGGGGAAAATGGCGAATCTCTTGAGCCTTCGAGCCAGAGCGAAAGCTTCCGCCAGGTTGGGATACTCCGTGGCTATGCGGATGTTCTGGCACTGGCCGTTCAGCCTGTCGATCGACTCGATGCCGGCGTTCCTGTCGGCTGCCATTGACAGTTCTTTCCACCCATAGCCTAGGTCTTGTATCTTGACCAGGGCGCTGCTGGGGTATTTGGCCAGAAGCTCTTCCACCCAGTCTCGACCACAGATGCCTAAGTCGTAATTGCCCACGGCGACCTGGATTGGTATGTCCTTCTCGTGGAACACCTTCATGAACGTGTTGGGCAGACTCCTGCAGTCTGGCCGGTAAGAGCGGGACTGTTCATCGTAGCCGCTGACTTCCAGACCGGAGCGGTGGAGCAAAGAACTGGTTTCTTGAAGGAGTTGGCCTTTAGGTAGGGCCAGTTTTAGTTGCATTGGCTACCTGCAGTATGCCTAGAATCTCCGATATCGAATCAAGCTCGGTTGTCTTGCCACTCGACTGGTTGGTAAGCACGAAACCTGGCTTTCCTTTCTCACCCCGGATAGTAAGGATCCATCTGTGCTTGGTTGTTCCTGTGTAGCCTTGATCGAGATCAGCCCTGTAGCCGGCCTGTCTCAGAAGGTTGGCGGTCTCGAAGACCACTTTGTCGATCTTTCCAGCGTGCTCGGCACGCACCAGGATGGTCGACCTGGAGTTGTCCGGGCGCTTGGAGGTGGCCGCGAGGCAGTCGAGGTCCAGAGCGAATCCACAGGCAGCGACATCTCCGCCGCCCATCAGGGGTATCAAGTCATCATAGCGTCCCCCACCACCCAGCTTCTGGGTGCCGAGTTGGAATCTGAAGATGACTCCGGTGTAGTACTCGAAGCCCTTGCCCAGTGCCATGTCCACCTCGTAGACGCAGCCCATGTCGGTGAGGAGTTGGGCTATGGCCAAGAAATCATCCATGGCGGCCTCAAGCCTGGGGAAGTCCTTGACCAGGGTGGCCTTCACATTCTGTATAAAGCCTGGAGAAGTGCCACTGAGATCAAAGAGGAGGGACAGAGAATCCTTCAGCTTGGGGTTACCAATTGCCACGGTTTTCATGATCTCCGAGGCATTGCCGTCCATGATCTGATCGAAGATGCGGTCCTGCTGCCCGGGATCAAGTCCCATCTCCCGGAGCAGAGACCGTATCAGACCGGCATGAGACAGGTACAGCACGGTCTCAGTGATTCCCACTTTTCTCAGGATCTCCTGAGCCAGCACTATCAGTTCCACGTCTGCTGAAGGACTGGTGCTTCCCAGCATTTCGGCTCCGCACTGCCATCGCTCTCTTGACTCCTTGCCTGTCTCCTCGAAGCTGAAGATGTTCTCGACGTAGAACAGCTTGGCGGGGGAAGCCTGAGTGAGGCTCTCGATGTACAGCCTTGCTGTTGGTATGGTGCCGTCAGGCCGGAGCACCACCCTCTCACCGCTCCACCCGTCCCAGTCCAGGAACGAGTAGACCCTGCTGAGCATGCTGGGGGTAAGGGTGCCCGTGGAGGTGAAGAGGTGCAGGTACTCCAGTGTGGGCGTTCTTATCTCCTCGTATCCCCACTTGAGACATGAGGAACGGAATGCTTCCTCTGTGCTTCGGAAGCTCTCCATGTCCTGCGGGAGCAGGTCGCGGTTGCCCTTACACCTTTTCTGCATGTGTAGTTCGCCATGCCTGTTCGGCGAAGTCGGAAGATATTGTAGCATGCGCTACACACTGGGGCAATTTGGGGGGGGCGGAGAAAAGCTCCATAGCGATGACTCTGCTGCTTGTGGATCGTCCCGGAGGGCAGTCAGAAAGGGGGCGTTATAACGTCTGGCGGCTAAAGGGGCCGTTCTCGATTCTCGACTCAGTTACGGACTCTATCATCTGGATGGTTGTGCCCAGGCCGCTCAGGCTGAAGGAAAGTCCCATCTTCCTCAGGTCTCTGTAGTGGAGACCCTGGTAGAGACCTTGGCCCGCTACACGGCACATCTCATCGTATAGATCGGGCCATTGCTTCTCTTGCCGGGTGCAGTAGAGGATGAATCCGATGACCTTGGGATCGAGTTCCATGCCGAGCAAAACTATAGGGCGGCCAACCGGGTAAAAGCAAAGCGATTGAGGGCGGTTGGGCCGCGTTAAAGGGGTTGGCGGGCAAATCTTGGCTGGCTGTCTTCCAGGCTTTGGACCTCACTTTTTCATGATGCGCACGTGGGAAGAAAACATGGATCATATCTGTAGCATACATAACACGCCCGAATGACGATAATCTGGAATGTCAACAAATCGGGGAGCGGGTCGCACCGAACCATGCGTAGTCTGTGCCCATCGAATGTAGGGGGTGCGGGATTCGACGCGTGGAGAAGCGGAGCGACAAGTCGGAGAGGCACATGAAAAGGCCGGGGGCACCTCTTCAGTGCCCCCGGTGGCCAAGTAGACCTGTAAGCCGGGTTCTGTGGTCCTGCCTAGCCGGACCGGTGACCATCTATCTAGCCCTACGGTTGCCCGTAGGGTCCAGCAACCAACCCGAGGACGTTTGGTCGGGCAGCCTTAGAGTCCTCCTATTCGGTCTTGCTCCGGGTGGGGTTTGCATAG
>JAFGCL010000106.1 GCA_016932645.1 Dehalococcoidia bacterium | reverse complement strand
GGCGTGACGCTCTCGATGCAGGCCGAGGTGATGACCTTCACCTTGTGCTCCTCCAGGGCCTGCAGCAGGTAGTGCCGGGGCCCGGATGACATGTCGCCGGCCAGCTCCGGCAGCGCCTCGACGATGGTCACGTCCCTGCCGTACGTCGCCAGGAGGTGGGCCGTCTCGCAGCCGACCATGCCCCCGCCTGCCACCAGCACCCTCTTCCCGGTGATCGCCTTGAACGACAGCACATCCTGGGCGGTGACCACGTTCTGCCCTCGGATCCCGGGTATGTCGGGGACCTTGGGGCTGCCGCCGGTGGCCACCACCACCACATCGGGTTTCAGCTCCGCCACGGTCGACGCGTCCGCTTCCCGGCCGAGCACCACTTTGACCTTGTGCTTCTCCAACTGGCGCGCCTGGTACTTCAGATACGGCAGGATCTCCTGCTTCCCCGGCGGGACCGAGGCCAGGCGGAACTGGCCGCCCAGCTCCGCTGCCTTCTCATACAGCGTCACCTGGTGCCCCCTGAGGGCCGCCACCCTGGCCGCCTCCATGCCGGCTGGCCCGCCGCCGATGACCAGGACCCGCTTCGGTTTGTCCGTGCGCACCGGGGCCAGCTTCAGCTCCTGGCCCACCTCGGGATTGACCTGGCACTTGACCGTGTACTCCCTCCTCAGGGTGTAGATGCAGCCCTGCATGCAGCCGGTGCACCACCGTATGTCTTCCAACTCCCCGGCCGCGGCCTTGCTGCCCCACTCCGGATCGGCGAAGAACCCTCGCCCCACGGCCACGAGGTCGGCCCGCCCCTGCGCGATCACCTCTTCGGCCATGAGCGGGTCGTTGAGCTTGCCCACGGTCATGACGGGCACCTTCGCCGCCTTCTTCACCGCCTCGGCGAGGGCGATGATGTATCCCTTGGGCACGTATGACGGGGCCACCGTCAGGGTCTCGACGTTGGCATAGACCCCGGCCGAGACGTGAAGGCAATCGACGCCCGCGGCCACCAGCCACGGGGCGATGGTGAGTGACTCGTCCAGGTTCCGCCCGCCGGTGACGAACTCATCGGCGCTGAAGCGGAAGATGATGGGGTAATCGGGTCCCACGCGGGACTGCACCGCGCTGACGGTCTCCAGGGCGAAACGCATCCGGCTGCGCAGATCGCCCCCGTACCGGTCGGTGCGCCGGTTGGTGTAGGCCGACATGAACTGGGCGATCAAATACCCGTGCGTGCCGCTGACCTCCACCGAGTCGAACCCGGCCGCCTTGGCGCGGCGCGCCGCCTGCGCGAATGCCTCGACCATCTCCTCGATCTCCGCGATGGTCAGCGCGTGGGGGATGTCCTGGCACAGCGGACAGGGGCAGGGCAGCAGCGACGGGGCCAGCGGCGGCTTGTCCGGCCCCTGGGCCGGGTACTGCCGGCCGGGGTGCCAGAGCTGGACCGAGGTCTTGGCGCCGGCGGCATGGATGCGGTCGTTGAGCTTCTTCCAGGCGGGGATGAACCGGTCATCGTAGATGGCCGGGACCCCGATGTCCCCGAAGCCGGCGGCGGCCGAGGCGTGGACGACGGTGTCCTCCACCATGATGAGGCCGGCGCCGCCCCGGGCGCGCGCCTCGTAGTAGGCCGCCTGCCTCTCGCTGGGGTTCCCGTCCTCGTTGGCCATGAGGGTCCCCATGGGGGCCATGGCGATGCGGTTCTTCAATTCCATGCTCTTGATGCGCGTCGGCGTGAACAGGTGCGTGAGCTTCACCAGGTCCTTCATGATGGCCTCCTTTGTTTCAACGTCTCCGTAGGGGCGACCGGCCGGTCGCCCAAACCGGGTTGGCGGGGATCGCGAGGGCGAATACAAGATTCGCCCCTACGACGGATCGCGGTTGCGGGCCCGCGGGCCACATGCGGCGATGTACGGGCGCTGCTTGCTGCGCCCTGGGCTCTGGGCAGGGCAAGCCCTGCCCCTACGGATGACGATGATGGTGTGAACGTGATCCGGCATGATTATCGATCCATGCATTTCGTGAAATCCGGGTTGTTCTCGTCGTCGTCCCACCGGGCGGGATTGGCCAGGATGTATTCGCGGATGGCGGCCAATTCGGGTTCGGTGCGAACGACGTGTTCGTAATAATTGCGGTGCCAAAGAGGACCGGACCGCATCAACCGGCGATTGACGTGGATCGCCGACAGGGATTTGAATGCGCGGACCACATCGGCCAATGTACGGGCGCCGCTTGCTGCGCCCTGGCCTTCGGGCAGGGCAAGCCCTGCCCCTACGAATGCAACGATGGCGTGGACGTGGTTGGGCATGACCACGAATGCGTCTGGTTCCATGCCGGGGAACCGGTCCGGCAACCCATCCCAAACCGATGCTACAATCTCTCCCGCCTCATTCAAATGCATTTCCCCGTTCACCACATGGCCGAAAAGGCACGCGCGTTCCCGCGTGCACACCGTCACGAAATACGCCCCCGCCTGGGCGTAATCATATCCGTTGAGGCGGGTGGAACGGCGATGGTGTTTGTCTGGATCGTATTTCATTCATCCTCCGGTTGGACGGGGATGACAGCCGCTACCATATCTGGACTCCGACAGCAACAGGAAGGCCGATGGTCACTGCCACGGCATACACCAGGTCGAGCCAGATCACGGACCCCAGAGCTCCAAGATAGATGAAGCCCACAATCGGCACCGCCGCTATCCTGGCCACAAGAGGGCAGCTCCTGTCCGAGACCGTGCCCCATATGCCTTTGGCATCGCCCTTGCTGGGGAAAGAGTGCATGGCTATGGAGACAGCCAGCCAGATCAAGACCGCGAAGGCGGTGGCGGAATCCATGTGGCCATCGCCGCGCAGCAGAAAAGCGGACAGCGCGATGACGAGGCCCAGGACGGTGTTCACGAAGAACGGGCCGACGCCGATAAGGATGGTCTTCCAGGCACTGGACGGGTGTTCATGAATAACGTACCCCGCCGGGTTGCCGAAACGGAAGAGCCTCACCTTAATGACTCTCGTTCCCGTCAACAGGCAGCAAAGCACGTGCGCCAGCTCGTGGATGATGACGCCGGGGAACGTAAGCAGCGTGATGATCTGGCCTCGGAACATGGATCGTCTGGTTCTCCTTCCGCCAGTTGGCGTAGCCCGGATTGTATCACTTCCGGCTTGGTTCGGGTCCTGAGGATTGCCACCCCGCCTCCGCCGGCGCCGGCAGGTATCTCCCCGTATCCAGGCGCGCGTTGGGGTGGTATGATAGGCTTCAGCATCCGAAATGACTGCGGAAGGCGGTGAGGACGATGTCCCTTGAAGACCGGTTCAAGAACTTTGCCAGAGAACAGGAAGCTCCGGCCGGCCAGCGCCGCGGCCCGTACGAGAGGAATGTGGAGTCCCTGAACAAGGTTGATGCCATGGTCTCCAAGGTCCTCGAAGCGTTCTGCCAGGCGGTGGGCTGGGGCCTGAAGCGCAGTGATTGCTGCGACAGAGAGAAGGGCGCGGTTTCCTGCAACTACATCCTGGAGCACCGGGATTTCTGGCGTGAAGGGTTTGTGGCGGTTGACGTGGAAGTGACGTGGGGACACCACTCGGACCCGGTGGACGCAGTCACGGTCTACCGGGGCCAGATTGTCGGGGCCACCGACCACGTTCGGGACTTCTCATCGAGAGTTGTCATACCCTTTGACAAGCTGGCGGAGGAGACACTGGCTGCCGCGCTTGAGCAGCAATCCGGCAACTTGATCAAACGTATCAGCTACCGCGAGAAGTCACAATAGCCTGTCTCATCAAGGAGTGACTCCCTTCTCACCTCTTCAGCCCCGGATGGTCACAGGCTTCCACCATCATCCAGCCGTGGGCGTCTCTTCATCGGCCGCCTGGCAGTCCTCACGTCTCAGTATCTCAGTCTGTGCCTGCGGTCACTCTCCTTCAGGCGCGAAGCCCGCTTTGTCTATCTCCTCACTGACTGCATTGACCTCGGCGCCAATCCCGCTGACAGGATACATGCCCAATCTGAGGGGTTGCGAGGCCGCGCTGCGGGCATCTTCAACATGGCTTCTCGTTTGAATGGGTGAGGCTAGCGCTCCTGCATTGTGGTGAGAACTCTACTGGGTTCAGAGAGTGCTTCTTGCGCAGTACTGTCTTGCGGCGTGCTTCCGGAAGATGTCGTATACCAACAAGGGCCAAACAAGGTCGTACCCAAAGGGATACCTGTTCTCTATCAGCCTTCTGAAATCTTTTTGGTCAATGAAACCAGGTCTTTCTATGGAACGCACCATCTCCCGCAGCAATCCATTCATCATCCAGTATTGGAGCTCTTTGTGGAATCCCGAAGCCCCCTTCTTCTTGTGAACGATCTTGTCCAAGGATTTCATTCTGAGAATGGACTTCAGAATCGGCTTCACTTCGTTGTTATGAACGTATCTGAATTCTGGTGACACGCTCTTCACCAAGCGTATGACTTCCTGGTCAAAATAGAAAGGTATCAGCACCTTCCTTGAAGCAGAGAAAAGGGTCTGAGCAGCGGATGCTGCATCATAGCCGTCTATAATCGTGGCGATATGTTGCGCGCGCTCTACCGAAGTGTGACTGGTCAGGGTTTCATCAGTAAGCCTGTGTGCATATTCAAGAGAATCCAGGAGAACTTGATCACCCAGAAAATGCCGTACCGTCTCAAGACTTGTATATGGGATGTCCACTCCATTGACTGCATCCAGCAGATTCGCAGGCGTACGAAGGCATCGATATGTACCGGGCATGAAGATGAATCTCAATGCATCCGGCAACCCTCTGAGTCCCTTTTGGTGAATGGGAACTCCCAACAACTTGTAGAATTCTCTGAGTGCATAGTGCCCAGGGAGGTTTTTGTGTTTGTCCGAACTGGACACAGGGTTGGCGCGACCGATTCCGTGTAACACGTCAGCCCCCAGCCCCGTGAAGACATAGTGCAATTCCGGATGATCTGCAGACAAATACTCAGCCAAGGCTAATTGGCCCGGAACATGCTCGGCGTGGACGCTTGGTTGCCCTAATGCTTCAACGGTTCTGACCAGGAGATCTGCGTAGTTGCTATTCTGAATATCCAGGAATGTATGTGTAGTGCCCAACAACTCGCTGGCCAATCTGGCGTAAGCGACTTCATACGTGAAGCTATCTGCTTGCCAAGCATAACTGAAAGTCGGGGAAACCTCATTCCTGGATGACTGTTGCTCAATCAGCAGTTGAATGACTGCCGAGTCTACTCCGCCTGATAGCTGGTTGGCGATTCTGCCGTTGCTTCTTTCGATCGCCCGTACATATGAACTCATGATACCCGACAACTTCTGAAAGTACTCCTCATACACGGTATTATCGAGGTGATCATACTCTGGCTTTGCCGCGGCGGAGTGCATGTCCGGCAAATGCCTTGTCTCTAGAGCACAATTGTGCCAGGAGATGACTTGCCCGGGGTACATGCGAAACACATCTTCGAAGTGGGTCATTGGCCCTGGAACAGTCCTGTAGATGAGATGCAGGGGGATTGCTTTCTCATTGAATCTGATTTCAGAGGTGATCTTCAGCAGAACCCGCAAGTCAGTGCTGCAGAGAAGCCCGCCTTCCCAAAGCATGTGGTAGACCTGGGATGTAGCCATGAATGTCATGAAGATCGTGAAACGAGGCTCAAGTTTGTGGAATCGGATCAAATGGCCGTTGCCGGAAATGGATCCGTTTTCGAAATCATGAGGATTGAATTTCTGTTCGTTGTCTTTGTCGATGACAAGAGATGTCCCATCCGGCGAGCGAAGAAATCCTACCTTGAGATATATTGACTCATCAGTTTCCTGGATTTCACCATGATTGGTATAGTAGAAACAAGCCTCGCCGTTCGAGTGGGCGATGACCGTTGGGGTTATTCCGAGCCTATCTGAGAAAAGACCCGTTAGCCAATCACGGTTCCTGCGAGTTGTCCCGAATACTGAAAAGAAACCCGAGCCAGTAATCGGATTCTGCATCAACGCTCCCTGCGTGGTGACATTGTGCCTCCAACCTGTGCCTTTGTCAGGCTCTTCCACATATAGCCCTACTCCCGGTGGAAGTCAACAGGAATAGTGACCTTCACCCGCCAGGGCAGGCCCATTCCGTAGTGCGTGGGGCTATCTCAGAGCACTTGGTGGCCTGTGGGATCTGAGGGCTGGCCATCCTTCTTCGTTGTATCCAGGTTCAGTTTGACAGCCGCAATCACCTTTCACTATCCTAAGACCCAGCAGGGGGCGCTGAACACCTGCCTGCAATTGGGGCCCCCGGAAGTTGGGGTTCATGCAGAAAGGAGAGCAATGGCTCGGGAATCGCTGCTACAGATGCTGGAGGACTTGGCCGGCAGAGTCAAGTCGCTTGAACATGTGAGAAAGCAGGCCGCTGCCACCATACAAGCGCTTGAACGTGACAACAGGCAGGCTGCCGCCACGATAGAGGCATTTGAGCGTGCGGAGAAGCAGGCCGCCGCGACGATACAGGAGCTTGAGCGTGAGAAAAAACAGGCCACCCTTACGATCCAGGGACTTGAACGTGAGGTGGGCCAGCTTGGGGCCGTCATCGCCCTGGCCAGTGAAAAGGTGAGTCAGATGTTGAAGGATGGCGCGACTGCCGATACAGCGAAGCCAGAGGCAATCAATGCACCCGTAGAGTCAACAGGGCTTGAGCAACTGGTGGAGTCTTCTGCTGACCCGATGAAAGAACCGAAATGGCGCTCCGGCAGCGCTTTCCGTTTTGACTAGCTAAGAGGGGTACTCCCTCCTTGCCTGGACTCCTACACAATCCCTCGCACCGGTGGTATCCGGCAGGACTACAAGCTGTCCCCCCTGTGGCTCCTTGGGCCCCGGGTGGTCACAGGGTTGCCCCGTCCCCCGGCTTTCTTGAGCCCCATCTGTCCCTAGGGGGGTATCCTAGCTCCTCCTCTCTGCAATGCGATAGGTCCTCAAGGCCGCTAGGATGCGCCTGGACGCTGGTGCGAGATTCAAGGACAAAGGGCTTGCCTTGGCGCCTGAAAGACCATCTGGGGGCATTTGGCGGCCTTGTGGAGGGTGATCATGGCTTCATTTGCCTGCAAACCGAAGTCAGGAAGCAGAACACCCTGGATTGACAGATGTAGGATGCCAAGCCAATAGCACTGGGAATAAAGTTTAGCAAGGTAAACAAATAATGATTTGAACACAATGTGCCGGATGTGAACCGCTAGCCTTAGGCTAGACTTGGCATCCATTGGGCGGTTCTGGAGTACCTGCGGCCCTGCCAAGCGCTTCACCTCAGGCCGAGCGCCTTGAACAGCGCGCCCACTTCGGACGGGGTCATTTCACGCCATTCGCCCTCGGGCAACCTCTCAATGCTCAGCGGCCCCAGCCGGGTTCGCAGGATGTCGGTGGCTGGCAACCCCACCGCATCGCACATGCGGCGGATCTGCCTCTTCCACCCCTGGTGAATGACGAACTCCAGGATGGTGTAACCTGCTTCGCGCCCCACCACCTTCACCCGGGCGGGCGAGGTGCGGCCTTCCTCCAGGTCCACCCCCTCGCGCAATCGTTTCAGGACGCCCGGCGTGATCCTTCCCTTAACCCTCACGATGTAGCTCTTGTCCACCCCGAAGCTGGGGTGCGTGACGCGGTGAGCGACAAAACCGTTGTTGGTTAGAAGCAGCAACCCGTGGCTTTCCATGTCCAGGCGGCCAACCGGGAAGAATCGCCCCTTCTCCTTGAAGAGGTCAAGGATGGTTGGGCGACCGTGGGGGTCGTAGAGGGTGGTGAGGTACCCGGGTGGCTTGTTGAGCAGGAAGTAGCGGGGCTCCACCTGCGTATCCACGCGGATGCCGTCCACCTCCACCAGGTCGACCGCAGGGTCTACCCGGGATCCCCGGACGAGTACCACCCTCCCGTTTATGCTGACCCTGCCGTCGGCGATGATCTCCTCGCAGGCGCGGCGGGAACCCAGGCCCGCCGCCGCCAGGACCTTCTGGAGGCGCTCGCCCCTCGCTTCCGCTTCCTTCATGCCAAGAAATATATCATCTCGGGGTGTGGTTTTCACGTACGCTGGTTGCCCGGACAGCCCTTGGCGATGAGGAGACGGTCAAACGGTATGTGAAAGATGTGGAATATCTGAATGAAGTTGGCCGCCTTCCCGATCGGTTGGGCAGGAATGTCCACCCTTGTCCTTTCTTCACAGTCCTCCATCGTCACCATTATGTTCAGACCGGGTCCATGTCCCAAATAGGCGCCAAGAACTCGAGACGGCTTGGTGGCCAGTGTAAAACACCGGGCGAAGCATGGGTGATTGCGGCTGTCGAATGGCGGGCAGGGGGAATACGGGACTCTGATGCTGGCCTGGACTCTGCAAACACCCAGGGAGCGCTACATGGTTGCTCAGCCCGATGCGCCAACCCGTCGTTGATCAAAGGATTTCTAATCAATCTCTAAGCATCTTCTAATCTGACTCCAATACATGACGGCGTTCAGTGTGTCATCATAGGCATGTCTTAGACAGGACACCCCCCGGTCTAAGACAAAAAGCGAGAAGAGCCTACCTCCCAAGGTAGGCTTTCTTCTTTGCCGGTCAATTCGACTCCAGGGAGCCTTGTCTAAACATCCGCCAAGTGATCCGCAGGCCTCGCCAGAGACCGCTGCACTGGGGCGGGTGGCCCACCCCGAGGTGAATGGCTGACGGAACCCGCGCATTCGTCCCCGTGACTGTTGAGGCAACTAAAGGCCCCTAAGGTGGAGCCGGAGTCCTTGCAGGCAGAACCGGGAACTCTGCAGGTCCCCCCGGTCTGATGCAGAGGCGCCGGCTGGAATCGGTGTTGCGTCATGGTATACACTCTTATGACTCATATCGTTGGCGTGGCTGCGCATCGGGGTGCCAAGACAGCCTGCAGTGAGTGCAACTGGAGAGCACACCATATGTTCCGGGGCATGTTCGGAGGCAGAAGAGAAGAAAGGGCTCATGCTGCCATCATCGGCATGGCGGCTTTCGTCTTGCTCGTCCAGCGTTGTGTGCTGCTGGCCATCATGGCGATCCTTGGCGTGGTCCTGTCGATGGGTCTCTCCGTATCTTCGGTAGGCGTGGTCTCGGAAATCGGGGCCGACGGACAACCGTTGTGTGCCACCACCGACTTGTCAGCGGTGCCGCAATCTGTGACTGATGAGGCCGCCCGTTTGGCTGCCCAGCTATTCGGCAGACATGGAGAGAAGGCCGGACGCTTCATAGATGAATTGCTGGCTACGCATGCGAAGTCTCAGGGCAAAGAAGTTGTCATAGTCTTCAACCCCGGTGGCTGGGGATACGGGCCCATGGACATGGCGAGACCATGGGGGAGCATCCTTAGCGGGATCCAATCACTATTGTGCGACTTCAACATTGATTCTGAAGTTCTAGTCTACCAGCGCAGTGTCGACGGTTTTCAGGGCTGTTGTGAGGAGTTGACGGAGGTATTGCGAGGCTACTCATCCAAGGCAAAGATCCTGGCTTCGCGCGTCCGGTTTCTGACTGCGCACAACCCTGACCTCAAAGTGGTGATCGTCGGGGAGAGTACAGGCGCTCAAATCGGCGGCGAGGCTATGGATATCCTTTCAGATAACCCACAGGTATTCAGTATTCAGATCGGTCCGCCGTGGTGGTACTGTCATGACGACACGGACAGGACGCTGGTTATTACGGACAACGGAATGGCACCCGATTCTTTCAGTCAAGGCGATGCGCTGACCATCATCGGTGCCAACCTTGCTGCCCTTTTTGACGAATCACAGCCGGAGGACGATCGAGGAACGATACTGAAGTACTTGCGGGCGCCTGGGCATGATTACTGGTGGGACTACCCTGCCGTCTCTTCGCAGATCACAAGGTTCTTCAAAGAGAACGTCGGAATCGGCAACGTGAACTAGGGCCACGACAGCTTGCCACGAAACAGACATCCGGCGCTTCCTGTAGTGAGACACCTTACTCCACCATCAAGAAGTCGTACCTGTTGATCTGGTCAGAGCGGTCGCAAAGGGCCTTGATGGGATACCCTGGCTGTCGGACTGTGGTGAAGAACGTCAACCGCTGTGGCCTCCGGTGCGGGATCTGGTGACGCGAAGGCCGCTTCCAAGGCATCGATCCGGGTTGATTCCAGCCACCGAAGCACCTGCCTTCATAGGGTCGGCACCAGACAGTGCCCGTTCTCACATGTCACGCGACCATGAAGCCGTCGCTGGCTGCAGGCTGCAGCTTGCGTTGCTTTGACTCCATGTTGTGAAACAAATGAGAGACTGCCAGTCGACGGCAGTGAAGAAATCGTGAAGTATGCGGACTGCATTGACACGCCGTGGTGACACTGCCTCCCCATAATACTATCAGTACCTCTGCCTGGACAGAAGACATGTCTAGGTGTCTCGTACGGTGCTCTGTGGCGCCAGCGTGCACCTGCGGACGAGGCGGAGGCCTGTCATTCAGTGCGAGTGCGGGCCAGTCAGGGCTGGAGATGCATGACATGGCTGGGAAGCTGGGGGAAACGGGAACCGCTGTAATGCCTGATCAGGAGAGGCAGAGATGAGCCTGCGCAAGAAGGCCATACTGATGATCTGTGTTGGCTTTGCGGCCGCACTGGTCATGACGTTTGGCATATCGCAAACCATCCTGATGAAGCGTTTTGCTGCTTTGGAGAGGGAGAATACCACCCAGAACACGCAAAGGGTCGTCAGCGCCCTGTACAAGGACTTCTCCAGCATAGACATCACTTTCAACCAGCAGGCTTTTGACAGTGGGGCTTTTGCGTGGGTTCAGGATGGGCAGGACATACACTTGGAGATCAACATGGACGGACCGTCCTTTGTAGTCATGAACACCAACTTCATAGCCTTTGTCACGGCATCCGGCCAGCCACTTATGGGAATGGGGTACGACCTGCAGACAGTCGAGCCGATACCCTTGCCTGTTGGATTCCTCGAAGAGCTCAGGCGCAGCGAAAATCCGCTTTCAGCACCTCCGCAAGGAGACAGTACATGCGTGACAGGGATACTCGTTCTCCCAGAGACGGCTTTGCTCGTCCAATCTTTCCCTGTCGACGTTGATACGATCTACGGACACATTCAAGGCAGGACGGTCTTTGCTCGCTTCCTTGATGACACCGAGGTGGGGAGGCTGTCAGAGCAGACACATCTGTCTCTCGCCCTTTATCGTTGGAATGACTCCGAGATGCCGACCGACTTCATGGAAGCGAAGGACGGGCTATCGGATGAAGCCCCTGTTGTCACCCAGACGTTGAGCGGCGACACGGTGGCCGGGTACGGCTTGCTGGGAGACGTTTATGGCAACCCGGCGATGATAATGAGAGCGGACATGCCCCGCGATATCTACCACCAGGGACAGCAGACAGTCTACTGGCTCATAGCTCTTCTCACGGCGGTCTTCGCAGTTTTTGCTCTGGCAGTTATCATCCTGATGAACCGTGTCATCCTCTCTCGTCTACTCGGCCTCAGCAAGGGCGTAGACAGCGTACGTGAGACCGGTGATCTGACCGAGCGCGTTGCCGTCCAAGGAAAGGATGAAGTCTCGAGATTGGGTGAGGCAGTCAATGGCATGCTGGCATCGCTGGAAATGTCACAGCGTCAACTGGCCGAAAGAGAAGCAGAGAAGCAGGCCCTCTTGAATGCGATACCGGATCTGATGTTCCGGGTTAGCAGGGACGGCACCATCCTCGATGCGAGAGCTGTGGATGAGGACAACCTGACAAGAACTCAAGTCAGATCCACGGATGGCAAACCGTATCAGGAATCGCTTCAGTACAAGGTGCTGTCGGCGGAGGTGGTTTGTCAGGGACTGCCGCTGGTGAAACAGGCGTTGCAGACCAGAGAAACGCAAACGTTTGAGATTCAGGTCCCGTTGAACGGTGACACGGCCTTCTATGAGGCCCGGGTGGCGGCCAGCCTTGAGAACGAAGCGCTGGTCATGGTGCGGGATGTCACGGAGCGCAAGCGGGCGGAGAGGAGGCTGGAATATGCCAGCAACCACGATGCGCTCAGCGGACTGTACAACCGGGCCTACTTCGAGGGCGAGTTTGCCAGGATAGTGAGGGATGGGGGCCCGTTCCCACTAAGCGTGGTGATGGTTGATGTGGATGGAATGAAGGCGGTCAATGACAACCAGGGACACGATGCCGGGGACGCGCTTCTGCGGCGCACAGCGTCGGTGTTGGCGGCGACCTTCCGTGCTCGGGATGTAGTGTCCAGGATTGGCGGTGATGAGTTCGCGGTGCTGCTCCCTGGTGCCGACAGTTCCGGGGCAGAGAAGGCCCTGGCGCGTGTCAGAGACAACCTGTTTGTTCACAACAGCAAGTACCGGGGAACTAACCTGAGCCTCTCGGTCGGCGTGGCTACGGGTGAAGAGGGCTGCCAGTTGGCCGACCTCATGAGAGAGGCCGACGACCGAATGTATCAGGAGAAGCAGGCGAAGAAAGCGGCAGCCAAGGGCGCCTCTGGCCAACTGGTGAGATAGAACGGGCGCCACTTGTTACGATGGAGCGCAGCATTGCGCCTGGAACAGTACTTGGGAGCACATCAGGGTCTACTCAGTCTCCGCTCGACTGGGCCAACAGGACGTTTCGTCCGGCTCCCGGCTACCGGACCACCTTCTCCGGGACCTTCATGTTCGGCCCCGGGACCCAGCCGGATTCCTTCAGGACTTCGTAAAGGTGGACCATGTTGATGATGTCCTCTTCGAAGTAGGACTTGCCATCACCGGCGTATTCCAGTACTGACACGCCCAGGACCTCGTAGTATGTGCCATCCGCCCGCCGCCCGGGGACCTGGTTCCTGAACTTACTGACCACGCGGTTTCCTCCTATGGAACACCAGTCAGTGGGTAACTTCCAGTCCTCCAGGCCCTGCATGCTATCGTGCAGGAATTGGCGGATGGAATTGCGCCCCTTGAAACGACCCCAAGCCGGGTCGATGTACGTGGCATCCTCAGTGATCAGGTCCGCGAGGGCCTCCCATTTCGTCTCCCAGGCGCTGGCTCTGTCTCTGGTGCTCTGCAAAGCATCGATCGCCTTCTGTACCTCTTCCCGCGGATAATCCGCCATTCTTCACCTCCTGCGGTCGGCCATCGGAACTCGGTCATTATTGACATCCCGCATGAACACACCGCATGCGTGCATACAGAAGTCGCCTCAAAACACATCACGCTATGGCGAGAGAAGTCCACCATTCTCCTATTGCCCCTGCAGCCACCGTTTGAATGACTCGTTGCTGACAAACAGCCCTGGGTCACGCTGATGGCGCCGAGGGTCCGGGGGATTCCGCTGGTGGAGTGTGTGGCCTCAGGGAGAGGAGTGTTGTCTTCTGAGCTTCTTGGGCGAGTATGCTGTATCGGGGACGACTGCTGAAAGGAGGTGGGGGCCACTTCGAAGTGGCCCCCCGTGGTCGCGGGTCTAGCCCTTGCCGATGCGGAATACCTTGGTTCTGCACTTCGGGCAGACACCTTGGACCGCAGGACGCTTGTTCTTCAGGGTGACTTGCCGTGGATTCTGGATCTCAACCTTCTTCTTACACTTCACGCAGTATGCTTGTGCCATAGTCCAGATCCTCCTCTCTCTAAAATATATTTGTGCTGACGCTATCACATACTTGAGCGTGTGTCAATACCCCCCGGCAAATTGCTTGACAAGAAGGGGGCGTGGGGTGAAGCAGATTGGCCCTTGCCCCTGAGCACGGTTATACCGCATCGCTGAACGTGGAATCTGCTGACGCATGGAATATGGGCGGTGAGATTGTCTTTGTTTTCACCCCGTCGCGCGATTCGCTGGCATGTATTCGGTGATGACAGTGATGACCCTTTCCACACATCGGGAATCATGCTGATGAGCAAGCTTGACTGGCGCATTACGGGCACCGTTTGTCACCCGTGAGGGGATGAATTCGATGTGCCCAACGATGGCGGGTGAGGAGCCGGATTTGGCGCCGTTCGGACGTTTTTGTGGAGGCGAAGCTGGTGATCCCCGGAAATGCGGTTGGCGGGAATCACCGTGCCCAGCATGGTGGTATGATGGGAGACAGGACCAAGAGGAGGCTGTTCACATGAAGATAACGAGACTGGATGAAACCACGAAGGAGATCCCGCAGATGGAGGGCGCATCGGGTGTCTGCAAGCAGGTACCCATATCGAAACAAGACGGCTCTCCTATGTTCAGTTTCCGAGTGTTCACTTTCGAACCCGGAGGGCACACTCCTTACCACACGCATCCCAACGAGCACATCAACTACGTCATTGAGGGCAACGGCGCTGTCGTGACCGGAAGCGGCCAAGAGCGCGAGATTAAGATGGGGGATTTCATCCTGATACTCCCCAACGAGAAACACCAGTACCGGAACAAGTCGACCAGCGATCGCCTGGTCATCATCTGTGCTGTCCCCAAAGAGTACGAGTAGTGACGTCCCGCGTCCGAATCCTGCTGCCATGTCGATGGCGGCGGTTTGACGATGGTGCGGAAGCGCGATGCCAGAGGACCACATGTCTGACTCCATCGATGAGAAGTTCACGGAATGGACCCGGGGTAAACGTGCTGTTGAAAGCAGGATAAGCGTCTTCGAGAAGATACGGGACATACCCTACGCAGTGATCCCGGGAATCAACAGCGCACAGCACTACTCGCGGATACTCAAGGTTGGCAAAGGGTCCTGCACGCCGAAGCACTTCCTGCTTCGGGCCATGTATGAGAGACTGGGGTTTCCGGTACTATACGTTGTCTATCCCTTCCGGTGGAGCGACCTCGAGGTAGACTATCCGGCGCGTCTGCGAAAGCTGGCGGAGGCCATGCCGGTCAGCCACCACCTGGCCTGCAAGTTCGAAATAGGCGGGAGGCTGGTCCTCGTCGACGCGACGGTGGACAGCCCGTTGAAACGCCTGGGCCTCCCGGTCAATGAGAACTGGAACGGGTTCACCAGCATGATTCTCCCGGTCACCCCGGTCGGTGAGGAACAGGTGTACCATCCGGCTGAGGTCCGCAACTACCAGGCCAGCTACGATGAGGCATCGCTGCAGTTCTTCAGCCAGATGAACCCCTGGCTGGATAATGTCAGAGGTGCCGGGTGAACCGGGCGTTGCCCGGGCGCTGAAGATTACCTGCCCTCTGTATCCAGGCTGAGGCTGGGGCTGGTATAATTCGCCTATGGGGTTGACTCCTTTTGTCGATGACGCTTTGATCATGCGATTGGGCTGGTGTGGGACAGAGAGCAGCATGCACGGGTGCTTGAAGAGGAAGTGCAGGGTGTCATGAGCGGCCAGGTGTACGGTGATCGCCTGATGTGTTACCTGGACATCATGGGCCTCAAGAACAGGATCAAGGCGTCCGAGACGGATGAAAGACAGGCGGCGCGCGTCAAGTCCACGCTGGAAATGCTGAGCCAGTCCGTCGAAGAGGCGCAGAGACTGCTGAAGGAGCTTCAACCCGCAGGTTCCCAGGAGAGGGCCCCCGAAGTCACTTACCAGATGTTCTCGGACACCGTTGTGCTCTGTGCTGACAGAGTCGATGGGACCTCGCTGCTGTATCTGCTCTACGCCATTGGGCTCATACAGGCCAGGCTGACGACTCGAAGGACCTTCCTGAGGGGCGCAGTTACTGTAGGCAAGCACTATCATGAACAGGAGCGCAGGCTGAACGTCATGTTCGGGCCGGCTTTCACGGAGGCGTATGACGTCGCGGAGAACCTGGCGGGATGGCCCCGGGTACTTGTTCACCCGGATGTTCTGCAGGGGCCGATCGGACGCTCAAGGAGAAGATACATAGAGCACAATCTCTGCGTCACTGAGAACGATGGGCTGCCTTTCGTCGACTACCTGGGAGGCATCTACGGCCTCGGCCTAGCCATAAGCTGGCGAAGGGAGTACCTGAGAGGTCCCTCCCGGGCGCGCGCCAGGTATCTGCCCCCGGAACTCCAGACGGATCACTACCTTCTAAGGCACAAAAGGGCCATTGAGCATGAAGCCATGTTGAAGGGCGCAAGAGACGATATCGCGATACTGGTGAAGTACCACTCTGCTGCATCCTACCACAACAGCTTCATCGACTCGGTATGTGACTTTGTTGGAGGCTCACCCCAGTTGGACAAGCTGGAAATCGAAGCCCGCAACTTCGGGGCGGTCGAGCTGACATTGAAGACTCTGCCCAGGGGTTCAGAGCAGGACGCGGTCAAGTTCCTGAACCGCAAGCTACGCGGAATGACTCAGAGAACAGAGACGATCAGGGCTAACAAGATAGACCTGGCAGGCACCTTCCCGGCCCGGTATGCGGCCAACCCGCCAAAGCCTGTTTTCCGCCACGGCACCCTCTAGGACTTCGGCCTGTCCCTCTGTGCCTGCAGGAGCAGGCTGGGTGTGAGTTCGGGGCGGTATGACGCCGCAGGCGCCTTGTGGAGAACAAAAAAGATCTCGGGTGACCTTTCCAGCTTCCCTGGTCTTCTTCCGCCTCTGAGCCTTCGTAGCCTTTACTCGATACCCGAGCCAGCTTGTGTAGGTGACAACCCTACCCGTTTTGCTCTGGCGGACCTAGCCACTTCGACTGGTTCGACCACCCGAGAGTGTCTTGCATAATAGGCCGTTTGCGCGGCGCTGTCAAGGCAATTCGGGACCATTGGCATCACAAATCCGTCTCCAGTCCCGGGACACAACGGACTCGTGCCGCGGCGGATCAACTCTTCAAGATGTACTCACTGGTATAGGTGGTCCGTATACGGGTGAGATCGAGGAAGCCGGTTACGCTCCTCAGCATAACTATCATGTTCCACACCAGTTTAAGGGGGTTCTTCCCGGCGCCGTAGAACAGGAAGGGATTGGTGGCGTGCCTGGGCGAGGGCCAGGCCTCCTCCACGATGCCTTCGTAG
>JAFGCL010000105.1 GCA_016932645.1 Dehalococcoidia bacterium | reverse complement strand
GCCTCCAAGGGAGGGTAGTGACCGTCGTAACGCAGAACCAGGCGAATCTCGGGTGCCCAGGACATCTGATGGAAACGCAGATGCTTCAGCCGATCAAGATTGGGTATGACCTTCTTTTCCAGATACTCATCGGGCGTCACGAAACGTATCTTTGCCGTGCTCTCTTTGATGACTCGTCTCCAGGCAACCTCCAGGATATCGAGGGCGACATCGCCGAAATCCATCAGCTCCAGGTCCTGGATATACAGGATCAGTCCCCCATCGGGCGCCTCTCCCAGCGCCCGACGGAGCACCCGGCTGTATTCGTCAACAGCCTTGTTCCGGTAGATGGGGAAACGAACGAAGCGACGGCGGCGGTACTCCTCAGGAAGCACCCAATAGCGACCCAGCAAGTAGCCCTGGTTCTTTACTCCCTCGACCTTCCATTTCGTGATGGGCCGCCAGATGTACTGGGAAACTGGGAAATGGCGCGGCAGCGCAATGATGTCTTTGCCAATGAGAAAAGGCTCATGCTTTTCGTCCAGTTGGCCATCCACTTGGTAGCGTGCCTTCCGCCGATCAAGATTAGGGAAGATGACGTACTCAATCCCGCTGTTCTTGATGCCTTGCAGCTTGGAAGAGTCAAGCGAATCCTCTATGGGAAAAAGCCCGGCGTGTCGAGGCTTCGGCGCTCTCATAACATCATGCAGATACTCCCGGTTCAGGCGGATCTCATCCTCGATTTCCTCGTCCGTCAGAAGGGAGACGTGGGTGTGGTGAGCATGACCGTAGAGAGGATAGATGACTCTATCCCGGTACGCCTTCCTCAGCTCGGCGTAGGTCTCCGGCATGACCTTGGCCACTTGGACCAGCAGCTCGTTGGTGGCCTCGAGGGTGACAGGGACATTCATCGAGCGGGCGAACTGTACCAGTGCATGGTATACGTCCCTACCCTCCGCGCTGCGCCGGACTATCCAGTTCTCGCTCTCCAGCGTCTTTTTCAAGTCCAGATCGCCGACGTTGTCCAGGAGCATCTGGGGAAGCTCCCACAAGGGTTCATGGGCATGAAAGGCGAGGATGACGAAGACTTCTCTCACTGGCTGCTACCCCCAAAGGTGAGCTCCGAGGTTACCTCTCCATGTTCCCTCAGGTATTCTTCTTTCCGCTTCCTGGCCCCGCCGGAGTCCTGCCACCGGCGGGCCATATCGACCACGGAGTTCAGGGCAGCGGACGCCTCTTTGAAGCGCTCCGGCGGAAGAGCGGGTTCCAGAACAGCAATGGCATCGAAAAGTTTCCTGGCGCCCCCCTCCACCATGCCGGTATCCCACCATGGCCGACAGCTCGCCCACCAGTACTGGCAACTGTGAAGTCCTTCATCCAGAAGGTGCCGTGCCTTTTCGTAGTCCGGTGTCTGCTTCGACGCACTCACCACAAGGTCCATGGCCAGGCGCGTGAGCCGCCACTGCAGAGCGTGCAGTTCATGTCCCGGATAGTCCCACTGCGGATACGGAATCCCCTGGGCCATCTCATCTTCCCAAGTGCTCCAGGAGGAAGCCAGGGGTTGGTTTTGCTCCCGCTCCGGATAGAGATCCATAAGGTCCGAGACAAAACAGGTCCTGGGCTGCTCCAGAGCCCACACTTCCTGCAGCAACCTCTCCTGCCCCGGGCGGTGGTGCCCGTAGACCTCACCGTCGGTCCCAGTCAAAAGATATGAGTTCCTCGGGAGTCTGTCGCCCAGGGCTTTGATAAGCGGGCCGCTCTCCGGATACTGGCCATAGGTGATGCCCGCGCTGAACGGCCGCTCTTTGAAGAACACCACCAGGTCGCCGGCCTCTTTGATCGTGTACACCGCGTCGTCCCGGACTGAGCCTATCCGGCCATTGAACGCTATTTCATCGACGATGATCCACCGGAAGCCCATTTCGTGGACCAACCGCGCCAGGTCCGTGCTGTAACACATCTCCGGCGGAAAGAAGCCCTTTGGATCGTACACATCCCCGAAGTACCGTCGATTCGCTCGCGTATTGAGTTCGATTTGCCTTACAGCCTCGTCTCTGGGGATCAGAGGCAATATGGGATGATAGATAGCACTCGCGGTGAACTCGATCTGACCTCTCTCGGCCAGCTTCTTGAGTCCGGCTATCACGTCCTCCAAACCATACCGGGCCAACTGCTCCGTGAGTACCGCGTTGATGTTCAGAGTGATCTTAGCCCGGGGCGACTCGCCAATCACTCTCACCAGCGTCCGGTAGCACTCGCTGGTGACTTTGCGTACTATGTGCTCCGTCTGGGTCGGCGGCTGGTATATGTGAAGGAAATTCGCCCAGTACATCACCCTCGCTCCTAATGGATGGCAAACAGGAAATCTGCAATCTTGTTCCGCATGTCCCTGGCCACCACTGCCTTGTAGTAGAACTCCCTCTTCAATTCATCGCTGGCGCCGCTGGTGTTGATCGAGCGATAAGCATTCACAATAACCCGCCAGTGGTCCAAGAGCCCCATGTGTATGAGATTGATGTCCCACATGGGGCGATGGCTGGCCCACCAGAACTGGCAACTGTGCAGGGCCCTGTCCAGAAGTCCCCGTGCAATCCCCGCGAACTGCCTGCTTTCATCATTGTCCGCAACACGCTCAGCAGCGAAACAGATCTCCATGGCGATCTCCAGGTGTTCCCACTGGAGCCGGTGCAGCTCGTTGTCCTTGTCCTTCCACAGAGGGTATGGATTACAGGCCTGTATGTCTTCACCGGTCGTGCTCCACGAAGATGCTTTCGGCTCAATGCTCTCGCCGGCAGGAAAGAGGTCCAGCAACTGGCTGATGGTCACGGTCTCTATCTCACGGGTTGCCTCGGTAACCTGAAAGAGACTGGTTTGCTGAGCAGCCAAAGCCTTCCTCTGCTGGATACCCTCGTATGTCTCCTTCCTGACCTCAAGCTGTTCGTAGACTTCAGCCAGGAAGAGCTTCTCCCAGTTCTGTATGTGATGGCCATATGTCTCAGCGTCCATGGCAGTCACTATGTACCGTTTGCCCTTGCCCTTCTTGAGAGACCTCAAGTGTCCTAGGAACTCGTTGGGCCCGACATCCTGAAAGCTGATCTTGTTGCTCCAGATATCATCCCTGAAGAAAACCTTCAGCTTCTTCTCTTTCTCCTGCACGTATGGGATTCTCTCGGTGGGCCAGCTATTGGGACAGGCTACTCCGCTCAAGAGAAGCCACTGGTGGCCGGAATCGCAGACAGGCGGCACAATATTGCGCCCGTAGGCCATCTCGGGCGCGAAGAAACCGACCGGCTTGTATACGTTGCCAAAGAAGTAGGAGTTCGTTTTTTGGTTCAGTTCTATCTGGCGTTTCGCCTCGTCGGTCGGGACGAGCGGTAGGATCGGATGATACTTGCCGGAGCCAGTGAACTCGATCTGGCCACGCTTGGCCAGCTTGACGAACCGTTGGATAATGTCAGCGTGGCCATAGTCTCTCAGCATTTCGGTCAGGACAGCGTTGATGTTGACCGTCGCCTTGGCAGTGGGACACTGGAGGAAGACGTCCAGGAGAGGCCGATAGGACTCCTGGCAGATCTTCTCCAGTACGGAAGGAAGCTGTGTTGGCGGCTGATAGAAGTGCAGAAGTTGCGCCCAGTAGATCATGTGGTTCAGCCCTCCAAGAAACTGATTTGAGGCAGCGGCAACAGTATTATAACAGTCGTTTCGAGACTCGGTGCATCGACTCACCACAGCCTAGCATATTTGACCGAGGCATGGAAGTAAGTATATGATTACTTACAACCGGAGAGGAATCTCGTCTTGTGTCACTTCCCGTAGTCCGTGGACCGCTCGACCCGGGGTCCCTGCAATTCGCAACTCAACGTGCTAGACTGGACTTCGCACACAGCGACGCAGTGACAGTGTTCTGACCCGCTAGCCTGATTCGCACTCTGCGGTTTGCCACCCCAGGGTATCGAAGGTTCAACCGGAAAGGTATGGTTATGCGAGATGTCCCGCCGCACAGAAACAGCAAGGCATCAGAAGATGTCGGCGTGCATGACGGCAGATTGCGCGTTGTCATAGAAGCCGTGCACCCTGAGGTTGACGGTGGCCGCTTCCCTAGCAAGAGGATTGTCGGTGGCCAGGTTGTTGTTGAAGCTGACATACTGGCCGATGGCCACGATGTTCTGTCTGCGTGTGTCATGTATCGCAAAGATGGCGAGCGGAAGTGGATCGAAGTGCCAATGGAGCCTCTGTTCAATGACCGTTGGACTGGCGCTTTCGAAGTCACTGAGCTTGGAGTGTACTGGTACACACTGGCTGCCTGGATTGACGATTTCGAGTCGTGGCGAAGAGGTTTGGCGAAGAAGAGCGCAGCGGAGCAAGACGTATCCATCGACCTTCTCACAGGGGCGCAGATGATTGCCGAGGCAGGCAAGCACGCCACCAAGGCCCACGCCAAGACCATGCAGCAGTGGGCAGCGACACTGCGCTCAGGAGCGTCGTCGGTATCGGAAAAGACAGAACTCGCTCTCAGTGATGAAGTCACCGGACTTGTGAGTAGATATGCCGAAAGGCGTTCTGTCACCACCTATCCCAAAGAACTTGAAGTGGTAGTTGACCGGGAAAGGGCCCGTTTTGGCGCCTGGTATGAGATGTTCCCACGATCTTGCGCCCCCGCGCCGGGAAAACACGGGACGTTCAATGACTGTGAATCACGACTCGCCTATGTTTCAGCGATGGGTTTCGACGTGCTCTACCTGCCTCCAATTCACCCCATCGGCCTCACCAACCGCAAAGGAAAGAACAACACCCCGAACGTGGGGCCTGATGACCCCGGCAGTCCCTGGGCCATCGGAGGACCAGAGGGTGGGCACAAGTCCGTCCACCCTCAGCTCGGCAGCCTGAAGGACTTCCAGCGGCTGGTGGCGAAGGCCGCGGAGCACAACATCGAGGTCGCCCTGGACATC
>JAFGCL010000104.1 GCA_016932645.1 Dehalococcoidia bacterium | reverse complement strand
GTTGACGAGTGATTCGGGACGGAAGGAGGGATTCCTGTGGGCGAAGTCAAGGAGCAATGTCCTCGTTGCGGAGGCAGGAAAGAGGTGCCTTGCTTGGCATGCAAGGGCACCGGAGACGCCCGGAACGACTCCTGGGTTATCATTGGGCCATGCAAGGTCTGTGCTCAGAGCAAGCGCAAGGGATTTGTAACCTGTCCGAAGTGCGGTGGCACCGGCTTTGTGATTACCAAAGACACGCCAACGCCAGACACCAAGAAGTGGTAAGGCGATTCGCTGAGACTAGGCGTTACTCTTCTTGACCGGCGGCGTTTCGCCGTTCACTCTTTCTTTTTCCGGCGCTTCCACTGCCAGACCGTGATGGCGACGTAGAATGCGGCGATGGAGAAGCAGGTGATCGCCACAGCCACATTCTTCAGACAAACGGCCAGGGCGCCGACCGCAACGGACATGAGAAAGACTGCAGCGTTCGGTATGCGTATACTCACTAGGCCATCTTCTTCGCGAAATGTGTGCGCTTGTTGGTGAGGTCTATGGGTTGTCTGCCCAAGAAGTCTAGCATCGGAAGGCAACATGCGCCAGGGGGAGCGGCCGGATCATCCCAATTCTTGTTCTAGGATATCGTAGAATCTGTACCTGGCGCTTCTCTCGATCCACGGGCGGTGGCCGCAATTCTTCAGAATCACGAATCTGAAATCCTTCAGCACACCAGAGAGAGGGGTTCCCACTCCTGCGGCGGGGTGTGGGTCATAGTCCCCGTGAATTGCCACCACCGGGCACCGGATGTCCCTGCCCAGCGCCAGGAGCCTGCCGCTGCTGCGCATTTCCTGGGCGTCTTTCCAGACACGGTGGTGGATGTCGTATTGGCATTCAATGATTTCACTCTCGCTGGGCAGCGGATCGAAGGAGTCCGCCTTGGCCAGGAGGCTGCCAAGGCCAGAGAAGATGCGATTCTTGTCTGTGGCACTTGAGTCGTCAAGAGCCCTAGACAGGGAACGCACCGTGTTTGCCTCATCTTTCGTCAGACGACTCAGCCGGGTCTCTGTGATGCGTTCTGCGTATTTGTCTTCGAAAACGCCGCTGCTGATGAGGATGAGTCTCTTCACGAGAGATGGCGACTGAGCGGCCAGAATGAAACTGAGCATGGCTCCCCAGGAGTGCCCGATCAGCGCAACCGGGGTGTTGGCCAGCAGCTTCAACACAGCCTCCAGTTCGCGGACCTGGCCATCTAGACTCGACTCCGTTTGCAGCGGTTCCAGGACGCCGCGGTTTCCAGCCAGTTCCCGGGCCACCGGAGCCAATTCGCCCGGAGCACCGGGGCCGCCGTGAACAACGGCCACAGTGTAAGGGGCATTGCCGTGAGTTCTGACCTTGTCCATGTGCGTCAGCAGCGCCGTAAGGGCGTATTGCCCGGTTTTTTGACAGACCAAGTATCACTCTGGACCGCTCAATGCGCAAGCCCGTGAATCGCCGTTTCACAAGGCGGCATGTCGGCCATCAGCTCATGGTCTCGTGGGAGTGTGAATCCGCCGTCCGTCGCGGTGGGCACCCAATCGCGCGATATGTGGGATACGCAGTGAAAGAGAAGCGGGGGGATCGACGATCCCCCCGCAAACTGCCTTCGTCAAGAAGGCTTGCAGAGCTGAATTGGATAGCGAGTCTGTGAAGCGATCCTTCTCCCTCTCGATCACAATCGGGCCTGAGATGTACAGGGGGCTATTCTACCGCCCGCCGGTGCAGAAAGACCCTAGAACATCTGAACGGGGATAGTGTGTCCGCCGCCCTTAGAGATCTTGCGGCTGGTCTGCTGTGATACCGATTTCGATTCCTGCTCTGTCTTCTTTTCCTCTGCCATCTTCTCAGTCCTTTGTTCTGATGGTGCGATCCAGGTGCTGTCTCCGGGAAAAAGAAAAACCGACCTGAAAAGGTCGGTTTCACTATTGGCTCCCCACCACCCAAGTGACCAAGTACAGGTAGCGGTTCAACGCCTCCCGGAATCGCCTGTGATTACACTCTCAGTGTGGTTCTTTCTCCTACGCCCTCTTAGTCGCTGAGGCCCCGCTCGATCCCTCGCCTCCTTCGCCGACAGGGTCAGCCTGGAGCGAGGATGTGGGGGGAGTGTTCAACAGTCAGGCGGCGGTGCGGTGGAGTTGGCGAATGAGTTGGCTGCCGAGCCAGGATTCGAACCTGGGCTAAGGGATCCAAATTCCCCTGTGCTGCCACTACACCACTCGGCAAGGTATGCAAGGCGGGGTCAGAGTGGTTTGATTATAGACCATGAGGTTATGCTGAACAACCGGGTGCGTCTGACGTATGTCATGTCCTAGCCAATGTCTCGCGGATACCGGATCGCTGGGAGAGTGTGTGCCATGTTCTGACTTCGGTTTGCCTGCGGCGCCAGGGGCCTGATGGTATAATTCTGGCATTGCGAAAGGCGGGCTAATCAAGTGAAGAAGGTTGAAGTCTACGACACCACTCTGAGGGATGGGGCACAGCAGGCGGGCGTTTCATTCTCTGTGGAAGACAAGCTGAAGATCGCCCGCAAGCTTGATGAACTGGGCATTCATTTCATTGAAGGAGGGTGGCCTGGTTCCAATCCCAAGGATGAGGAGTTCTTCAAGAGAGCCAGGAAGCTCCGTCTGTCGCGGGCGGTGCTGGCAGCGTTTGGCAGCACCAGGCGTCCAAAGGCCAAGGCTAGTGCGGACGCCAATCTCAAGGCGTTGGTCGAAGCCGGGGTTCCGGTCGTGACTATCGTGGGGAAGAGTTGGGACGGGCAGGTGACGCGGGTCTTGCAGACTACTCTGGAAGAGAACCTGGCCATGATCACGGAATCCATAGCGTTCTTGAAGTCACAGGGGATCAGAGTGCTCTTTGATGCGGAGCACTACTTCGATGGCTACAAGGCCAATCCGGGCTATGCACTGGAGACAGTGGTGGCGGCGGAGAAGGCCGGGGCCGAGTGTATTGTTTTATGCGACACCAACGGCGGATCGCTGCCTGAAGGCCTGGCGGCGGCGATTCGTGCTACCCGGAAAAAGGTGTCGAGTCCGGTGGGCATCCACGCGCACAACGATGGCGAACTGGCGGTAGCCAACAGCCTCATGGCTGTGGCTGCGGGTGCTGTGCATGTGCAGGGCACTATCAATGGCTACGGTGAGCGTTGCGGTAATGCCAGTCTGTGCTCCGTCATTCCAGCCCTGGAGCTGAAGATGGGCATAGCCTGCATCGGGAGAGATCGCCTGGAGAGACTGACCGAGGTATCGCGGTATGTCAGTGAACTGGCCAACCTGCGGCCTTTCGCGCGGCAGCCGTATGTAGGAATGAGCGCCTTTACGCATAAAGGCGGCCTGCACGTCTCCGGTGTTAATAAATGGAAAGAGAGCTATCAGCACATCGATCCGGCGGCCGTGGGCAACAGGAGTGGGGTATTGGTGTCCGAGTTGTCCGGGGTCAGCAACATAGTGCACAAGGCCAAAGAACGGGGCCTCCCACTGGCCCGGAGGGAGGAGGCCCGCCGCATTCTGGAACAGGTGAAACTGCTGGAGAGCCGGGGGTTTCAGTACGAGGAGGCAGAGGCGTCCTTTGAGTTGCTGGTGCACAGGGCCCGTTCGGACTACAAGCCTCCGTTTGAGCTGGTCGATTTCATGGTGGTCGTGGAGAGCCGGCGCCGCCCGGCAGCCGGCGGGGGGGAGGTACTGGCTGAGGCCACCGTGAAAGTCCGGGTAGGGGACCAGGTGATTCATACCGCTTCCGAAGGTGACGGCCCGGTGAATGCGCTGGATGCGGCTTTGCGTAAAGCACTGACGTGGTTCTATCCCGACGTGGCCCAGGTGGAACTCACCGACTACAAGGTTCGCATTCTGGATGAGAGCGCCGGCACTGAGTCGCAGGTCCGGGTGCTGATCGAATCCGGCGACGGCCAGCACCAGTGGAGGACGGTGGGGAGTTCCGAGAACATCATCGAGGCCAGTTGGCTGGCCTTGGCCGATAGCCTCGAGTACTGGCTGTTGAAGAAGTCGGCTGTCTGAGACCAGGCCGCCGGGTTGAGTATACTGCTGGGGTGAGAGCCTTCACCGCGTTGGCGGCAGTCGAATGCAACCCGGCGCACATCTTCCGGCCCAGGGACATAATGACGGTACTGGCCCCTATTGGGAGGTGGTGGCATCGGAGGTGGCGGGGTCTTCAACCTCCCGGCTTGTTGAGTCCCAATTGTGATACGTTTGGTGCCATTTGAGACACCGATGTGACGGCGATGTGATATCGTTCTGCCATATGTACCCAGCCGCATCGAGGACGGGGGTGCCCTGTTTTGTGAGGAACGGGTAACTCAGGGTATGGAACGACCAATTATTGTAGCGGCATCATGCAGCCCCGGAGGCAGCGTGACGTCTCCGTGTGAAAGTCTGGATATGAAAGGGCTGAGACAATGAGGTTGACAAGAATGAGCGGTCTCGCAGCGAAACTGCGCCGAACCCTGCAGGGGCGTGGACAGAAGGGCTACGTGCTGATCGAGTTGCTGGTGGCCATGGCCATATTCGGCATCATTTCGGTGGGATTCCTGACCGCCATGGTGGCCGGTTACCACGGTGTGGTGGTAGCGCATGAACAGACAATGGCCCAGAACCTCACCAGGACCACTCTGGAGAACGTTAGAGATGCAGCGTACCCTGTTATGGACTATACGACGACTACTTCGAGGTTTGACGTAGAGGTTGGCGCCGAGTACATAGACGAGGACTTTGTGACCTCGGAAGACCCCACTTCAGTCCAGAGGATCACAGTCACCGTCAAACATCATGGGAGCGGCGGGACGATACTGGCCACTCAGGCCTTGAAGGTGCAGCCATGAAGTTGTTCAAGAGAAACGAGAAGGGTTTCACGCTGGTAGAGCTACTGGTGGCAATCCCGATAGTTGGGGTGCTGGGACTGGCGATGGGGGCCGTCCTTATCCAGTTGCTGCATTCAGATAACATCAGCCAGCGCATGGTGGCTGTGCGCCAGGTGCAGACTGCTGGTGACAGGGTCAGCCAGGACGGGGTCCAGGCCCAATATGTTACATTCGGCGCTGATATGACCGATGAGGACTGGTCCCTGAATCTCGCTTGGACCGGGGAGTGGATGGACGACAGCGGGGACTACGTTCTGCGGTCTGAGAATGTTACATATACTCTGGTGCCCAAGAACGGCCTTTACGAGCTGCAACGCCACGAGGTCGGCTCACTCACGGTGGACGGTGATACGACCGAAACTGACATAACCTCTATTGTGGCGCGCTATCTTGATGTCGATCAAATGTGGTGCCAATGGGAAGATGACGACGAGACAATTTTCTCCTTCAAGGTTGTTTCTGTGGTGGGATCGAAGACGGAGGAGAGGACCTATAACATTTCGCCCAGGCCTCAAGGCTAGGGCGGAGCCTGGTATTGCATCATGTTCTGTTGATGCCGGATGTGAATAGGGCGCCCGGATCCGGAGACACGGTCCGGGCGTAACGAGATAGGGAGTGTGGACATCACTCCCGAGCAGAGGTGGCAAGATGGAGATTATGGATGACATTCTAGACTTGGCGGATTTGCTGGGTGAGAAACTGGAGAAGGGCAGACGAGCTACCAGGCGCGCGCTTCGAGGTGAGGGCGGCTTCAGCACGCTGGTCACCGTACTGGTGATCCTGGCGCTCGGCGCTATGATCATTACGCCCTTGCTCGTATGGGTGATCACCGGACAGAGGGCGGGGGAGGCCCATGAGAGAGTCACGCACCGCTTCTACGCCGCCGATGCCGGCATCCAGGATGGCATGTACAGGATAGCCACCGGTGACATACCGGATGAATGGCTGGGTACCTGGGATGATTCCGTCTATGATGCGGATCCGATTGAATACACCCTGCCGGAGCAGATGAACGATTGTGATGTCACGGTGAAACTCCGTCCCATGTGGCTGCTGGCGGGCCTGGAAGACCCGTCCTATGGCAGAGAGCCCCATGGGGAGCTGGTCACCGTGAGCAACATCGTCGGCGGGGGCAGCATGCAGATCGTCATTGTCTCGGATAACCCGGGGAACTACAAGCTGACACGCATAGGGGTGTGGATCCCGGAAGGCTTCACCTACACTATGGGATCCAGCAACATCGAGGAGCTGTCTCCGACCGACCCGGCGTATTGTGAGCCCACGGTATCTGAATGGCGGAACGGGCACACCATCATCTTCGAATATGCCACCGCCGTCGACTTCGTGGATTTTCCCGGGGTGACCGGCAACAGAATGGTGATTACGTTTGACTACGAAGGAACCGGCACGATGGCCACATCCTGGTCCTGGTGCCGGACAAGCCGCATGGATATCTACCTTTCCTGGAGCGGCGACATCAAGCTGTACCAGGTGGAATCCACGGCTACCGACCCTGACACCGGGCTTTCTACTACCGTTATCGCCGGCAACATGACCAATGAATCCGTCGGCACGTACCTGGCCTTCTATGGCGACTATACTACGACTGGGAATGCCCTCATGAGAGAAACCGGTACCGACAGGGTCCGCGACCGGCTCTATGAGGAGTCGCCGGGGGAGATATCTGACATTCCGACGAGCGGTACGGCCAGGAAGATACTCCTCTACTGGTCGGGGTGGAAGGAGAGCCCGGATGATGCCTGGTATGGCAACACCAGCAAGGATGTGAGCACCTGGCCGACGGAAGACCAAGCTGCCTTGCAGCTTCTGGCCGACACCTACTGCGTCAACCAGGTGTCCCTGCGGGTAGAATACGAAGGGTATAGCTACGATCTGGGAGTCATCGATGCGAGCGAGTGGACGGTTCTGCCCAATGGCAGTGCCTGGAGCCCTAATGGCTGGTCCTATGGCTGCAACGCTGACATAACCGATCTGGTGCTGACCACCTTGCCGGACGACTTCGTCGGCAATGCCACTTACTGGGTGGGGCACGCCGATTTGGGTGGCGAGTCATTGCCCTCGGATGAGACCCTGCAGGGCATCTGGGGCAGTGCAGATAATGACATCTATATCGTCGGCAATACGGGGACGGTCCTGCACTACAATCTGTCTACCTGGGAAACGCAAGACAGCGAGACCTCCAGAAACCTCAGGGGCGTATGGGGCAGCGACAACACTCACATTTGGGCGGTGGGGGCCTCCAGCGCCATTCAGAAATACACCGGGACCTGGGCCGACCAGAGCCGGAGCGACGGCCGGAGCGAGACTTTGAACGGTGTCTGGGGCAGCTCGGCCACCGACGTGTGGATTGTCGGCGACAGGTTCCGGACGTGGGACGGTCAGTACCGCCATACCATCCTGCACACCACAGACGGCGGCACAAACTGGACCAACGATGGCTACAGCATAACCAGCGCCCAGGACCTTAATGGCATCTGGGGCAGTGACTCGAGCCATGTGTATGCGGTCGGCACCAGTGGGCGGATTATGCGCTACAACGGCAGCGCCTGGGGCACCATGAGCAGCGGCACGACACGGGAGCTGTACGGCGTCTGGGGGACCGCATGGAACAACGTCTATGCCGTGGGGGCCAGTGGCACGATCCTGCGGTACAACGGCACTTCCTGGAGCAGCATGAGCAGCGGGACCACGCAGACTCTGTACGGTATCTGGGGAAGCGCAGAGGACGACATTTATGCCGTGGGGGCCGGCGGGACCATACAGCACTACAACGGCACTTCCTGGAGCGACGTGGACAGCGGCACGAACCGCAACCTGTATGGAGCCTGGGGGACCAGCAGCACCAACGTATATGTGGTCGGCGAGGCTACCTCCAAGGCGAGCACCATCCTGCACTGGGACGGCAGCGAGTGGGCGGCGGTTGGCGGTGGGACCGGCCTCTGGGGCTGGCACCTCCCCCACTCCGGCGACACTTCTCCGACTGTGACCACGGACTACCCGCTCAGCGACGTCGTCAACAACGAATGGGCGAATGCGTGCTGGTCCGTGATCACCCTCTACACCAGCCCGGTGACCCTGGCGCACCAGATGTACCTCTTTGACACCTTCCGGTACTGGAACAGCAATGACGACGTCACATTCACCCTCGATGGCTTCCTGGCCCCGGCGAGTGTTGCCAGCGAGGACGACGCGGTGAAACTGACCTACTTTGTCGGTGAGGGCGACTCGTGGTACGGCAATGGTGACAATGTCTACGTGAACGGCACGCGGCTCAATCCATCCTACATCAACCCAGCCACCTGCGCCCCCATCAATAACGCGATGAATAGCACGTCGAACAGCGGCGGCATCACGGGCTACCTTCCTGATGATGGAATAGACCTGGACACGTACAGCATCGATGGCTCAAGCGGCATAATCAAGCCGGCGGACAGTTCGGCGACAGTGAGGCTGACAACGGGCACGGACGTCTGGAACATGATGTACATGATCCTGTCCTTCCGCAGCGATACCGTCGGCACCGGGTTGCTCACCTACATTGTGCTGTAAGGGCATTGACTTGTGCGGCACCCGGCAGTGTTCCGCCGGGTGCCGCGGCAAATGAGCTACGTGGCTCGGTTTTCTTGGCCATTCGGGCCTTCTCTCTCCATCGCGGTCATGGCAAAATCAACCAGTGAAATGGGTCAAACCGTCGAGATGTCTGACAACCTAGAATGTATCGCATAAAAAACCCCACTGATAGCGGGTGCTAACTTTATGGCGGAGTTGAGAAAGTGATGAAATCTTTGAAGTCTACTAACCTGAAACTCTCGTTCTCCTTCTCGCCAGTGACCAAGTGGATTCTGACCATCCTGATCCTGGGCGTCGGGGTGGTGCTGGTACTTGTGCTCTATGCCCAGCAACAGACACGGAACAGCGATCTGAAGGAGGAAGTCAACCAGGCCTCGAGCGCTTTGGTCGAGAACAGCCTCCAGAGAAGGGCTTCGGAGGAGAAGCTGGCGGTGGCCAATCTGACCCTGGCTGAACTGGCGGTCCAGTTTCCGTCGGCCAAGCAGTCGATGGACGTAGAGGACGCGTTGTTCAGCGCCGCCGCTGATTCCGGCTTGACGGTGGTGAGCATCAACTGCCCCGAACCGCGGGCTGAGACAGTGAACAAGAGCACCTATCAGGCCTTCAAAGTCACCGTTTCGGTGGAAGGTAGTACCGAGGACTTCCTGAGGTTCGTCGGCAGGCTGGGCTACTGGCTGCCGTCGGCCAGCATCGAGGCGGTGACGGTGAGTGACGGCCTGACCGTGGTTCTGGACGTCTATGCCGGGGTGGGGGAGTAGCTCTGCGGGCGGAATAGGCGCGAGACTGAGCCGGGCAAATCTGATCGGGCAGGATGGGAAGAGAGTCCCGGAAAGAGAAAAGAGAGAATGGCGAAACAGCAGATAAGTCTATACATAGATGATTCATCGATCTCTGTAATGGCCAGCAAAGGCAGGGAGCCCCAGAAGTGGGCCACGGTCGCTCTTGATCGGGGGCTGATCAAGGAGGGGGTCGTTCAGGACCAGCAGGCCGTGGCTGCCAAGATCAAAGATCTTTGGCGCGACTCCCACATACTGCGCAGGAAGGTGACAGTCGGCATCAGCGGGCTCAACTGCCTGTACCAGATGCTGTTGCTCCCCGAACTGCCGGAGAATCTGCGGTCTGAGGCCATAGCCAGGGAAGCCGCCCACAGCCTCGGCATACCTCTGGAGGGCGTATACCTCTCTTGGCAAGTGCTTGCCGTTGAGCACGGACAGATGAAGGTCTATCTGTGCGTCGTGCCGAAGGACAAGGTGGATTCGATCATGGGCGCTCTGAAGACGGCGGGGCTCAGACCTGTGGCGATGGATATCAAGCCGCTGTGTCTGGCCAGGGTATCTAGCGAGCCGAGGGCCATCATAGTAGACACGTGCCAGGAGTCCATGGATATTATCGTGCTCGGCGAGGGCATACCGGAGGTAGTGCGGAGTCTCCAGGTGGCTCCCGAGATGAGTCAAGGTGAGAGGATCGCGGTTCTCAGAAGCGAACTGGAGAGATCGGTTTCCTTCTACAATGCGGCCCACTTGGACAAACCTGTGGATCTGACGGTGCCGGTACTGGTATCCGGCGATCTGGTGGAGCAGGACAGCGACAAGGCTTCTCTGGCAGGACCACGGGAGCGCCCGGTGCGTGACATGGAATCGCCGCTGATCGAACTGGAGGGCTTCAATCCCGCCAAATACGCGACGTGTATCGGTTTGGCCCTGAAGGACGTTCTGGTGACGGAACCCGGGGCTGTGGCCAACTCGGTGGTGAATTTCAACGCACTGCCTGAGATATACCAGGTGAGGAAGCGGCCACTGTCCGAGGTCCTTTGGGTGCCGACTGTCCTGGTGGGTGTCGTGCTGATAGGCATGGGCACCTGGGGGATATTCTATTTGAAGGGTGAAAACAGCGATCTCGAGGATCGACGGGACAACATCAATGCTGCGATTGTCGATCAACAGCTCCAAGCCCAGGATTTGAAGGCATTGGACGCTCGAGTCACAGCCGCTGAGACTCCCGCAGCCAATCTGACCAGCCTGCTGGCGAGCCTCGATGCCTCCAGGGATGAGCTCAAGGCTGACCTTGATGCGGTTTACGATTATGCCTTGGACAGCGGCGTATTTCTCGACAACGTCGATGCAGAAACCGAGGGGATCTACGTAGGTGGCTCTGCTCCTACGGAGAACGAGATACTCAGGTACTATGGCAGACTGTTGTATGACAGCGGAAGGTTCTCGACGGTGATTATCAGCAACATGACTGTTGTTGAGGACGGCGTGAGTTTCAAGATGGAGTTGACCGGGTAGGGGCGGCGGCCATTGCCGTCCTTCGGAGTGGGGGAACTATGAAGGGTACTATTCTGGATCTGATTCGGTTGGCAGACAAGCGCAAAGCGTCGGACCTGCATCTGGTGGTGGGGTTTCCACCCTTCCTGCGGGTGGTGGGCGACATCGACCCTCTTATCGATGTCGAGCCGGTGCAGCCGGAGGACGCCAGGGCGGCCCTGGTGGATCTCACTACACCTGAGGAGCGGGAGGAGTTCTATCGCACGCTGGAGTTGGACTTTGGCTACAATGTCCCCGGTGTTGGCAGGATCAGGTGCAACGCTGCCCAACAGAGGGGCAGCATCAGCCTGGCGATCCGTCTTCTGCCGCCCAAGATACCGACTCTGGACGAGTTGGAGTTGCCAGCCATCTGTAAGGACCTGGCCATGAAGCCTAGAGGTCTGGTGGTTGTCTCGGGACCGACCGGGAGTGGCAAGAGCACCACTCTGGCAGCGATGCTGCATCACATCAACGCCAACAAGATGTGCCACATACTGACTATTGAAGATCCCATTGAGTATGCCCATGTGCCGCTGAGGTCCGCGATCACCCAGCGCGAAGTGGGCACAGACACGCTGAGTTTCGCCCAGGCGCTGAAGCACTCTCTGAGGCAAGACCCGGATGTGATTCTGGTGGGTGAGATGCGAGACCTGGAGACGGCCGCAGCAGTGCTGACGATTGCCGAGACCGGGCACATGGTGTTCAGCACGGGCCATGCCCCCAGCTCCTATCAGGCCATGGAGAGGGTCATCGACATGTTCCCGCCGGAGCACCGCTACCTGGCCCAGACGAGGCTGGCCTCGCTGGTTGTGGGTGTGTTGTGCCAGGCGCTGGTGCCAAGGGCCGACGGCTCTGGGAGGATTGCCGCGGTGGAGGTGATGATGGGAACGGGGGCGGTCAGCAACCTTATTCGCGAGGGGAAGATATTCCAACTGCCCAACGTGATCCGGACCAGTGCCCAGGACGGGATGGAAAGCCTGGACCAGTCGCTGGTCAATCTATACCTCAAGGGCACCATCAGCGGAGAGGCGCTGACCAAGTATTGTCAGGACCGTGAAGAAGTGGAGAAGCTGATCGGCAGAGTGCCGCGTGTCCTGATGTCGTCAGCGCTGGCCAGCAACAGGCCGGCTGCCGCCCATGACAAGCGATAACACCCCACCACATTCTGGGAATTCGGTAGTGGTTACACCGTTATGGGCAGGGCATCCCGCAGCGAAGCGGCGGACATAAGGCTAAGGGTATCGTAGGAGATACAAGGAATGGATATCAGCAAGCCTGTATGGCGCGACGAGAAGGCCGCCAAGCTCCTGGGGGCATTGCTCTCTGGAACGGTAGTGGAGTTGAAGCCCCAGATAGACCCAGACAGGGAGATGGGCTACTACTACCCTGAGGCGGCGAAGGTCGTCAGCATCTCAGACAAAGAACTGCTGGCGCTCCTGGAGAGCCTGGCAAAGGCGGGGATACTGGAGAGGGTTTTCTCCGAGAAGTATATCTACTGCCCCCAATGCAAGTCCCTTAATCTGACTCCGGGGTATTATTGCGTTAAATGCGGGTCGGGCCGTATCGTCCGGGGGAGAGTGCTGGTGCATACCGTGTGCCAGTATGCGGGAGTGGAAGAGGAGTTCAGCAGAAGCGGGAAGATGGTATGTCCCAAATGCTATCAAGAACTGCGGTCCACGGGCCAGGACGCTACCAGCCTGGGAGTCCTGCGCAAGTGCCGTGACTGCGGTGAGGTATTCGGCCATCCGGCCATCAAGTGGCGCTGTCTTAAGTGCGGCGCGGTTGTGCCGGAGGAGAAGGCGATGGAGGTCGATGCCTACACCTATGCCTTGACCAAGAAGGAGGACATGCGGCTGACGCTCACCTTCGAGATGAACCACAAGCCGCGGCTGGTCAAGTTCCTTCAGGAAAGAGGGTTTGAGGTACATGAGAACGCCAAGGCCAAGGGCAGGTCGGGTGCAGAGCACATGTTCGATATGCTGGCTGTCAGGGACGATGGAGTAGTGCAGCACCGGATAGCGGTGGGGATTGAGAACTCCGCTCAGGAGTTGGGCATTGACAGGGTATTCAGTTTCGATGACAAAGCCTATGATTGCGGGATTCACGACAAGATAATGGTAGTGGTGCCCACCATGAAGAAGGAGGCGGAGGCCCTGGCCGACCAGCAGAAGATTAAGGTCATTCAGAGCTGGGATCTGGATTCGGTCCTGGGGCTGAGCCTGCCGCAGGTGGAGTCTCCGGGAGTGGCCGAGTCCTTCAGGTTCACGTCAAAGTCCGCGCTGGCCGAGTACTTGAAGAAACGCGGTTATGAGGCGGAACAATATGCAGTGATGAGGGGCAAGTCGGGTGCGGACCATACATTTGACATGCTGGCCACCCGTGATGACGGCTTGACGGTGCATCGGATCGCCATTGGCATCGAGGTCAGTGACACGGCGGTCAAGTTGGACAGGGTGTTCGAGTTTGATGACAAGGCCTACGATTGCAGTATCCAGGACAAGGTGCTCATCGTGGTCCCGGTGCTGGGCCCGGAAGGGAAGCGTTTTGCAGACAGGCAGAAGATCCGGGTGTTCGAGGCGAAGGCCATCGAGCCCTAGACGGGGCATCTGAGACTTTAATGAGAGACAATAGAGAGATTCTCACGAGGGAATCCCAACGGGAGATGCTTGACTGGTGGGAGAGGGTGCAGTGTAAGATAACAGCACAGGATTCTGCTGTGGTGTATTAAGGCCACTTTGTGAGGCCGGTGAAGGGTGGAGTGGTGGCCGGGGACGAACCTTAAAGAACAGAATACGCGGGCGAAAAGGGCAAACCTGTCGGAAGGCAGGGGCGCAAAGCCACAAGTTCAGAACGGATGGTTGGGTTGCCGC
>JAFGCL010000103.1 GCA_016932645.1 Dehalococcoidia bacterium | reverse complement strand
GAAGACTCCAGGGAAGGCATGAAGGCCTTTAAGGAGAAGCGGAAGCCGGAGTACAAGGGCCGCTAGTAGCGGGCAGGAGGGGGGAGGTCACTCGGCTCACGGACGTTTGGCTCCGAAACTGATTAGGCCCTTGTGTGATTGAGACAGTCTTCACACAAGGGCCTTGTTTTTATCCGCACACCAGTGCTCCGGTCATGAGCGGATCGATGGCTTAGCACCCTGTTCCAGCACCAGATCAGCGCTAGTTTGGCCAGAAGAACATGACCCGCACCCGGTAGGGCTCGGTCTGTCCCACAAGAACACGGGCCTCGGCTTTCTCCAGACCTATGTCCGTGTGCATATGATCCGTGAATATGTGAAGAAACACGCTGAAAATGCTGTCGCAGTTTATGCCGCAGTGGTTACAGTAGTACGTCTGCTTCATTCAATCTTTCTCCCTCACTGGCGTGCGGATCGGTCATGGCCCACCGATCTAGTTCATCGACGCCCCTTTTGCCCCTATGTTCGCCAAGGCCTCTGCTGCTGCTTTACGGACGTGGACAGACTTGTCGCTAGTAGCCTGTTTCAGCAGTTCAATGGCTTTCGCGTTGCGGATTCTTCCCAGTGCCCACACGACCTCTTCCCTGACATCTTCCTCTTCATCCTTCAATGCCTGGATCAAGGGCTCAACCGCTCTCACATCCCGAATCCTTCCAAGGGCCCAGGCTGCTTCCTCTCGAACATCCTTGTCCGTATCGAAGAGGGCTCGGATCAAGGGCTCAACCGCCCGCGCGTCTCCAATCTTCCCCAAGGCCCATGCCACTTCCTCTCGAACATCCTCATCATCGTCTTCCTCTAGCAGATCGATGAGAGCTTCGACAGCGCGGGGGTCACCCATGGCGCCCAAGGCCGAAGCTGCCTCTTGACGAACGTAGCAGTCCTCATCACAGAGAGCTCTGACGAGAGCGCCTACGCTTCTGATATCTCCGGCTACATCACTTACCATCTCTGTCCTCCTCTTTTTCCCACTGGCGGGGGTAACCAGTATTCCGTTAGCTGAGGCCTGCCGACCAACAACCGTTTACCTTGGAATCAGTATGAGGTTGGTCCGTCACACCTGTGTCTCTTGGTCGGCGGACGACCTCACAAAAGTCTCTCCCGTGGGAGGAGCAAGAATCCCGTCCGGGTCTCAGGCCAAGAGGGTGAGCAAGGTGCCGGATTTCAGCACAGCGCTGCCTCTCTGCTTGGGAAATGTGCTGCGACTGGCATATGGACAGGGACCGAAATGTCTTGTAGCCAGACTAGATAGATAGGATGCGACTAACCTTCCCCCGTGGTTAGTACCACAGTCAACTAGAGTCCTGCCTTGGTTTAGCGAATTCTCTAGGTGGCAGACCGGGCAGAATGTGGAGGCTGGTAGCCTATGAGAGCAACCTCAAGGCGTAGTGCCTTTCAACTGGTGGAAGAGCCTCTTGGCTGCAGAGTCCCCCATTTGCCACGCGGTTGCGTCGGTTATGGGCCTGGAGTGTCACTCGCTGGCACGGGGGGAGACAGGGGAAATCTCTACAGAGAGTGAGGAATGGGACTGATGCCTGCTTCACACGTGTGGCTGAGCGCGAAGAGGCAACGGGTTGCAGGCCAAGTATGATCACCCATGCTTCTCTCGGTGGTCACCATCGTTGGGCATAGACGCAGAGGAAGGATTAAGAAAGACGCCCGTAGCGTAAGCTTCTCATTTGACGCCAGGTCGAAAGGAACAAGCCACTCGACTGCGGTCAACCTGATGACAGGGATGAATACGCACCAAGTTGTGACTCGAGAGAGTGCTCTCCAAGGCGCCTGGATGCGCTACGCTCAGCATGGCGGTAGAGCCATTGCTGTGAGATGTCATCGGTGGCTCCGATAGCGGCCTCAGATACTTGAGCTTTCTCAGCCCTCTCCTGGTTGAAATGCCTGACTCGGCCACACCAGCGGCATTCCCACTTGTCGCTCTCTGGTATCTCTTCCACCCAATAGTGGCCCCTGTGCGGTGAAGGCCTGCATCTCCCATCCATAAAAACCTCCTGACCTGGGAAGCGTGTCACTACCCCCCAATTCGCCCACCGCGGGTTGAGGCCGTGCCTCTGGTGCGCCATCAGGCTGTTGTCTTGAAGCCACCCAACCACCCCGCAGGCTTGTCTGTGGATCGTCTAAGTACGGCGGGGAGTGTATCCCAGAAAACTGAACCTGTCAATCGTTGCGTTGACACCTCTCAAACGACATTGTGGTGTCCCCGCGCTCTTCAAAGCTAGCGCGCCCCTGCAGGTCATCGAGGGACAGGGTCATTCCGAAGGACGCTGATCGAAGCCGGATGCCGTTGTCCGCAAGTGGCAGGTAGCTCTACCCCATGCCAGACAGGACCATCGGTCCCTTGACATTATATCCGTTATCGGATATAACAGCCGTCGGTGGGCTGTAAATGTATAGTGTCTCTGAAGCGGCAGCCAAGTTGGGACTGACTGACAGGCATGTCAGGTTCCTGCTGGGAAAGGGAGAGATGAGAGGCACAAAACTGGGCCACGACTGGGTGGTACTCAACCTGGACTACAAGAGGAAGAGAAGGCCGAAGAGAAGAGGCAAGAGCGAGGCTTCACAAGATGGGTTCAGGCAGAAGCCGGACGAAATCTGGACGGAGGGTGGCCTCTAGGTAGGTTCACATATGCGTAAACACTGCTTTCTTGCAGGCCGGAGAATCGACAGGGCGCGGAGACATGCAGCTAACCGTTGTGTCTTGGCAAGACATCCAGGCGCTGATCCGCATGTTCATTCCGCTAGCTGCCATAAGGCGCCTCTTCATAACCTGTATGGATATCCTTATTCTCAAGGCATACGTGCCCTTCAGACTCATATAGAATGCCTGCGATGCCGCATGTGGTGCGCTTGACTTTCCGCTGCTTTCCTGTTAAAAGAGTATCTTCGGAATTGGCGCAAGTGACACAGCCGGGCAAAGAGAGGTTCTGCTGAATGGCTACTAAGAATCCCCAGCAAGATTCTCCCATGGACTGGCGGAGTGACCCTGATCTCAGGACAGTGGAAGTCGTAGTCTGTACGACTGCCGGCACTTTTGTTGGCCGCACCTACCGTTCGAGTCGACTGCGGCTGCTGGACTCCTTGAACAAGGGTTTTGCAGCACGCGGAACGCGCATTGGGTTGGACTACATGCCGATGAGTGACGTGGAGATGTACTTCCCTGAGGGCGGGCAACAGTCGATGGCCTCTGTTCACATAAGGAAGGCAAACGTGGTCTTCGTGGCTGAGAAGAGTGGAGGCCAACCGGAGAGCGATGGCAGCAAGTTCGGGAAGGTAATCGTTGCCAAGAAACCAGTGGATGCCAGAGTGTGTGTGGTGCCCTACGTTTTGGTGGGGAGGTTGCACAGCGCTGCCTGGGCTGAACTGATCACCAGCCTGCATCAGGAAGAGACATTCATTCCGCTGACACAGGTGCAGATATCGCCGCCGTTGGCCACCGGTGAAAGCCAGTTTGAATTCGTGGCGGTCAACAAAGACCAAGTGGTCTACGTTGGCGAGGCTGTATAGGCCCCCGTGAGACGCCCCATACTGTCGGCTCTCCGTCTCAACAAGTGTGTCTTCCGCTGTCTGGCTCGTATGTGTGAACCCGCCATCAAGAACCAAGACGGCCTTGCCTTCATCCGAAATAACGAGCTGGTCTGAAGCCTTGAAAGCCTCCAAGTCCTCGTACCAGACTTCACTGACACACTCGAATGGCAGCGCGTTGGGGATGGTGGTCGGTCAGTGTCTCTTGCGCGTTTCTTGATCGAGACGCTGAGCTTCAAAATGTCCGCCAGTCCTAGATATTGCCCGCGGTCGGATTATCAGGTGCAATGCTTGTCTTCTTCACAACGACGATCTCTCTGTCCTGCCGGGTTGCCTTCTACGGAGTCTCCTGATATGTTAGAGGATGTGCTTGGATGGGAGTGTTCTTTGGTTGACCGACTGGCGGTAGAACCCTATCGTTGCTGGCGCAGTGGGTCTAGACTCGTCGCTCGTGGTTAGGTGAACCAAAAGGGAAAGGAACGTACACAGTGGAGATCAAGATTAGACAGGCGCGTCCCGAAGATGGCAAGTTGCTGGGCTGGTGCATGCTCATGGCCGGCCGGTCCCACCTCGACATCGGGATCTGGGACTTCATCATCTCTCAGCCAGAGGAGCGGTGTCTCCAGTTCCTAGAGCTGCTGGCCCTGGAAGGGCCGCGTCACATGGCCTACTACACCGAGT
>JAFGCL010000102.1 GCA_016932645.1 Dehalococcoidia bacterium | reverse complement strand
TCGACCTATGATACCTTCGGCTTCAATCATGACCAGAACCTTACTCTTCCACTCTGCCTAGAGCTTGATCTCCACATCCACACCAGCCGGCAGATTCAAGCGCGTCAGCGCCTCGATGGTCTTCGTGGTGGGGTCGAGAATATCGATCAGTCTCCTGTGCGTCCGGATCTCGAACTGCTCTCTCGAATCCTTGTCGATGAAGGGAGAACGAATGACGCAGAACTTCTCGATCCGCGTCGGCAAGGGCACCGGCCCAGCCACCCGTCCGCCAGTCTGCTCTGCTGTCCCAGTGATCTGGGCTGCCGACTGATCCAGTATCCGGTGGTCGAAGGATTTCAGCTTGATGCGAATCTTCTGCTTAGCCATGTTATATCACTCTACCTTTGGCTCGAATAGCAATCTGCTCCAGCAGTGAGGAGGGCACCTCTTGATAATGATCGAACTCCATTGAATGCGTGGCCTTCCCCTGACTCAGTGAGCGTATGACCGTCGCATAGCCAAAGGTCTCTCCCAACGGGACGAAAGCCCGAATCTCTCGGTAGTCCTCGGTAGACTTGATGTCCTCGATACGCGCCCGCCTTCCGTCGATATCCCCCAGGATATCTCCCAGGAACTGCTCCGGAACGAATACTTCCAGCTTCATGATAGGCTCAAGCAGCGTCGGCTTCGCCCGCCGCACTGCCTCCTTGATGGCCAGCGATCCCGCCATCTTGAAAGCCATATCAGACGAATCCACATCGTGGTAGCTGCCGTCGAGGAGGGTGACCTTGACATCCACCAGGGGATAGTTGGCCAGCACTCCTCTGTGCAGGGCTTCCTCTATGCCGGCCTTGGCTGCCGGGATATACTCCTTTGGTATCGCCCCCTGCTTGATCTTGTCAACGAAGGCAAACCCAGTACCCCGCTCCGCGGGCTCAACCTCAATCACCACATGACCGTACTGGCCACGGCCGCCAAACTGCTTGACGAATCTTCCTTCGGCCCGCGCCGTTTCTGTGATTGTCTCCTTGTACGCCACTTGTGGCTTGCCGGTCTTCGTCTCCACTCTAAACTCACGGCGCATCCGCTCCAGTACTACCTCAAGATGCAGTTCGCCCATGCCTGAGATTATGGTCTGCCCCGTTTCCTCGTCGTAGTGCGTCTGGAAAGTGGGGTCCTCTTCGGTCAGCTTCTGCATGGCCTCCCCGATCCTGTCCTGATCAGCCTTGGACCTCGGCTCGACGGCAACAGAAACCACCGGCTCAGGGAAAGTGATGGCTTCGAGAATAATGGGGGCCGCAGGGTCGCATAGCGTATCACCGGTCAGCGTGTTCTTCAACCCCACCGCGGCCACGATGTCGCCGGCAGTAGCGTAATCCACCTCTTCCCGATGGTTGGCGTGCATGCGCAGCAACCTGCCCAGCCGCTCCTTCTCATCTCTAGCTGAGTTCAGCAGGCGTGTGCCCCCCTCCGCCCTTCCGGAGTAGACCCTGAGGTAAACCAGCCTGCCGACAAAAGGGTCCGAAACCACCTTGAAAGCCAAGGCCGCGAAAGGGGCGTCTTCACTTCCGGGGCGGGTGTCCACTTCCCCTGTTTCGGGATCGGTTCCCTCTACCGCCAGAACATCCAGCGGCGACGGAAGATAGTCTACTATGGCGTCCAGCAATTGCTGAATGCCCTTGTTCTTTAGCGCAGTCCCGCAGAGAACTGCGACAACCTTGCCAGCCAGAGTCGCCCTTCGCAAGGCTGCCTTGATGTCGGCCGCGCTGGCAGTGTGCCCTTCCAAATAGACGTGCATAAGCTGGTCGTCTTCTTCGGCCAGCTTCTCCACTAGAATGTCCCTTTGCTCCCGAGCGCGCTGAGCATACGCCTGAGGAATCTGCAGTTCGACTGGCGGCGTATCGGCGCCTTCAGAGAAGACCCAGGCTTTGTCCTCCAAGAGGTCAATCATACCTTCAAAGGACTTCTCTTCGCCCAGTGGCAGATGAATCGGCAATGCCTTCGCCCCCAGTATCTTGCGTATCATTTCGATCGTACGATGGAAGTTGGCGCCGACGCGATCCATCTTGTTAACAAAGCAGACCCTAGGGACGTGGTACTTGTTTGCCTGGCGCCACACGGTCTCCGACTGAGGCTGAACGCCAGCCACTGCATCAAAGACGACCACCCCCCCATCCAGCACTCGCAAGCTTCGTTCAACCTCGGCGGTGAAATCGACATGCCCCGGGGTGTCGATGATATTGATCTGATGATCTAGCCAATAGCAGGTTGTTGCTGCAGAAGAGATGGTGATACCCCTCTCTCTTTCCTGATCCATCCAGTCCATGACCGTGGTCCCGTCATCCACGTCACCGATCTTGTAGGTACGGCCAGTGTAGTAAAGCAGCCTTTCCGTAACGGTGGTCTTGCCAGCGTCTATGTGCGCAATGATGCCAATATTCCTTACCTTACTGATGCCGAAGACCTCGGACATACCACCCACGCTTGCTTTGCTATTAGTGGCCGACTCGGGGGATAACGCAGTTCCGGAACGTTGTTTCACAGCCAATGACTTCTCTAGAATCTAAAGTGCGCGAAGGCCCTGTTGGCTTCGGCCATCTTATGAGTGTCCTCGCGCTTCTTGGCGGCTGCACCCTGATTGTGGGAGGCATCTACTATCTCAGCCGCCAGTTTCTCACCCATCGATCTACCACTCCGTGATCTGGCCGCATCCAGCAGCCACCTTATCGCCAGTGTAGTCCCGCGTTCGCCGGTGACTTCCATGGGCACCTGGTAGGTGGCGCCAGCCACACGCCTCGCCTTGACCTGCAGGAGAGGTGTCACATTCTTGATAGCCTGCTCCAACACCTCAACCGGCGCCTTCTTCAACTGCTGAGAGGCAATCTCGAGAGCATCATAGACAATCCCTTCAGCTGTCCGTTTCTTCCCACCCTTCATCACCTTGTTCATGATCTTGGACACCAGCACGCTGCCGTACTTGCTGTCGGGCTTCAATTCTCTCTTGGTTACTCTACCTTTTCTTCTCGGCATTCCTTAGTCTCCAGCCCACAAAAAAGCCCGGGTGCTCTCTTCGCCTTCCTCCGCTCTGGACAGTCCAGAAGCTCTAAGCCCCCGAGGACCCCGAGCCCTTGGCTTGTTTCGCTCCGTATCTGCTCCGACCCTGCCGCCGGTCAGCCACCCCAGCAGCATCCAGGGTACCCCGTATGATGTGATACCGCACACCAGGCAGATCCTTCACCCTGCCACCCCTGATCATCACCACAGAGTGCTCTTGCAGGTTGTGCCCTTCACCAGGTATATAGGCAGTCACCTCCATGTGATTGGTCAGTCGCACCCGGGCAATCTTGCGC
>JAFGCL010000101.1 GCA_016932645.1 Dehalococcoidia bacterium | reverse complement strand
GGGGAATCCATGAAGTGCCAACTTTGCGGCCAGGAGACCGGCGGCTTGGTGGTCCTGCGGGTCTACACCTCAGAGGGGATCGAGGGCTGCCAGGAATGCTATCAGGCCGTGGAAAGACACCGCCACCAGCCCTATTCACGGGTAATGGAGAGGCTGGCTCTGGCCGAGGCTGGCTATCGAGCCAACCGGAAACGGGCCAGGCGAGCGAGGTCGTAGACAAAGGGTCAATCTCGGTCAAAACGAAGAAGGAAAGGGGGTGAAACCATGCCCATGAAGTGGAGTGCCGTCCAGGTGGACCAGGCCATGAATGAGGTCGAAGCCAGGCTTGACGAGGCACAGCTCTACCTTGAACAAGCCCAGGTTGCTGTGGAGAAGGCCAGGCGCATTCCTGACCTTCCCTCGTACATGGGTGACCGCTTGGCCAGGGTGGAGTCGGACATCAGGGGAAGCTACACCCGCCTCAAGGCTGATGTGGAATCGGTCCGAGACGCCATCCCCGATGGTGCCATCGAGGAAGAGCAAGCGCAGTCCAGACATGGCGACCAGCAATCCCTGATGTAGAGTCGCCAAGAGTGAAGGGGCAACTGCCGACGGTTGTCCGTTGATTGACGATGGATCGAATACGCGACCAAATAGGCTATAATATTCGCGGCTGCATCCATAGCACTCGGAATCTGAACGAATAATTCACCAGCGTGTGGTGAATTGCTGGAGGTGAAACCACGATGAAGGGTATACCAGACACATGGGAATTCGCACTTGAAGGCGGTACATGGGTGATTCGGGATCAAGAGGGCCGCCAAGTAGCGACTGTAGCAAAGGGGAAGGATGCGGAGGCGAGAGCCAGATTTATAGCGATGAGTCCATATGTCTTCAAAGCGCTGAAAGGGTTGGTTGCGTTGGTTGGGAAAGAGGACCTGGAGGACAATGGAGAACTGAGTGGAGCCGCGATTTGTGACATGGCACGGCAGGCTGTTGCACTACTAGAATAGCTTGATTTGAGGACCCAGCCAGATGCAGGCCCGTTCGCCTGAACAAGAGGGCCAGAGGAAAATCCTCTGGCCCTCTCTCTTTTGGCCGGAACAGGAGCCACTATGGACCCTAGTTCAACCGGCGAAAGGCGTCCGTCATGTCTGCCTGGAGCTTTGCAGGGTGCCTAGGTCGCCTGCGAAGCGAAGCTGCAAAGGCAGACAAGGGGACACTCATGGCATTTGGGGTGAGCAATTGTGCAGATTCCTGCCGCCAAGTCCAACACAGCCCAGTTGGCTTCTACCGCGTTGTCCACCTGAACAACTGAACGCGCCAGATCTTGCAGATAGGGGTCATATCGTATGTCTGCACGCTGGCGTGGGCCGAATACTCTCTCTAGGACTCGAGCCATGTTGACGTCCAGAAGAGGCTCTCTTTCTCCATAACACAACACGAGTACTGCGCTCGCCATGTATTGCCCAATGCCGGGTAACTTTTCCAGTTCGGCTCGTGTGTCAGGCAACTGGCCGCCAGTGTCCATGACTGCCGACGCAAGATCAATGAGACTTCTAGCCCGCCTTCGCCAGAGACCGACATTGCGCAATAGCCCCTGAAGATCCTTCTCGTTGGCACGCGACAGAGACTCCCATGAGGGGTATTCTGCCAGGAAATCCAGGTAGAAACCGGCAACTACCCTTGCTCTGGTTCGCTGGAGGAGGAGTTCACCGATGACTCGTTGATAGCTGGTGTCCGCATGGCGCCATGGGAAATCTCTCCCGTGTGAGCAATACCATGACGCGACCTTGGTCCGGAATTCCTGCAGCTTGAGGCACTGATCCCGCAGTGTCTCTCTACTCAAGCACCATTGCTCTTCTGACACGCGGCATCTCCATAGCACAGACGCCTAGGTTGAACCGGCCTGCTGCCTTCTCGCGTCAATCAGGTACTTCCTGCCTTCGGTCGTGATTTCGCGTCCCCTCTCAGTTCTCCTCACGAGCTTCAATCGTGCCACCAGCAAGGGCTCGACTTCCTCCAGAAACCTATCTTTGTCTATGTTGCTAAGCATCGTCAGAATGTTTCGTTCACCCAGCGGCCTCGCTTCCCGCTCCAGAAGCTTCAGGTATTCTATGTCTGACAGTCCCAGCCCGTTGCTATCGATCATCCTAGTTCTTCGGACTTCCTCGAGATGCTCATCCAGGCTACGACCTTGATGCTCCGAGACCAGAGCTTCGGTTTCCAGCTCTTTCGCAAGCTCGAGTGCGATTCTTGGCACGCATCTTCCCAGTCTGGCAACTTTGTGCAAGAGGAGATCAGGCCACTCGGGGTGGGCCAGCCCCACGATTGTGGCAACTTCGTCTTCCATGTAATCTTGCAGAGGGATCTCTGTGCAGCGGGTCCTGAATGCCATGTCCACTTCTGACGGGCGAGTGGTGGCAAACAGAAAGGTAGCCCGAGGTAGATGAGCAACGCGGTCCGACAACAAGAGAGATCTGACCTTTGGCTCCAGTGCAGTCAGGAGGCTCTCTTGTATTGGACGCGGAACCAGATGTATCTCGTCGATGAAGATCACCAGCGGAGGGTATACCAGCACAGGCTTCTGGTATTGCTGGCCAGCTCTGGTTGCCTGTTGACCAGCGTCTCTCAGTGCCCCATCCACCAACTCGAATAGCCTCTCGCGCGTCACCAGTCCTCTACCATCCAGGGACACAAAGGGCAAATCAAGGCATCTCGCCACCCTACGTGCGAGTTCAGTCTTCCCGGTGCTGGGATTGCCGGTGAAGAGGTAGCTGGCGACCAATTCTGGAGGGGTGGACAGTAGCGCCCTCAAGATACCTCGTTTCAACGTATCGACTGAGGCTTGGTTCCCGACAAAGCCGGCGAAACCTTGCATCACACGTTCCCTGATGGCTGGCGGTACCGTCGGCGCGGGCACTTGCGACGGCGAAACAACGTCACCCCCCGATGATGCTTCGCTTGCGGTCCCTTTCTTAGCTGAATCAACTTCGGCTGGCAACTCCCGTGGCCGGATAGCACCACCAGTCTCGGTGGCAGCGGGTAAGCCAGCTGGGCCGCAGATGTCTAGAAGCGGAACTACCTGTTCGGCCACTACTGACAAGCCAATGCCATCCTCCACGAGCGCTCGCGCATCTTTGCGGCTCACTACGAGTGTTTCCCCGAATCCATCCTCGTCAACATCTTCCACGTGGGAATCCACTGACTCGTCAAAGACAAGAAGGCGACCCTCCCGGGCAACTCCAATGCGTGCCGTTCCGTCAAGGACGCCTGCAAGGCATGCCTGATGGGTTTCTACCCAGTCCTCGACAGGCTTGCCACTTACCAAGGGGTCACCATACACACGAAACGCGTGATCCAGTATCTCTGCTAGAAAGCCTCGACCACATATCCTCCAAAGCTCGTTCGCGGGAGTCGGGCGAAAGAGGTCATGCAAGAGAGAGCCCAGATCGCTGGCCTGAGCAAGCGAAGTAACCCGCTCCTGAGCAGACATGATACCTTCCCTGAACTTCACCTCCACAGGCACCAGATAGACCAGCATTTCGCTGTTAGGTTCGGTCTTGATGCAGGCGATGAGCAAGTCTGGCCTTGTGGAGTGCGGAAGATCGGGAAGCGCTTTTCGGAGTTTGTCTAAGGGTGCTAGGTAGGGATCAACTGGCAGAATCATGCGGACCGACCCGTCCTCTAGCACTGGGAGTCTGACTCTGCGCCCTGCTCCACGGAAGGCATCCTGTAGGAGACGAACAGCCAGCAACATGCCCAGCTCTCCCCGGGCTAGACTCCCACCTGCCGAAAGCCTCTTCAATATGGGTATCCCTCTCCTGGATGTCTCAACCAGTAACTCGTCGAGGTCAACACTCGTTTCAGTCACTAGCTTCATTGCCGAAAGCACCGTCCGTTTGATTGCGTCTGGCGGTTTGGCAAGCAAGTAGAAGCCACTTCTCTGCTCGCCGGAACTGAGTGCTTGCGGCAACTCGTAGTCCCAGAGGAACCCTCCTGCCTGTGGCGTGCCACGCGCAAAGCAAGCAGGGTCTATCTCGGCAGAAGACACGGCCAGGAACCGGGTCTCCCGCAGTTCGGAAGCTATGACACCCCTATTCGGGGTGAACGCGATATGGCTGCATCCTCCAAGGTCTGATGCGGTGTTCTCAAGCGCTGCAATTGCTGCACCGAGCTCGTCCAGTAAGCTGTCCTCGCTCCTCACCGCAATCCCGACTCTCGATTCGACTACCCATTCGGCGTTGTCTCGATCAAGTCGGACGCGCGATCGCACCAGATTGCCTACGGTTGCAGGCGACCTCCATGCCTCTACTTCGTTCACCGGGCTAGCTAGACCAAGGTGGTCTACTATCGCCAGATCCTTGCCCACACCTGTTCCAGATACAAACCAGCGCACACGATGCCCCGTGTCATCAGTCAGGCCAGAAATTTCCTCTCGCAGAGGCTGGCAGCTACGTGACCTCGCATCAAACACCTCAAATGCCGATGGCCCTGTTAGGCTCTCAGTCTCAGCACCGTATCTCTCCCTGCACCAGTGCATGAGTCCGTCAGTGCACGAGGTGCTTCCTTGCCCTGAACTAACGATACCTACTCTCAGGATGGCGCGGGTGGGCAACACTCGTACCATCTCTTCCAGAGTCCTTTGAGCTTGCGACGCTGTGAAGCCTGAATGGATGCCTCTTGGTACTGCCCCTGCGCTTGCCAACCCCACCAGACAATCGTGTGATTGCAGGTCCCTGATCCGGATGGCATCCCAGAAGAGTCCCCACAAAGCATCCTTACACGGGATAGCAATATAGGACTTCCACCGTGGTTGGCTGCCACCCCGCGTCAGGGCAATTGGAAGAACATCTGGGCTCCTATGAGCATCAAGGAGGCCTGCTAGAGGGCAGGGGACTTCGAGCGACGCATTCAGCATGCAGTGCGCTGCAACTTGCCACGCCAGCCGAACCGGATGAAGAGGGGAAAGCAGCACGGCCACGGGTTCGTGCGCAGCGAAAGCCTGGTCACCATACGACCCCGTTTCTTTTTCCAGCACTGCTATGGCGTCTACCCAGCAAGCTTCTGCAGGAGCTCTCTCAAACCATTCTCGGTATGTCCGAAGATAGTCCGCAGCAAGTGTTCTCATATCCTCGCCGATCAAAGCAATCTCGGGCAAGGGCACTGCAGCCGCCAGAAGCCAATCAACAATCCTCTGGCGTGCAGCGAGAAAGTCCGCTGGTGCGTCAAATCGCGGCCTCGGGTCAACCTGAGGCACAATGCTGCCAAGGACACGCGATACGGATGAAGCCAGACGGGGCATAGACTCATCCCATCCTGGTGAGGCCAGGACCGGTCTCCAAGAATCGCCGTGAGAGAGGGCTTCCTTTTCGGCTCTTCGCAGCCAGCAGTCTTGGGCTCTAGCAGGCGGCGGTTCCTTCCTAATTTCCTGATGGGCCCGGACAAGTGCGTCGAAGTGAGAGGGCGTGGTCTCCCGCTCATCCTGTTCCACTACAATAGATACCTCGATCGTCGAGATGACCTGATTGGCGGAGTCCACTAGCTCTACGATAACAGAGGTGTCCTCATCCACTTCGACCTGCAATTCCGATACCACATCCGTGACGAGCGAGTCGATTTGCAGGGCAGCTACCCGAACCCTGTTCACAGTTGGCCCACAGAAGACCTTGAGCACCTTGGCACCACCGGTGCAGAAGACGAGTTGTTGCTGCCAAATGGCGGAGGACCGGGATCGGCGCGGCCTGGTGACTTTGAGTGTGCCCGAGCCTGAGCAGGTGACGAAAGCCCCCGGACCATACCCAGCGAGGACTATAACAGAGACGGAAGCTGGCAACGCTTGAGGATCCTCGACAACATACGTGACCGGCGAATCATGCGCTGGAGGCGAGGTATCACAGTAAGTCCACGGGCTTTGACAAGCGCCTGGTGACTGCAACACCGTGGAACTTGACCTGCCCGCTCTTCGTGAGAGCTGCAGCGATCTGAACATGCCATTGGGGTGTTTCGCTTCGAGGTCTGGCGCAGTCCGAACGATGTGAGGCTCTCCTCGGGCTGGCAATCGGTTTTCTGGATTCACGCAAAAAATGGCGAGCTGGTCGGCGTCAGGCGCGTTGCCTATCTCCGATAGCATTTCGTCGATAACCTCGGCGGTGAGTGCCAGCCACCAGTCTGGCCTTGGGTATTGCACCGCGTAGCTGAATGAAGGAGCTCGCTTGAAGGCTGCCGCAGACCCGGCTGATTCCCGTATGTGTGCTCCTAGATTCTCCAAGTGCGACGTTAGGCCACCGCCTCGCGGCGTTGCCCGGAGTTCATCTATGCCTGCCCGAATACCACTGTCCTCGAATAGCTTGGCCAATCTCTCCAGTGTAGCTCTTCTTCCGCTGAAGTCGGGGTGCCCCGTGCTTCCCGACGGCGGTAGACCACACTCGGCAGCGAGCTCGTTGTCAGTGACAGGTATGCCTTGCACTGTTAACCCCATAATTCTGTCAAGGGACTCCCACGGCAGACTGCGCTGCTTGATCTGGTCCAAAGCCGGAAGATCCTTCAGTGTCTCCCTCAAAAGTGATTCGATGCTGGAGAACGGGATCCCAAGTCGTGTCGCTGCTATGCCTGCGAGGTCCGCATAGAGTGGACTCCACCTACGCAGGTCCGGCACTATCCGCCGGACAGGAGGCAGGGGTGTGCAAATGGTGTCGGTGGTGTTGGCCATGGAGTACGTTCGATCATCCCATTCTCCGGGGTCCACAAGAAGAAGGAATCTCGGAAACGAGTTCCGAACTGCCAACGCAAAGTCCCAGTTGCATTCGCAGCTAGGCCCCGCACTGCTTGCCCTAGGATGCCGCGTAACCAGGAACACAGGGATATCGATCCCGTGGAATGGGCGCCATGGGGATGATCCGTCTCTGGTGAGGGCTAGGAGTAGAGACCTCAATACGTCTATTGGTGGACCGCCCAGCACGAGACGGCTGTACCTCACCACGCTATTATCCACTAGCCCTGCCACGCGCTGTCGGAGCGCTTCCTGCAGAAGATCAACAACAGAACTTGCCACTCGCCTATCCTTCCTCAAACGGGTTGAGTACGAGTCTGCCTCCGCCCGCATCAGGACTATCTACAAGGATGCCGAGCGCCTCCAAGTCGCGCGCCACAATACCCTCTTGGAGGTCCCCGGTGGACAATCGAACCCCGTAGTGCCCAAGATGGCTCGCTAGATCCTGCAGGGTAGCTGGCACACCTGGCATAGAGCTGCAAGTGGTGTAGCACATGACTAGCAGCAAGACCGGCCCCGGTCGCACTATCCAAGGCGCACTTGGGTGCGAACTCGTCTTCGCGAGCAAGTAACCTTGGTCATGCTCCTTGAAAGTGGCTTCCTTCGCGTGTCGGCGTCGTAGTGTGTGAGTAAGGAACTCGTGGAGGTTCTTCGGAGTCCCTGCGTTGCCTGATACCTTTGAATGCTCTTCTTCAATAACCTCACTCAATTGGACAGTCATCCAGCCTCTGGGATCCTTATGGAGACGATTCCTCTTGCCTGAGACGTGCTCAAGGAAAAGGCAAATCTGCTCCGCAACTGGCATGCCGGATGGGCCGGAGACAACTGCCGGCCAGCGCCACTCAGCGCCCTGATCGTCAAGTGAATTCAGAAGCAGGTTGATACCCAGACGAGCCCTTGTGTACCTCTCGACCTGTCGTCGCAGATACGTCTCAGCGTTCTGTCCACCGTCAAGAAACGCACCAGGACCGATATGGGCAGTCCACATTTCACGCTCGATCTCACTGGAAATGGGCGTAGGAGATCCGCCCAAGGCATTGAGGCAGTGCTCCCAGACTGTCGATACCAAGCGACACATCCAGAGGACATGAGTAGCAAGGCCGAGTCTGAGAAGACTTTCGACCAGTGCGCACCACTGCCTTCGAGTCAGCGTCGGTTTGAGCCTTATTACCTCCGAGAGATCGCGCGCAAGCATCTCAGCTGGTGACCACGGGTCACCTTGTTCATGCCGAAATGGGACGCGTGACCACTTCAGCTTGGGTGCTTCCCAACCATCGCTCTCCCAGACTTTTTGGGCCTGAGGAAGGGTAGATAGTTTTTGCTCAAGGAACACGGCGAATTCATCATCCTGACCCTCTGCCACATTCAGAGCGCTAGCCAGATTCTTCGCGACCGTGGGGTACGCGCTCAATCCAACCCCTGAAGCCAGAGAATAGAGAACGAGCATCCCAGGGTTCCATCTGGATCTAGGTCGGCCGAGTACACCCGAGAAGTTGCCTAGGGCTGGAACCAATGGGACAACTTGAGGAAGAGGACGCGCCGTCCGTTCTCCGGGCCTGGTAGGACTCCGCAGAGCATGAAAGAAGAGGAACTCCCAAAGCAGACTCGGGGTAGAGTTGGAGTCCAGCCATTCCGGGAGACGGTGGATTTGCTCGAGATCAACCTCATCCTCCGAGGTCTCGGCAAGCCGGAGGGCACGGTAGCATGACCCGAGGAGAACGTCGCCTGTTGCGTATTCTGGCTGAACTCCAAGCGATAGACATGATTCCTCGTACTGGGGGTGGTTGACGAAAGGCTTTCTTCTGAACTCCTCCACTCTCAACAACCTCACCCCCCAGCCTGGAATTCCACGCTGTCTTTGTCCGCAGGAACAAGCTTGCCAAGTGCCCCGATATTCAGACAGACTTCTCCAGAGAGCATCCCTTCCTTGTCACGCGAGAGGCGACCCGAAATCGCATTTCTAACCTTGTCAATCGATGCGCGCGTGTGGGGGGCGAAGCTAGATGGTTCGGCACCCGCCAAACTCAGTCGCAGAGCTACATATAGGTCGAACGTCAGTGGGATCCGCTCCCTTTCCTCGATCTCGACCCACGGGATGTCGTGACCGGGACGATCGTCCGTAGCTTGTGGAGCTACCCTTGGGAGCACCCCCCTCAGTGATCGGGCAACTACAACATCTCGAGAGGGCTCCGGCGTGGGCTGACCAAACACGCGGACCAGTGAGGCGGAGAACGTATCCCCCGGCGCAAGCAGTGACCTCATGGGCGCGACGATGGCTCTGATCTTCCCCATATCCCCCATGATGGCCTCGTACTCGCGCAAGTATTCCAGGTTCAGGTATTGCGCTTCATGGACTCCTAGCGAGCGCTTGACTAGGATTGAGGCCAGACAACGAAGGGCCTCGACAACCGCGCGAGCCTTCGCCGTTTCGCGGACTGTCTCGCCCCAATCAGCCTCCGCAAGAGTCAACAAACCGAGCAGTTGTCTCTCCAGCTCTGACAGGCTATCACCGAATCTATCAAGGCCCTGCCGAATTGACTGACCGAATTCGTCCTCAATGTTTCGCAGGAGGTTATCATCATCGACCGGAGTTGCCAGTGAAGGATCAAGTCTCCGCGAGAACTGGTTGGCCAAGAGACGTCGCACCTGCGTTCCCGCAGGCCTACCGCGGTCCCTAAACGCACACACCGCGCTTTCTGTCAGGGTTGACGTCCGAATCAGCTTCATGTCCAGGCCTTGACTTGGATCTGGCAACTCCGGGAATAGGGCTTGTTGATAGAGGTGAGAAGCCAAGTCCACGGCAGCCCCTAATTTCGCCGGAGGCTGGGCACCTAAAGTGATCTCGTCTACACGCTCATGGACCCAGGCACAGGGAGAAGAGTGGGTATCAGCTATCCTGAAATCCTCGCGCTGCCCCACAACCAGCTCAGCACAGAGCGAAAACGCGTCTCGGAAATTCCAGCGTTGTCCGGTTGCCACCTCGGCATGGCGCAACAGCTTGAGCAACCTACGACGCAGTGTGTCAACCCGCAGGATTGTGGCATTACTGTGGAAAGGGCAAAGACTCTTGGACGTGCAATCGCTGCAGCTCCCTTTTCCCTGCCATCTCTTCCCGTCGACTGCCGTCAGGAGCATTTGCTCGAATGGAGAGACTCCATCCCTGCTAACCATGATCGTATCGAGGTCCAAGGGCCAGGCTGCGAATCGAGCGTCATGTGCCAGAGGCCAACACCGTGGGCGATCGCGTCTCAACGAGTTCGGCCCGATTCCTGTGGCAGTGAGCAGCTCAGTCAGGAGACTAGTGACCTGAGGAGTATTGAGCCATTGATGTACCGTGGTCGACTGGATCGCGGAACGCGCTCGCGCCAACAAGCCGCGGTTGGCGCAGCAGACAAAAACTGGCTCCTGGCCAGCAGGGCTTGTGAGCAAGTCAGCGAGATCGTTGATTAGTTGTTCCTCAGCATTCTGGCTTGGGCCATCCACAGCTGAGGCATCCTGTATTAGAATCAGCCTGTGAATCCTCTGCCCGAAGAGGCCTTCGCTCTTTCCGAGTTCTTTGGCTTCTACTTCGACGTGTCTCGGCGTAACATGTCTCCGCATCAGCGGTTTGGCCGAGAACTTTGCTGCAACGGTCTTCGCCAGCTGGCCGCGGCAGCCTGCGGCCTTGTCAACCTCGTTAATGAACGCTTCGACAGCTTCCGACTTACCGTTTCCTGGACCCCCCACAAGAAAAAGCCAACGCGGTAGGGATGGTGTGCCAGTTGCCAGCCCCTGGGCTAACTTGCGAAGCTTGTCAATCAGCGGCGTAGTGATAACGCAACCGAGGGGCCTTCCCATGGCGGGCTGGAACGGAACCAGCACGCCTCCCTGATCATGGCCATGCCAGGTTAGGAGCTCTGACACCCAGGGATTTGTGCCGCGTGGCATATGCTAGGTTCCCACAACTCCAACAAGCGGTGCTTCGATTGGGTCTCGTTCAGGTTCCGGTGCATGTGTTTTGAGGTAGTCCGCATGCAGCTGACCGAGAACAGTGCCCAGCGCCTCCCCCAAGAACGGAGGCACGGCGTTTCCAGCCTGTGTGTATCGTGGGCACTCCCGTGTTCGGCGATCACCGCCCGTCGTGTACTTGCCTCGGAATTGGAACCAGTCAGGTATGCTCTGAAGCCGCGCGTATTCGCGCACCGTTAGAATTCGGGGTTCAGCGTAGTGAATCATATCATCTGGCAGTGTTGTCAGCGTTAGAGATGGTTTCGCTGGATCTAGTGGCACGGTGCATTTCTTCCTCAATCCAAGCCGCTCCCGGTCAGCCTTGCTCAGCTGAGTCCCTCTGCGGCATGTGGCCAAGATTTCGGCAAAGCGTTTCACAGTCTCCGGGAGATGGTTTGCCAATCGGTGACTGTCTGGGAAGCAGCCTGACACGTTGTATCGCATCAAGTGTTGATAGAGCGTGCTTGGAGGCGAATAACTGCCCTGCATTGATCTCGGTGCATCTGAACAAGGGACTACTTCACTCCCGGAAGTCTCCAGATCCGAGATGGCTTCCTTGACCGATACGGCGCGATCAATGGGTAGGCCCTTTGACAGAAGGATCCCATCTCGAACAGCGATCATGCTCTTGAATGGGTCACTGTCCAGCAGAGGCGCGGGTGCAGTCTGCCGGACGGCAATCAGAAAGTACCTGGGCCGCAATTGCGGTACGCCGTAATCTGCGGCACGGAGTAGACCTGCATGGACAACATAGCCGGCTCTTGTCAGCGCCTTCGCGATCCTCTGCGAATACGGAACGGCCGGACGACCGACTCTAGTGCCATTCATTGAGCGCTGCCTCTTACCAAACTCGACGGCAATTCCGTGCACGTTCTCCAGCAGAATGACTAGGGGCTCAATGGTCTCCACAACTTGCATGTACGACCTGAACAACGAATTCCTCGAGTCAGCCTTGTTCCTTCTGCCGGCGAATGAGAAACCCTGACATGGCGGCCCGCCGACAATCATGGCAACCTTGCCACGGAGCTGATTTAGTTGCTCCCGATATCTCCGGGCGAACCTACCCACTGTACAAGGCTTCTGCGGGAACCAGTCAGGCCACTCATATTGGAAGCCGTGACGCCCGTCAATCAAGTTGTAGCGGAGAGTCTCAAATGCCATCGGATCCTTTTCTACAGCAAGGAGACCCCGCCACCCACTGGCCATGAGCCCGAGAGAAAGGCAGCCAGCTCCGGCAAAGAGATCAATGAACGTCTTCTCGGCGTAAAGTGGATTCGGTGCATTGCATGTCTGCTCTGCCGTAGATGATCTCTCCAAATGCCGGGCTTTCGTCGACTTGTCAGGCATCGCGGTCATTATCTGTCTCCGTCGATAAGTCATCATCGCTGACGTATTCGATGATGTCTCCTACCTCGCAATGCAACTCGCGGCAGAGCTTTTCCAGCGTGTCAAACCCGATGCGAGAACTCCGCTCGTTCCAAAGGGCGGACACGGTGTTCTTGTTGATTCCAGTTCTCCGGGAGAGCTCTGCTGCTCTCAACTTGCGTTCTCCGAGCAGGCGGGCCAGACGTACGTGGATAGGCATGGTTCACCCATGCGCAGAATATCAAGTCTCCTGACCGCTGTCAATACCAAGACAGACGTTGTCTGAGTTTTTTAGGAGATACTCCTATCACAGGCTTACATCCGTACGATTGCGGGAGGTGAATTCGACCCGCATGCAGCTATTCCTGGTAGGGGTCGAAGGTGACGAATGGTCGACTCCCATCTCACGAATGTTAGTGAAACTGGCGCTGATGCCTTACGTCTGCCTGGCCAGCCTTGTCAGAGACTCCAGTGGAGATCCCGTCAGGTCAGTTTGCCTACCCCCAATGAGGAGAGTCCGAGTTCTGACCCTCGTCGCTTTCATGGACTGAAGGTCAGTTCGAAGCGGGGAGTTCTGCGTACAGTAACGCCAGCTCCATCCGGAGGGAGTCGAACCGCACTGCTACTATAGACTGAAGATTAGTACGAAGTTCGCAGTTCTAGATATCGTACACCATGGTCCACCATCCTTATGTCTACTTGCAGAAGTTTGCTGCTGTCAAGCAACCCACGAAGGAGAAGCTAGTAGATCATTTGCGACTTCGCAAGTGCTCAGTCCCTCCGTATTGTTCGGGAGCCCGGTGATGTCTCATCTAGCATGAGTGGATGACCTGCTCCCGGGAGCGTTGCCTCATAGCCCATGGCTCGGTATCCACGCAGGCGCTTATTGAACATCCGCAGTAGAGTCGGATTCCCCCGATCCACATAGTCATATATTCGAACCTCTACTTTTCCAGAATGGAGACGGTGCAGCCGCCCAGCATACTGCACCAGGGTTCCCTTCCATGAGACGGGCATGGCCAGAAACAGAGTGTCAAGCCGCGCGTCATCGAATCCCTCACCAATATACCGTCCGGTGGCCAGGAGGACCCGGTTGGCGCCATCGGGAATGCCGGACATCTGCTCGGCCAGTTCGCGGCGCTGCCGACTTCCCATGCCGCCATGGAGCACCACCACATTCGGTACGGCCCCATCCAGCCTCTTGGCAAAGAACTCCAAATGGGTCCTTCGTTCTGTCAGCACAATAGGAGAGCGACCTTCTTCAATAGCTTGGAGCAGGTCATCAAGTATCAACTGATTCCGTGCTTCGTCGTCCGCTAACGCGGCGTAGATGTGGTGAATTGAAGGTTCGTGTTCTCCCGCAGGCAGCTCGAAGTCGGTCTCGCGGACGATGAGAAGGTGGCGAAGCGACGCTTGATCCCCATGGTCCTTCTGGCTAATGACATGCCGCACTGGGCCGCATTGCATCAGGATGATCGGCTGTTGACCATCACGCCGGTACGGTGTGGCAGTAAGGCCAAGCACATAGCGAGCCCTAGCTCGTCGCAGCACCTGCTCAAAAGTGACCGCAGGAAGGTGATGGCATTCATCGACTATTACGTGGCCGTAGTCAGCCACGAAATCCTTCACTGATCCCTTCCTAACCAGGCTCTGGAGCATAGCTACGTCGACAAAGCCAGACCGCTTGTCCTTGCCTCCGCCGATTTGCCCTATCTTTGCCGGATCCACCGCCAAGAAATTCGCCAGTTGAACCCGCCACTGCTCCAGAAGCGGGCCGCGGTGCACCACAACAAGCGTGTTGGTGCCCCTAGCGGCTACCATGGAGATACCAACCACTGTCTTGCCTGAACCGGAAGGGGCTACCAGCACACCATTATCATGGTTCGTCAGCTCGGCAATTGCTGCCTCTTGTGATGGCGTGAGCTCCCCACAGAAAACAGCTTCAATCCTCGTACTCTGAAGGCGTTCGTCCTTTAGGTCGAGATCGATGCCCAAGGTCTGCAGCAGTGCCTGCAACTGGTCAAGGCAGCCGCGGGGAATGCCTAGGTGCCTCGGAAACTCCTCCGCACAGCAGATCACTCTAGGAGTCAAAGCTGTAGATAGGCGAAGGCTCTGTTTCTTGTAGAACTCCGGATTCTGGAAGGCCGCCAAACGTTTGATCTGATTGAGCAGCGATGAAGGCAGGCCTTCCTTCTCAACAAAAAGAAGGTTCCCCATGACTACTGTGACCTTGCTGGGGAGGGGTCCAGTCATAGACGGTTCCAGCATCCGCCTCTGGGCCATTACAGCCCACGGCTGATCCTCTTCGCCGTCTGGGCTGATGCGCACTCCCACCACCTGGCCTTGGCGTATGGCCGCCCGTACCAAATCTTCAAGGGAAGACGGAGCCAATCGCACGACAGAGGCCAGAAAAGCCCACTGATCCACGTGTGGTTCGAGGTTATCATCCAAGAAGAGGCTGTTTCCCCTCTCCGCTGGTTCCTTTTGTAGCGGGAGTGCAATCAAGTTGCCGAAGCCCCGTTTGGGAAGGCTGTCCTGATTGGGAAAGAGCCGGTCGTACGAATCCATCCCCAACTGATGGCGGCGTGACATGGTTTCAGTCAGCAAGTAGGAGCCGAGCTTACGTGCTGCTGAAGCCGGGACCGCCTCAGAGAAGAACACCCATACATGGGCCCCATTACCAGAGCGGGAGCGCTCTAATACTGCTGGGACGCCCATGCGCCGGCAAGTCCCAAGAAAGGCAGCAGCGTCCTCCATCCATGACTGCTTGTCGAAGTCTACAGCCAGAAGGTGAAAGGTGTCGTCCTGCAGCAGAGGGTATATTCCGATGGTGTGTTTTCCCTCCAAATGATACTGGACTACTTTGTCGCTCACCGGAGTGAAGTCCCGGTTGGCGCATTCTCCACACTTCACGCTTGGCGCACTACATAGAACGGGATCCCATCGATGGCTGCAAACCGGGCTGTAGCCAATCTTGTGGCTTGTCTTGCTCCACCAGAGCCTGGCAAACAAATCTTCCCGTCCCCGAAACAGGGAGCGAAGCAGCCTGACCTTATCGGCCAAAGGTGACTCTTCGTTGATTGCGCGAAGGGTATCAGCAACTCCAAGGACAGCAACCGAATAGTGGTCCTGCGCAACGTTGAAATCCGGTGGACTCACCTTGAGTGACTCTGAAGTGGTCTGACATAGGCGGCGGTTCTCAGCACGCAGGTGATTACGCTCGGCAGTTACAGCTTCCAGTTGGCGCTTCAGTCGCGCAAGCTCGCTTCTATCGT
>JAFGCL010000100.1 GCA_016932645.1 Dehalococcoidia bacterium | reverse complement strand
TGCTCTCCTGCAAATGGGGCAGGCAGTAGCGCACGACCATTAGGGCCGACGTGACATTGAAATCGAAGGCCTCGTTGAAGCGCTTGCGGCTGGTTCTGGGAATCTGGTTGGGCACGGCGCCACCGGCGTTGTTCACCACTATGTCGATGCTGCCAAAAGCCTCGACGGTCTTGGCCACCAGCGTCTGTAGTTGACCATCGTCCTTCACATCGCATGGAACAGCCAAGGCTTGCACTCCGAATGCCCTGGCCGTATCGGCGTTAGCTTGGACGTCACTCTCGGTTCTGGCGGTGAAGACCACTTTGGCTCCGGCTTCGGCAAACGTGAGACCGATCCCCTGGCCTATCCCCTTGCCGGAACCTGTAATAATGGCAACCTTGCCATCCAATCTGAATGTCTCAGCCAGCATTCTGCCTCCTCGATCCCGGTGTCTGTCTCTGCGGCACCGGCATGACTAGGATTCTACCACTGCAGCCCCCGGGTGACCCAAATCACTTAGTGGAAGCCAAAGCTCTGGAGAGCGTCTCAGCCCGGAAGTGAGGGCTTGCCCGGTGTCTGTCTCATAGTCCTCTTTCCGCCCCCCTTGCGCACAACCCGTGGCAGGGATGATTCCGTGTACCATCTTGTGACAGGCCTTCTCTGCAGATGATGGACAGCCCTAGGCAGCAACCCCGCATCTTGTAGGGATCTCTCTGTTCCGTCACGTTTCGAGGGGTCCAGCATTATTCGAGCGACTAAGGTTCAGAGGGGGACGCGGCTAGGACTGTCTGTATTGTTCGCACAGACGCCGGCGCGGGCGACGCTGAACCACTGCGCGTATTTGGTCACTTGAGCGGTGGGGAGTCAATAGTGAAACCGACCTGCAAGAGGTCGGTTTTTTTGTTTGAGGGCAACAGTCACCAGCGGTCTGCCAGGAGGACGCTAGGCACAGGTGAATAGTTGAGCATGGTAGAGCAATTGGCACTTCTGAGCACGCTCGATTACGCTCTGGACTACTCCCGAAGAGTGGAGCGAGAGCGGAACGAGGCCCTGACACAGCTCGAGGCACTCCAGCAGGAGGTCAACATCCTCAGGGTGTTAACCTCACTGCCCCGTACCACGCCCGCAAGAGGAATCGTGAAGTACCACCGGCCTGCTGTGGGCACGGCCACGTTTGGTATTGAGGGCCTCTACAACCACGGCTGCAGGGACCGCGCACTAGTTTGGCTGGCTGCAACACTTAGACAGAGCTCGGATCCAGATATGCGACGTTGGGTGGCATTCGCCTTGGGGGTAATGGGAGACTCGAGACCAGTTCCCGCTCTCGCTTCGGCGTTGAACGATGATGACAAGGCCGTGCGAAGACAGGCAGCGATTGCCCTCGGCAGAATAGGGACTGCCCAAGTGGTCACTCCTCTGGTAGCGGCACTGAAGGACGGAGACAAGGGGGTACGTGAGGAGGCAATAGCGGCCTTGGGTAAGGTGGGAGAGCCCGCGATTCCTCTGATGATCACCGGCCTAAGGGCCCCTGACGTCCTGGTGCGCCGCGGGTCGTCGGACGCTCTGGCGAGGATCGGGAGACCTGCAGTCTCGCCGCTCACGAGATCTCTGCTGGAGGAACACGACAGGCTCGCACGGATTGCGGCGGTCAAGACTCTGGGCAAGATGCGTGATGAGGGAGCGGTAGCCTCTCTGGTGGTGGCCTTGATTGATACGGACAACGATATTCAGGACATGGCGGCTCAAGCGTTGGTCAGAACTGGCAAGCCAGCCGTCGCACCTCTGATGCGCGTACTGAAGGTTGCGGGTAATCCGTTCCGTCGCAGAGTAGTGGAAATCCTGGTGAGGAGCCGCGGCTTGGCAGTCAAGCCGCTGGTCGATGTCCTGGGAGACGAGAATGCAGAGGTGCGCTTGATGGCATCCGAAGCCTTGCTGAAGATTGGAAGACCAGCGCTCGGATCCTTGGGAAATGCATTGAATAGCTCGAAGCCTAGTGTCCGCCTGGAGGCGGCAACAGCCCTTGGTCTCATAGGTGACCCGACAGCGGTCAAGCCCCTGGTCCGTGCCATTAGGGGGAGAGACCGTGAGCTGCGCCAAAGGGCAGCCGGGGCTTTGGCGAGGATAGGAAGACCAGCCGCGGCTCCGCTTGTCTCACTCTTCAAAGATGCAGACGCCAGTGTCCGTGAACAAGCGTCACAAGCCCTGTTGGAGATTGGGCGCCCGGCCTTTGAGACTCTTTGCACTGCCCTTTACGAAGCGGACTTCGGCACGCGCTGTGAAGCTGCGCAAGTCCTGAGCAGGATGCGAGGCAGTGGATGCCTGCGCGGACTTCACGGCAAATGGGAACGGGTTGTGGATGAGACCGTGCTGCTGGCATGGTACAACTCTGGCTGGGCACAAGGCCGCAATGAGAGAATCGAGCCTCATGGCGATTCGAAACGCAGAGGTTCCACCGCTGTTCCCAGGGAACGCTTGACCAATCACCGCAAGCGTGGCTTGGGCCAATCCGGGAATGCCCCCTAGCACGTCGTTGCGGCGATTTCCCTTCGCTCCCTCCAGTCGGCACATCTACCTCCCGTGGCAGCGCGGGCTGGCGACACGCTCTGATCTAGTTGGCAGACTCGCCTAGGTACACGACTTGGTCCTTGTTGACAGCCACGAAATCGAAACGCGCTTCGCCATCAGGCAGTTCCGGCCACACGGTAACGTTGGTCATTGGCAGGAACTTCTCATCGCTGTCGAGGGCATGCAGCAGTTCTTCCCACACTTCGGCGTGCATCTGGCCATTGAGTATATAGGGTGAAATATGGATCTCGGCGGCTATGGTCTTCTTCGCTCTGGCACGGGTGGCTCTCCGTTTCCCGGTCGATTCCGCCGCTGTCTCACTCTGCCGGCGACTCATCTCCCCCACGAAGAAGATATTCGCTTTTCTGATATAGGTGAACCTGTACCTGGACGCCATTTGCACTCTTGTTCCGGAGGGGAAGTATGCCTGGACATCGGTGAGAGGCATAAAGTCCCTTCCCATGCGGAGTGCCCTTGAAGAGAAACCTTCATTGAGTGCATCCAATAGGCGCTGATCGGCCAGGTGATAGGTGAGTCCGGAATAGGTGCCGGAGATCGTGCAGACGACCACCGGTACTTTGCTCAGCCTGGGGTCCCCCTGCCATCCACCCCCTGGTCTACTTGGCGTGACTTGACCCACTGCTCTGGACCTCCTTCCGCAAGGGCGATAGACCATTTGGGGGATCACGCTGCTGACGTGGATCCGGCGCCCGTGCGATGCTGGCTCGAATTGTAGCATGTATCATTCGTTCCAGAAAGGCGGGAGTTCGCGAGGCGATTTCGCTGTGGTTATGCAAGGCATGGGCATTCTGCCTATAATGATTGAAGTGCGAATACGTGCATTATCAGCTCCGGTCTGCCCCCGGAGTTGGTGAAAGGAGAACTGCTGAAGATGGGTAAGCTTGAAGGGAAAGTGGCCTTGATCACAGGGGCCGGGTCCGGAATCGGACGGGCCTCAGCGCTTCTGTTTGCTAAAGAAGGAGCCAAGGTCGTGGTGGCAGATTTCGTGCCTCAGGGCGGTCATGAGACGGTGAAGATAATCAAAGAAGCTGGAGGGGAAGCCCTTTTCGTCGAAGTCAACGTGTCGAAATCCCCCGAAGTCCAGAGGATGATCCAGTCGGTGCTGGATGCCTACGGCAGGCTTGACATCGTCTTCAACAACGCCGGTATCCAGGGTAAGTTCATCATGACCGCCGATCTGAGTGAGGAAGCCTGGAACAGCATCATCGCCACCAATCTGACGGGGGCCTTCCTCGGTTCGAAATACGCCATCCAGGCAATGCTCAAGCAGGGCGGCGGCGTTATCATCAACACTGCCTCGACAGCTGGCCTCATCGGGCTGCCCGGAATGCCGGCCTACAGCGCCTCCAAGGCCGGGATCATCCAGCTGACCAAGGTGATGGCCCTCGAGTATGCGGACAAGAACATCAGGGTCAACTGCATCTGTCCCGGCGGCATAGTCACGCCGCTGTCCCGGATAACGGCCGACCCCGCCACCTTGAAGCCAGAGGACTTCCCCCCCTACAGGCACGTCAAGGCCATGCCGAGGTTTGGGGATCCCGAGGAGGTGGCCAGGACGGCCCTGTACCTCGCCTCCGACGACTCGTCCTTCGTCACCGGCACCGTAGCCGTGGTTGACGGCGGCATGTCGGCGGGAGTTGCCAAGATGCCACCAAAGAAGCAGGGCTAACCACTGAGGATCGTCCCCAGGCATAATTCATACTTTGGGACCCTCGCTTATAAAAAGGCGACTCTTCACAATTGTCCCGGTGGCCAAGAGAGAACCGAGCATAGATGGCAGGTCGTCGCCAGAATGTCAGCTGATTGGGGCATCAGCCGCAGATGCTCGCCTGCTACTCCGAACGCACCACCACCGCTCCGAAGCATATCTCGCTGCGGTGCCCCTGCAGGTAGTCCCCAACCTCAGCTTGATCCAATCCCAGGATACCGGCTATGGTGCTCACTAGGTTGCCGCTTCCGCCTGATTGAGCCCCGGCGAGTTCATCGCCATAGCTAGCGCTGGTAAGCCCGACGGCGACCGAAACAGCGGCCAGAAGAGAAACTGCGAGGAAATCCGTCTTCTGTTCCACGATGCCCCCTCTTTATACTATCACCGAACCGGCGTATCTCCCTATCCTATCCTGTAGAACGCGCCAAATCGGCGCAAAGTTCCACCGGGCGGATTATACCTGTCAATGATCCACTTGGCTCCAGTAATGTAGCCTTTTGCATCTTGCATGTCCCTTTTCTGCACATGATAATCGCGGCATGCGGACACCTCGGCGATCCGGTCCATTCGGCGTTGGTGCGAAGCTGGATAGGCTAGTCGACCACATTGGCAGACAGCTGGAATCAGCAGCGGAAGAGAACACAAGCGGACTGTCACAAAGCTGGTCGGAAGAGCAGGCTGTTCTCCAGTCAATACCTGACTACATCTTTCGCATCAGGCGCGATGGGTCTGTTTCGGTCGTTGGCAGCGGCACCAGCCGTTTCCTGGCGGCCAATGATCCAATGTCCGGCAAGCGTGGTGCGGACGCGGCTGCGGGATCTGGAGACCAGCTGAAAAAGAAGGCCCAAGGCCAGGATACTGTCAGCAGGCTTGCCGAGGAGCTGGCCCGTCGAAGCAGGCAACTCGTGGCAAAGGCAGAAGAAACGGGTAAGGTGCAAGCCTTTGATCTGCAACTCACCCACGCTGGCCGAACTACCTACTACGAGGTACGGGCTGCGGTCTTCTACCGGAACGAAGTCCTGGCGGTGGTCAGAGATGTCACTGTGCGCAGGGAGGCTGAGGCCGCCATGGCGAAACTCAAAGAGGACCTTGAGGCCAAGGTCCAGGAACAGTCCAACGAACTCAACCAGCTCAAAGAGGCGTTCCAGAGTCAGATGACTCTGCTCGCTGAAGAGGAGGAAGTACTCAAGAAGAGCTTCAGCAAAGTGGAGAGGCTATTGGAGGACACCATCGGGGCCATCGCCACCATTGTGCAGAAGAAAGACCCATACACAGCCGGTCACCAGCAGAGAGTGAGCCAACTGGCCTGCGCTATAGGCCGGGAGATGGGCCTGAATAGCGAGCAGATACGGGTGATCCGCATCGCTGCGCTCCTCCATGACCTTGGCAAGGTGTTCATCCCTACGGAGATCCTGGCGAAGCCGGGGAAGCTGAGCAAGGTGGAGTACGCCATGGTGAAGTCTCATCCAGACGCGGACTATCAGATACTCAAGAAGATTGATTTCTCCTGCGCCATTGCCGACATTGTTCATCAACACCATGAGCGGCTGGACGGGTCTGGCTACCCTCAGGGGCTGAAGGGCGACGCCATTCACTTGGAGGCCAAGATAATCGCCGTGGCCGATGTGGTTGAGGCGATGGTTTCCAGCAGGCCGTATCGCCCGGCGCCGGGACTGGATGCGGCCATGAAGGAGATTGAGGATGGCAAAGGGAGACTCTTCGATCCTGATGCCGTTGACGCCTGCACAAAGCTGTTTCGCGAGGGGGAGTTCGATTTCGAGGCGCAAGGAGGAAGCGGTGGATGAGATGACTCTGCGTAGATCAGTCAAGCGCTGGCATGACGACACCAGTCTGATCAGGGTGCCGGTAATAGTATGCGCGGTGTTTGGCACTCTTCTTGGGAGCACTTACCACATTGAGGACCAGCGCCTGCTGGATGCCCTCAACGGAGGATTCGTGGCGAAGGCCCT
>JAFGCL010000099.1 GCA_016932645.1 Dehalococcoidia bacterium | reverse complement strand
GATGAACCCTTCTATCAAGCCTATCGTGGACTTGTTGTCACAGTCTGTCAGGGAGGTCCACGAGGGCACTATAAGCCCGGCACAGGGGCAGAGCATTGCTGCACTGGGTTCGGCGCTGATTAAGGCCGTGGAATCTGCGGAGTTTGAAATGAGACTGTTGGTTATTGAGAAACGGTTGAAAAGAGAGGAGGACTGGTAGTGTCAAAGGATTCCCTTGAACGGCGTTTACAGCAACTTGAGAAGCTGGCGCGGACAGGATACAAGCCCGCCGTGACGGTTTACAGTGAGGTTCCGGGGGAATACTACACCCTGGACGATTCCAGGAAGGTAGCAGTAACAAAGGCCCAAATGGAGCGGCTGAAGGCATCAGCAACCCCTACTCTGGTAGTCTTACGCGACTGTGAGGAAGACGCGAGAAGCCAGGGAATCTATACCATCACAACAGTCACCCGCGAGGGGATGATGATGACAGGCCGCATATTGGCCGGTGAGAGAACAGAGCAACCAAAAGGAGGAACGAATGAAGACTAGAGTTAAACCACGCATAGACGAATGGGCCGGTGAGCAGCGGAACCAGGCCCTTCAGAGGGTCACGGCGGCTATCGCCAACATACTTCAACCGCGAGGCGGTTTCGTGACCGACTCCCTCTTCAAAGAGAAGCACTTTATGCCTATTCCTGGAATGCCGATGGGGCGGCCCCACAAGGACGGCCCGAAGGCGGGCGTGCCGGGAGCCCCGGACCCGAAGGAACTGGAGGCATACCGGGAGACCATAGTTGCCGTCACCCAGCGAGAAAAAGAGCTTCACGCCCTGGCGCAACAGGCGAAAAACCGCCACAAGGAAATGGCAGACTGGAACACGGCGCTCACCGAGAGGGAAACGCCTTTCACCCTGGCTCAGAAGTGCGGGGCGCTGCTGCCAGAAGATGCCCCGGACGTTGAGGCCATCAACCGGGAGCATGCCCGATTCCTGCGAGTCTGCGACAACTGGACTCAGAAGTTGGCGTTTTGAGATGGACAAGATGCAACGTACTGCCCATACCGCGCCTGTGTCCATCGGGCTGGGTAACAACGTGGGCATGGAGGCCCTATTGCGGGAGTTGGGCCGGTATCAAACGAAACTCGACAGGGCCCACCGGGCCATCAAGCACCAACGGAGGAAAGGCCACGAATCTGCCATCAAGGCTGAGACCGAGAAGCGCCTGGACGTTGGGGCGGCGGTCAAGTCTGCCATGACTGACATCATGACGGATTCCGAATATGGCAAGGTGCTCTATTGGAAGTACGTCGCCAAGAAACTTAAGGCGTGCACAGAGGCGGGCGTCTTGGACGCCAGCGACGCGGAACTGGGCGGGCTGCGGAAGTTCATGAAGGGTTTGAAACTGACCTAGTTGCGCTGTCGGTGGGCTCATCGCCGGTGGCGCTGGGAGCCGGGGCTTGGAAGCGTCCATCCGAGCCCCGCTCCGTTTGGCGGTTAGAGGGACTAGCGCCGGGAGCATCGGGCTTGCTGGGAGGGTCCCAAAGAGCATGTGATAGAATGGCGACATGTCGAGAGCGAATCGATACATCACATCGCTCAGAGAATGGGCGATATCCGTGCCCAAGAGGTGGTGGGAGGTGCTAGGTATCTACCTAACGTACATCCCCCTGCTTGGAGGTGTCATAGGCTTTGCCGTCTGGGCAAGACGTATTGACCCGCCGCTGCCTTGGTGGAATGTCGGATTAGCAGTTGGCGGTGCTCTGTTGTTTCTAGTTGTGAGTTTTCTCGCATTTCACCGAGTCAGAGAGGAAAGAGACGCTGCTCTCGAGAGTCAGAAAGGTCAATCGAGACTAGCGGTCAAACCAGTGAGTGGACGGCGACAATCGGCCTCTGGGAATCTACATCTTATGTGGGCAGGGTTGGAAGTAACAAACACAGACCCTACCATGGCCCTAAGGAATGTGGAAGTTCAGATAACTGCTTGTCACGAAGTATTGTGTATCCGGGAGCAGGAGAAGCAAGAATTCACCTACCACCTATGTGGCCAACAAGAAGATTGGACTCGGGTAAATGCCTGCTGGTCAGAGTCGGAAGTGACCCCTCGTTCAACGAAGGTTGACATTCCCCAGAGAGCAACCAGGACTGCAATCATTGCTTTCCAGGACAACCCAAATGGTGGAACGGTCATATACAATGGGCCAATGTCTAACAAACCAACGAGTGCGGAAGCCAAGATAGAAGTGGAGGTAAGCAGTCCCGATTCCATTCTGTGGAAGAAGAGTTACTACATTCAATGCCACCCCAACTATGTCGATGGGACTCTGGCGAGGTTTGATTTTGCGGAATGGGACACTTGGATGAGGGACCATAAGGTGTTCATAGAGCCGTCAAGCCAAGGCCATAAGGCTCCTTGAACGGCCCTTCAAGCCTCCCCCCTTCAGCCCCAGATGGTCACACTCAGCTTGGCGTGATATAATGTCGTAAGGGATTCTAATTTCCGCTAGGTTCCATGCCAGCTAGGAAGCCGCAGAAGAGGGACAAGTTTATCGCTCTTCTCAGAGAGGGCGAGACCAGTTCAGTCATTATTGCCAACAAGACCAAGACCTCGGTTGCCTATGTCAACGTAGTAAAGAATCAACTACTCCAAGAGCTACTCCGAAGCAAAGAGTAGAGAGGTTCTCCTCAACCCACGCTGGCCGACACCTCACTTGCCGAGAGGCATGAAGTTGTTCAGGATTCTGAAGTCGGATTTCCTCATAAACGAGGCACCCAAGCCAAGCGACATCGCTACGATGCCAGCGCCCAAACCAATAGCAGCCACTCCATAGGCTTGGTTGCAGGAGCCCATTTCGTTGTAATAGACCTCCATGATGCTTTGGTCGCCCGTTTGACTTGCTACACTCCTAAGGTCAACCAGGTTCTGCCCGTGAACAAACAGAAGGATTCCTGCTACAAGCAACATGAGCCCAGCAAAAGCCCCCACTACTATAACAGCCCAGCCAATGCTCGTCTTGTCGGCGCTTGCCTTGCTCGCTTGTGTTTGTTTCATATCACCCCTCCTTTACCTTTGCGGTATTCTACCCCTTCAGCCCCAGATGTTCACTCCAGTATCTGGGCCGAGGTTGGGCTGGTATAATGGCGCAGATGACATCCACCGTGCGCTACGTCAAGTAGGAGGCTGATGAGGGTGCCAACTCTTGAGCAACTCAGGGCTGAGAAACAGAGAGCCGTGCGGGATTGGAAGGGCCGGGAGCGGTGGCGTTGGCTCGGCTTCATGACTATTGTCGTTGCCCCCGTCGGCTTCTTCTTCGTTGGGAGGTATGTAGGGCATGGCGAGGCGTACCCCACGTGGCAAACCTGGCTGGGGCTTGGCATGCTAGCGGCGCTTGAGGTCGTCGGGGTCTGGGTGAGGTCGAACGAATGGACATCAAGTCATGACCAATTGGCCCAAGACGTTGCTTTCTGTGCCGCAATGGACGCCGCAAGCGAGTTGGACAAAGGGAACGTGCTTTCGGCATCAATTCTTGTTGACGAGCTTCTGAAGAGCCTTCCATGCTTCTTCCGACGCAAGCCTATTTACATAGGGTCCTGGAGGCAGAATCCAGAGTTGAGGCAAGTGTTGTGGCTCAACAGCCCTCGACGATATCGCAGGGCCATATCTGCTGCTATACAGGCCTCGGGTGACAGGGCCAGCGAATTCTCCCATCACTTGAAGCAGATGGCTGAGAGCTTGTCTGGGAAGATGGATGAGCCAGACTACGTAACTATGCAAAAGTCCCTGCAGTGGCTGGTTGCGCAGAGCAAGGAATATGGCGAACCGGGACTTGTGGAGAAGTACCAAGACTTCATGTTCGTTGTGAATGTAGCTGGTCTAATAGTAATTCCTGTGCTAGCTGCAGCCGTAGGTGCAGCCGTAGGCATTCTGACACGACCATGAGAGCACAGTTGTGCTCCAGTTCCGGACTTGTTACCCGTGTCTTTGGCACAACTCGAATTCCAGACTCTATCCCGTGTCCCTGCTCCGCCCCAGATGGTACTAGCTGAGAACCACCCGCTAGCGCTCTACCTCGCCCCCCGCTCCCCGTTCAGCCTCCAAGTGTCCCTTTATAGAACCTCATCGCATCGCTGAACCCGAAGCTCCGTGTATACCTCTCAACCATCGAAACGCTCTCCCATCTGCCAAGGTCCCGAATCACTAGACAATCAACGCCAGCCTTTCGAAGCAGAACGGCGAACGTCCTTCTGAATGTGTGAGGGTTGCAGGGGAACCCCGTTCTCTCCTGTAGTCTCTTCAGCATAATCTGTATGCCTCTGGCATTGATGCCCCACACGCAGGAGCCGTTCGGGGGATACTCTGCCAGCCATGTCTTGAGATATGCCTCTGACAACTCACCAAATGGCGCTAGAGCCTCTTTGCGGCCCTTGCCCATGACTCTGATAGTCTTGTCCTGCCAGTTGATGTCAGCGGCCTTGATTCCTGCTAGCTCGGAGAGCCGAAGGCCAGATTCGGCAAACAAGGCTATGATTGCCCTATCCCTCGCTGAGTCAACACTATCAATCAGGACTTGAAGCTGCTCCCGTGTCAGGCTGGGGAGAATCAACTTGGTCAATATGGGAGCCCTCACCCCAGCCATAGGATTGCCTATGCCATACTCTGAGTGCAGCCATGTATAGAACACCTTGAGTGCCCGATAACTCGCGTGCCTAGCACCTAGCCCGTTCTCGTTGGGTGGTATTGTGTTGAGGTAATGCTCGATGGTTCTCCGGGAAGCCTTGTCAAAGAAGTAGTCAATGGTTCTACCGAACTTGTCTAGACGCTCCTCATAGAATGCCAGAGTGTTGGGGCTGACGCCTCTGGCCTGACGTGATTCTAGGAACGGCTTCAGATAGTCTCGGTCAGGCGTCTTGTGGTACGGGGAACTGAGCAGGGCTTGGACTAGCTTCCCGGATGGGCGGCACTTGCCGTGTTTCACTTGGGAGATGTACGAAGCACTCAAACCGCATTGTTCCACGAGCGTGGAATTGGGGAGTTTTTGAAGTAATTTGAGCGCGGTTTGGCGACTGCCAGTCAGACGCTCTCCCTCTGAGCCACAGGCCCAAACCGTCTATACTTTACCAGAAAACGGCCTCGGCTGCCTAATACCGCAACCGGGGCATCCCACGCCGTCGCCGATGCTTCACTCGCCGTCGCTGATAGACATGATAGCGGTGGCCTCTGCCGCCAGTCTGCCATCCTTCCTCTTCACAGTCGCCTCGGTCCAAAGGTATCTCGTGGATCGGCGCGTGATGGATGCCTCGACAGTGAGCGGCTCGTCTATCAACAGCGGGCGCCGGAACTTTATCTGGAGCCTTCCAGTAGCGGCGAGCGCACCTGAGGCGAGGTGGTATGCTGCCCACCCCATGGCTTCATCAAGAAGGGCACAGGTGATCCCCCCGTGGAGGTAGCCGGGGTAGCCTTCGTGGGCCGGAGACGGAGTGAACTCTGCCCTGACCCTCTCCCCGTCGATGCGGAAGCGGAGTCTGAGCCCGTCGGGATTCTGCTGGCCGCAGCCGAAGCACCTGTCAGTCTTCTGTCGCTCTATCTTGTCTCTCGATGGCAAGTCACTCCTTCATGGTTTGTCCGGTTCAGGTCACGGTGGACTTCCATGTTGGCGATATTCTAGCAGGTTTGCCCTTGGAGCGCCCCGATGGCAATGCGTTTGACAGAAAGGCCACCCGGGGCCAAACTTCCGGTGTTGGCTACACGTGAAGCTGACACTACTGACCGTCAGGAGACGGGTCTGTGTGAAGGGGGGAATATGCCATCGTCTCAGGACTTCAAGTCCAGGTATGGTCCATGGGCGCTGGTCACGGGCGCAGCCTGGGGGCTGGGGACCGAATACGCACGCCAGATCGGAGCACTGGGGCTTAACCTGGTCCTGTTAGATATCCGGGCGGATGACCTGCAGCGCGTTGCAGAAGAGGTCCGCGGGAAGAGCGGCGTTGAGGTCAGGGTGGTGGTGACCGACCTCGCCCGAATCGATTTCATCGAGACGGTGCGGCGAGAAACCGAAGGGATCGAGATCGGACTTCTGGTCAGTAACGCTGCTTACCCGCCCGTGGGGCTCTTCTTTGACCAAAGCCTCGAAGACAAGATGAGGATGATTGAGGTCAACTGCCGTGCTCCGCTCATCCTGGTGCACGAGTTCGGCGCAAAGATGCTGGCCCACAAGCGCGGCGGCATCATTATGATGTCTTCGGGCTCGGCCACGCAGGGTGTAGCTTACGTCGCCAGCTACGCTGCCACCAAGGCCTACAACCTCATACTGGCAGAGAGCCTCTGGGACGAGCTGCGCGGTAGCGGTGTGGATGTCCTGGCAGTCATGCCAGGTGCCACCAGGACCACCGGCTTTGAGCTGTCTAAACCGCACTTGGAGCGGTCGACGCTGGCGCCGGTGAATGAACCGAAGCCGACGGTGGCGGAGGCGCTCAGGGTCCTGGGTAAGACGCCAAGCTGGATACCGGGCAGAAGGAACCGTTGGATACTGACTTTGGCTCAAAGACTGCTGCCGCGGAAGCAGATGATCAAGCTTGTGGGCAGTAACATGCGCCAGTGGTACGGCAAATGAATCCAGCATCCGTGAGTCATGGTGGTCTCAGAAGAAAGAAGCGGGCCGGCTTGCCGCCGACCCGCTGTCCCAAACCCTTGGCCACGAGGTAGCCGTCTAGTCCTTGATGTAAGTGTCAACGTACTTGGTGACGAAAGCGGGTGGCTTCCACCACTTCTTGGCTCCCAGGTCCTGCACAATCGCTTCACTGGCGATATAGGATGGACCGCCGGTCACCATGCCACCGGGATAGGTTGAGGCCCCACAGACGTAAAGGCCGGCTACGGGCGTCCTGGTGCTGGAGCATGACTGGTCCGGGCGGTTGTTGCCCATCTGCAGGATGTTGTAGTCGCCGTGTTTTATCGCGCCCCGCACCATGCAGGGTAGTCTCCTCTCGATGTCCACCGGGGACTCGCTGGAATGAAGGAGGATGTCCTTCCTGCTGAACCCTTTCAGGTGGCTCAGCCAAAGATCCAACACCTTGTGTTCGATGTCCCTCTTCCTCTTTTCCCAGTTCTCTTTGTTGCCATCAAGGTCATAGGGAGCTGGAAACTGGAACTTGGATACATGATGGCCCGGGATGTCCACCAGTGTCGGATCGTACAAGGTCTCGCAGGTGGCATGCCCGCCGAGGTGTTCCAGTTTGCCCGCCCGCACGCTGCTGTAGAACTTCATCACGTCTTCTTCGTTCTCGAAGCCCATAATGTTCATGAGGGATTGATTGATGCCCGGCTCTTCTGCATCGTATACCAGAGGCTTCTCCGTGGCGATGTGCATGGTCCAGAGGCTCCACTTGTCGAACTTCCAGGAGTTGCAGCGCTCGGCCAGAGTGGCCGGGATATTCTTCTCACCCACCAGCTTGATGAACGTGGTCTGCGGGTCGAGCGTGGACGCCACGGCCTTGCACTTCACCTGGGTGCCGTCCCATAGTTCGACCCCGGTGACCTTCCCGCCGTCGATGCTTATCTTGGTCACCTCAGCGTTCTCCAGTATCAGCCCGCCGTTCATGATGACGTCTTTGCCAAAGAGGCTGGCCAGCTTGTGCGAACCACCGTAGCACTGCTGCTTGTGCATGGCGCGGTTGATCATCAAGGGGAAGAGAAACGCCCCCGTCTCCGTCGGATCGAGTCCCCACATGCAGGCGGCATAAAGAAAGACCGCCCTGACCTTGGGGTGCTTGAAGGTCTCGCACACCTGGTCATACGGGGACTTCTCCATCCACTCCAGGAACTCCTGGCCCAGCTTCGTCCTTTGGGTCTTGACCACCAGATCCAGCGATGGCAAGGGCGGGACGTAGGTACCCGGAGCCAGGATCTCGTCCATCATCTTGTCGATCTTCTTGATCCAGCCATAGAACGTCCGGGCGTCATCCACGGACCATCTCAGGATGGAGTCGTACGTGTCTTCTGCCATGCGGTGCAGAAGGATCGACTTCTTGTCCTTGAAGAGCATGCCGGTCTGGGCGTTGGGGTAGATCCAGAGGAGACCCCTCTCCTTGAAGTCGAAGTCTTTGTACATCGGCATGTATTCCACCATCAGGTGGTATATGGCATGGGTGTTGGCATAGTGGCAGGGATAAAGGATCTCCTCGGTGGCCAGTCCGCCGCCGATCTCACCCCGCCTCTCCAGCAGGATGACCTTCAGCCCGGCCTTCGCCAGGTAGCCGGCCGTGATCAGGCCGTTCGGCCCGGCGCCAATCACCGCCACGTCGCATTCCAGCCTATTCGGCATCACCGGATGAACAATCTTGCCATAGTCGCCTTCATTTCTGTAGGGGAAACGTGTCTGCATCAGATTGCCTCCTTCATCGAGTTGTCCACCCTAAACCTCACCGCTCTTCACCTGTTTGTCGGAGACGTAGTACGGCGAGGGATACCACCAGCCACCCGGCTTCAGGTTCAGGTCTTCTATGAGGAGATGCATCAGGTTATAGGGTTGCGCCATGAGTGCCAGGCCGCCTGGATAAGAGGTTTGGCTCACCAGGTAGAGCTTGTCGACAGGGGTGCGGTACCGCCCGCACTCCGGCAGTGGACGGCGATCGTACCACTGATCGTCGCAGACCCTGATCCCTTCCCAGTTGCCGCCCACAAAGCCCATGTTCCTGATAGAGGAATCCAGGGGCGACATGGCGAACTTGGCCACGATATTGTCGTCGCCCATGTTGGTGCAATACTGGCGGTACATGCTGAGGGCCATGTCCACCATCTCCTCTTTGTGCTTGTTATAGTTCTCGATCCCATCGACGAAGTACTCGGGGACCGGCACCGGGAAGAAGTTGTAGATGACGTGGTAGCCGGGTGGGCACCGCGTCGGATCATAGATGCTGGAGCGCACCGAGCGCATCACAAACCCGTCTTTGCCCCACATCGGGAAGCGGCGCTCCACATCCACCACGTTCCGGTGCCTGTCCATCTCCTCCATGCTTTCGACGGGGAAGATGCAACCCAGGGACGGATGCTTGTCCATGAATTCACCGGCCTTGCCCTTGAATCGTGGCAGCTCCTTGACGATGAGGTCCAGCTTGAACAGGCTGCCGCCGTTCAGATTGATGTCCAGCACCTTCTGGTAGAAGCCCGCATCCAGGTGCTTCTTGGGGACCAGCTTCAGGAAGGTCTCCTTAACATGCACATCGCTGATGACGGCCTTGTCCGCCCAGATCACCTTGTTTGGCGATGGTGCGGAGTCGGCCAGTCTGACTCCCTTGGCCTCGCCGTTCTCGATGATGATCTCTTCCACTTTGGAGTTGGTGTAGAACTTGGCCCCGTGTGCCAGAGCGCAGCGCATGGTGGCATGGGCGTAGGAGTGCATGCCACCCAGGAAGACGCCGGAGGCGTACATGATGAGGAAGGTGATCGCCGCGCCAACCATCCCCAGACCTTTGGTAATGTATTCGGGACCGCTGTCCCAGGCGGCATCGCAAATGCCGACCTTCTGAGCATCTTCCTTGCACAGAATGTTGGTGATGTCCCAGGTGGACATCTCCAGCCAGCTATCGTCATATATCTGGCCGAGGAGTGGCAGCTTCTTGATGGCCTTCACCCAAGGCAGGTCCTGGGGTTCCCGGCTGTAGCCTTCCGGGAGTGGTGGGGTCCAGTAGATCGACCGGAGCCATTCCCGGCACTCCGGCGCTTCCAGTATAGCGTTTATGGCCTCGGTCTGGGCTACCGAGTCCGGTCCCCACATGGCCATTGATTCTCTGACGACGTCCATGTTCCAGCGGCCGCCGGAGGTGACCCGCTTGCAGTCGCTGGTGATGGCAGTGCCCCAGACGTTGCAGGGCACCATTCTCAGGCCGAACTTGTGCAGCTCCAGTTGCTCCCAGGCCGGGGAAGCACCGGCATAGTTGTAGGCCGCGTGCGGTTCGATCCTGAAGCCGGGGATGGGCTCGATGGTTTCGCACCCGCCCCCGATCTCGGTTCTGGCCTCGACCACGGCGACCTTGACGCCGCACTTGGCCAGGTACGCGGCTATGCCCAGTCCGTTCGGACCGCCGCCGACCACCACCACATCATAGCGATTCTCTTTGCTCATGCCTCTCTCCTCTCTTGCGGATCAGTTGTCAGGTGAATTCGTGTGTCTTGCGCTCACCAGTGAAATGACCATGTCGTCACGACGACACGTGTGAAGTGATGTATGCGCAGATTGCGGCAACAGCATAGCCTGTGGATCGCCGTATGGCAATAGTCTGCGCATCCCTACGTGCGGACTGCGGAAGCAGTGGAATCCCCCTTCATGAATAGCACCGGCAGTCGAACAGCGAGAATCATACTGGAGAAACCACGACGCGGCGCTGTACGGAGGGATGGATGCATTACTGGACGGACGGCGGGTTTTCGTCGCAGCCCTTCAGATGAGGGAATGGCCGCGATCTCATACCACCGGGGCTTCGGCTGGTCTGGCCGTCTGACGATCGCAGCGTCCAGGTTGTCGGCGCGCTTGTTGTCTTGACGATTCATGAATGCTTTGCTGTCGTTTTGGTGGCTCCGTTGTACTGGACATTGAGCTTGTAGTCAGTTGAGTTGATGGTCAACTATCAGCGGCTGGACATTGGAACAGGTCGCGGCCCCGGTAGGAGGATGATTCGACGGCCGGGCAGCGGTTCTGCATTCCAGCGAGGCCAATGGTAGAATATGCGGAAGTATCGAATGGATTGGGCGACCAGAGCCTGCCCTGTGGAGTAAAGACAGATGAGAAGCGAACCTTTCAAGATCAAGGAAGTCAAGAAGATGACAGCGCTCAGGCCATACGAACGCTGGAACATCCTGAAGCAGGCGCATTTCAATACGTTTCACGTTTGTTCCGACCATGTAGCCTTTGACATGGTGGCGCGGGGGATGTCGGCCTGGTCCCACTTCCAGAAGGCCGGACTCATGATCGGCGACGAGGCCTATGCCGGAGCACGGAGCTTCCTGCGGCTGCAGAGCGCCGTGCAGGATGTCCTGGGTATAGAGCACCTGGTGCCTACGCACAACGGCATCGGCTCGGAGAAACTCCTGGCAGCGACGACGATTCAATCGGGGCAGACGGTGCCGCACAACCGCGGGCGCTGTGAAGGCTTGATACTCGCCAATAATGGAAAGAGCGTTGATGTCAGCGTCAGAGAAGCGGCCAAGTACGGAGAGCCTCAGAAGTTCGGCGGCAACATCGACGTGGCCAAACTAGAGCGGCTGTTGAAGAAGCTGGGAAGAGATGCTGTGGCCTACATTGAGATTGACACATGCCCCGATGCCTGGAACGGGCAACCGGTGTCTATAGCCAACATACAGGTGGTGAAGGAACTGGCCGGCGGCTGCGGGGTCCCGCTGGTCATAGATATTTCGGATGTTCTGGAGAACGCCTACTGGATCAGGAAGGTGGAAACCCCGAAGCAGAGCATACTGGGCATCGCGAGAAAGATTGTCCAACTGGCGGACATCGTGCTGATGGACGCTAGCCAGGATGCAAGGTCGGATGTCGGCGGTTTCATTGCCAGCGCCCGTGAGGACTGCTTTGAGAAATTGAGGAACGAGGTGGTGGTGTTCGAGGGGCTGCACACGTATGGTGGCATGTCGGGCCGGGCCATGGAGGTCTTCGCCATCGGCGTGGAAGAGATGCGTAAGCCGGAATACACCGAGTGGTACCAGGAGCAGGTCGAGGCGCTGTACAGCATGATCAAGGCCGAAGGCGTGCCGGTGTTTAAGGGCACCAGGGGAATTGCGCTCGACGTGAAGAGATTTCTGCCGCATATCCCGGTTGATGAATCCCCCAAGTTTGTGCTGGCGGCCTCGCTGTACATCCAGGGTGGTATGCGCGGCAAGATTGAGGGGCGGTGGGATTACCACGCGACGGGTGAGGGGGCCCGGACGCTGATGTTTGAGCTGCCACGGTGCGCCTACACTGTCAACCACTTGAGGGAGATCGCGGATGTGGTGGCGGCTGTGTACAAGAACCGCGGTGACCTGACCGGCCTTTCGCTCAAGAATGATCCCGAGTTCGTCGACGAAGCCCAGTTCGAGCCGCTGAAGCAGCGGCTGTTTGTGTCGTTCCCGCGCGTCGAGCGCTCTGAGAAGCGGATGTACGAGCCGTACAAGATCGCCATCTTCGAACCGGTTAGGATGGTGGACAAGGCATACCGCAAGAAGGCCATCGCCGAGGCCGGGTACAACACCTTTTTGCTGAGGTCGGAAGACGTCTACCTCGACCTTCTGACTGACAGCGGGACGTCGGCCATGAGCTGCTACCAATGGGAGGGCATGACCAACACCGGCGACACTCCGTACAGCAGCCGCCACTACCTGAAGATGGTGGAAGAGTTCCGGGAGATTCTAGGCTACAACTACATCATCCCAACGCACCAGGGGCGGGCCGCGGAGCATATCATGTCCCAGTGCATGATCAAGCCGGGGCAGATCGTGCCGGGCAACATGTACTTCACCACCACCAAGCTGCACCAGGAGATGGCGGGTGGAGTGTTCGTGGACGTGATCGTTGACGAGGCGCATGATCCCACGGATCCGTACCCGTGGAAGGGCAATATTGACCTGAAGAAGCTGGAGCGTGAGATCAAGAGGGTCGGGCCGGAGAACGTGGCCTACGTGAGTTTCGAGACCTGCGTGAACATGGCGGGTGGGCAGCCAATATCCATGCAGAACGCCAAAGACGTATCGAAACTGCTGCACAAGTACGGTATACCCAACATGTACGACGCCACCCGCTGCGTGGAAAACGCGTATATGATCAAGTGGAAGGATCCGCAGTACAGCGACAAGCCCGTCAAGGAGATCCTTCGCGAGTTGCTAAGCTATGGTGACGGTTGCACCGTCAGCGCCAAGAAGGACTTCCTGGTCAACATGGGCGGGTTGATTGCATGCAACAGCCCTGATTTGAACCGCGCTTTCCTCAGGATGCTGCGCATTTGGGAAGGCGATGTCACCAACGGCGGCCTGGATTCGAAGGACATCGAGGCGCTGCACCGGGGCCTGATGGATTCGCTGGACGATGATTACATCAAGATGCGTATCGCCCAGACGCAGGAGTTCGGGCGCAAGCTCCAGGAAGCAGGCGTGCCGATCGTGGTGCCTCCCGGCTCGCACGCCGTGTTCATTGATGCCAAGCGGTTCCTTCCCCACATAGACCAAGAGCAATTCCCGGCGCAGGCCCTGACGGCAGCCATGTATGTCGAGTGTGGCGTGAGGACGATGGAGCGGGGGAATGTTTCTAAGGGACGCGATCCGCAGACTGGGAAGAACTACCGTCCGAAGCTGGAGTTGGTCCGGTGCACCATCCCGCGCCGGGTCTACACCAACTCCCACATGGACTATGCCGTGGAAGGGATAGCCGGGTTGTACCGCAAGCGCGACCGGATCACAGGCCTGAAGCTGGCGTACGAGCCGAAGGTCCTGCGCTTCTTCCAGGGCCGGTTCGAGCCGCTGAAGAAGTGGGATTTCTGAAGGTCGCAAGCCCACAATTGACCTACACTCGCAACGCCACAGTTTGAGATCGGGATCTGGATATGGATATGGGGGTTTGCTCCATGAGGCGTGTACTTGTTTCTGATGGAGATGGGGGAGAGTAGAACTTAGTCATAAACACGGACTGACTGGCTGTATCTTCGGTGTCACGCCCATAAGAGAAGCACTCCGTGTCTTGTCAGGCATGGCTTGAACGCTGGTGCTACTTGTCTTTGACCGTCTTTCCGCGGCGGCGGTCGATCACTACCATTAAGCCGAAGACTGTGACGACAAGCACGACGGCGGCTATGATTCTGCCTACCAAACCCCAGTTGACCCCTGGGCTAATTGCGGTGAAGTGGCCGGGATGGTGCATGATGGTCTCGCTCCCGACGGCGAAGACATCGTTCTCGGAGCTGCCCCAGATTCCATAGAGCGGATCCATGTTCCTACTGCTGCTGCCCGTTCTCGTACTCGTGACGCTCATTCTGCTCCAGGTACTGCCGTCATAGCGCAGGATCGTGCCCGCGTCACCAACAGCGAAGACATTGCTTTCGGAGCTGCCCCAGACAGCGTGGAGGTCGGGGGCGATGCCGCTGGTCACGGTGCTCCACTCGCTGCCGTCGTAGTACAGGATCGTGCCCGCGTCACCGACAGCGAAGACGTTGTTGTCGGAGCTGCCCCAGACGTCCCTGAGAGTATTCTTGGTACTGCTCTCCATAGTGGTCCAAGTGGAGCCATCATAGTGCAGAATGGCAGCAAAGGGAACCCAATCTCCATGTCCATCCAACCTTTGAGCGCCTCCCACCGAGAAGACGCTGCTGCCGGAGCGGCCCCAGATTCCGTGAAGGGAATGCATGGAGCTGACGCTGGTGCTGCGGTAGAAGACGCTCCAGGTCAATCCGTCATAGTGATAGATAGTGCCACCGGACAGGGCGAAGACATCGTTGCTGGAACTGCCCCAGACTGCATCCGTCGAGTCGCTGGGGTAGCTGTCCATTTGGGTCCAGCGAAGACCCACGCCGCTGTAATGGAGCATGCTGCCCACCATCCCAAACGTGCTCATCCCCACCGCGAAGACGTCGCTGCCGGAGCTGCCCCAGACGTCCACAAGAGGATTCTTCGTGCCACTGTTCATGGCTCTCCAGTTCTGGCCGTTGTAGTGTAGGATGGTGCCCAAGGCACCAACGGCGAAGACGTTGTTGTCGGAGCTGCCCCAGACTGCATTAAGGTGGTGTCCGGGGCCGCCGTGCATGGGGCTCCAGTCAGGGCGCATGATGGGGCCTGCAACCGACGACGGTGATGTTCCGGGGAGCAAGACCACCAGCAAAGCCAGGGCTGTCATGGTCAGAAGGAGCTTCGCCAACTTCGAGTCTGGGTGTCCCATGGCTACTTCTCCTCGTCGCAATCATACAACAAGGATGTGAGGGTTGTGAATCCACACGAACAGTTCATCAGCAATCTCCTCTGATGATCATGACGCACTTGCTGATGAAGCTCTACTGTGTCAGCGGTACACCTCATGGCACTCTGCGGGATTCACCTTACACTCGTCTAGCTTCACTTGGTTTATCACTGCGCGTGATAGCTCCTCATGCCTCCGGAGATATTTCGGGCGTTGAAGCCATGCAGGCGCAATGCCCTCGAAGCGTAATACGATCTTTGGCCCACGGCGCAGTAGACTAGGATCTCCTTGTCGCGCGGCAGTTCGTTCATCCTGACGCGTAGTGAGTTGAGCGGGATGTTAACCGCTCCCTCCAGGTGGCCCATCTTGAACTCGCCCGGCTCGCGAACATCCAGGACCAGGGCCTTGGATCCGGTGATGTCCTTCCAGTGGGCCACCGGCGCGTCGCCCCGCATGACGTTGGCCGCGATCATTCCCGCCACGTTGACCGGGTCCTTGGCGGCGCCAAACTGCGGTGCGTAGCACAGCTCGGCCTCCTCCAGGTCGAACACTGTGGATCCCCGCTGTATGGCCATGGCGATGACATCTATCCGTTTCTCAACTCCTTCCTCGCCTATGGCCTGCGCGCCAAGGACTCTTCCATCCTTGGTGGAGAAGATCAGCTTCATGGTGATGGGGCGGGCGCCGGGATAGTAGTTGACGTGATGTCCCGGATGCAGGTATATCTTCTCGTACTGTGCTGGTTGGCCGCCGATCCCGCGCCGCTGCAGATTCTTCTCGCTGGCGCCGGTGGCGGCAATGGTGATGTCAAACGCCCGACAGACAGCGGTCCCCTGGACGCCGCGGAACCTGGCGTCACGTCCCATGATAACGTCCGCAGCGATCCGACCTTGGCGATTCGCCGGCCCTGCGAGGGGGATCAGGCTCCATTCACCGGTTACGAAATCGCGCACCTCTACGGCATCGCCCACGGCCCAGATGTGCTCGTCGCTGGTGCGCATGTGGTCGTTCACTCGGATGCCGCCCAGTTGCCCGATCTCCAGGCCGGCCTCTTTGGCCAGCTTGGACTCTGGCCGTATGCCCATGGCCAGAAGCACCATGTCGCAACTGAAGCTGGCGCCGGACTTGGTGACAACCGAGATGGTGTGACCGTCGGGGTTCTGTTCGAACTTGGCCACACCGTCCCCCATTTGAAGCGAAACGCCGTTTGCCTCTAACTGGGAGTGGATGATTGCCGCCATCTCAGGGTCGATCGGCGGCATCACCTGTGCCAGCATCTCGATGATAGTGACCGAGATGCCGCGTCTCACCAGATTCTCGGTGGTTTCGAGGCCGATGAACCCGCCGCCGACAACGACGGCCCTCTCGACCTTCCGCTCGTTGATCCACTGCTTCATCTGGCGGCTGTCCGGAATAGTCCGCAGGGTGAATATCCCAGGGAGGTCAATGCCAGGCAGCGGGGGGCGGATGGGCGCTGACCCGGGGGCCATCACCAGGGCGTCGTACCTCTCTCGATACGTCTCGCCTGTCACCACATTCTTGACCTCGATCTCCTGTTTGGCCCGTTCAATGGCGCGGACCTCGCTCTGCAACCGGACTTCAATGTTGAAACGCCTCTGGAAGATATCCGGCGTGGCGACCAACAGACTCCTCTCCTCGGTGATCACGTCGCCGACATAGTACGGCAGTCCGCAGTTGGCGAAGGATACGTAGGGCCCGCGTTCAAGAATGATGATGTCAGCGTCTTCTGAGAGCCGGCGGGCGCGTGCGGCGCAGGACGCCCCGCCTGCGACTCCTCCCACCACCAGAATTCGCGGTTTGCCTGATTGTTGTCTGGTTCTCTCATCATGTATCATGGCCGTGCCTCCCCTCCTCTGTCGTCAGGATATCCACCACCATCTCTGCTACTTTGGCGACGGTATTGGCACATATTTCAACCACTTTCCGTGATGGTTCATCAAACAGCTCCGGCCGTTTCTCCATGAGCGTCAGAGTCTTCTCGTCGAGGATGCCGTCGGTGAGACCGCCTGTAACCTTGGCGCACAGGGTCGATCCGAATTCCTGCTTAAACTTGTTCACCAGCCGGATCATCTCCCTCATGCCTCTTGAAGTCCCAGGTTGCCCTTCCTCCAGGCTTTCACGCCCCAGCTTCATACTGATGACCATCGCTCCAGCGATGAGAGCCCCGCAGGTCCGGTTCTCCACAGGGAAGCCGCCCTGGAGGCAACTGGCAGCCCTGAATACCAGGTCATCCTCCAGACCGAGGGTCTCCTGCAGCGCCCGCAGAGTGCACTGGCCGCAACCATGGTGCTTCAGTTCGTAGTTGTAGGCCTTCTCGGCTGCTGCCCTCTTCAGCCTTTCTGTAGCTGCCGCATTATCCTGCATCTGAACGCGCCTCCATTCACTTACGCTTGTGGGCGGCCACTTTGGCTTTCACGTACTCGTCGAACTCGGGTGTCGCCGGTATATAGGGACACTCGACCAGCTCGATGTTGACCCCGAGATTGTCCATAGTGTCCAGATAGGCCATTTTCAAAGGGATGAATGGTACTTCCATGGACTGCTGAACCCCGACTCCTCTCTTATGCAACTGGGCGAGTTCCTTGTCCCGATCTGATACCCGTATGCCGATATGCTGAACGCCGGGGCCCTTCTTCTTCAGGAACTCAGCGTAGACGCTGTCGCCACTCACCGCTTCCACCAACTCGAACCTGACGGGGCCCGCATAGTAGCAGGCATACTTCATGTTGGCCCGTTCAACGGTTCTGCCACGCAGGTTGAAGTCCCTCGACTCATCTTCACGCACACAGTAAGGCTCCCAGCCGAAGGCCGAACGAAGATACTCCATGCCCTTCTCGAGGTTCTCCACCGTAATCGATATCTCGAAGACCTGCGCCTCATCTCCCACGAACTTCCATTCCCGTTTGTCAGTTGGCATCGTCCTTCCTCCTTAGCGCTGTTCTGGTGCCAGGCGAGCGCTGGCGCAACCACGAACAATGAGGTGCAGTATGATGTGGGTCGTAAGCGGTGTCAAGCACCGATGGAACCGGCAGGCATCGGTTCGGAGCCGCGCAATGTTCAAGGAGGATGCATCCGGGATCTTGCGCATCTGCCTCCAAACCCTTCTGCTATAATGGGGCACAAGGAGCGTGAGCGGAGAATGGGCATATCGCGACCCATGTCTGCGGGAATCGGCTTTTGGGAGTTGTTTGGTCCCATCTCAGGAACTCGCCGGCTGCGGCACTACACCGAAGCACTAGACGGGCTGAAGAGCAGCCGGAGGGTCAAGGCGGTCATCATCAATGTAGATTCCCCTGGGGGCCTGGCCACTGCCTCGGATTTTCTTTACTGCGGTGTCTCACGGCTCTCAGAGAAGAAGCCTGTCGTGGTCTTCGTAAGCGGGACGTGCGCCTCTGGCTCATACCTGGCCAGTTGCCCCGCAGCCAAGATAGTCGCTCTGCCAACGGCCGTGATCGGCTCCATCGGCGTTCTCTCGGTCAGGCCGATAGTGCAGGACCTCATGAACAAGATCGGCGTGCACATGGATGTCACCAAGAGCGGCCGTCTC
>JAFGCL010000098.1 GCA_016932645.1 Dehalococcoidia bacterium | reverse complement strand
TGACGATCCCATCGTCACACCCCCCAGGGGAGGGATGGGGAGGAGGATCAACTTAATATATTTCGGGCTGAGCCATTCCGAAGCGCATGAGTGACCCTGACCAAGTCACGGAAGACCTCCTTCCCCATTCCTCGCCAACACAGCCCCCGCAACCAATACAGCCCCAGTTCTTGCCTCCGTTGTTCCTGCAGAACTGAGAGCGCCTTCTCTTCCTGTTTCTGCCATTTCTGCCCCAATTACAGATTGGCCGTCCGGCCACATCGCGAACCATGCCAGGACGCGCCCGCCGGGGGTATCATGATTCTATCCGTGCAGCGCGCCGTTGCGAAAAGGTTGTGTGCGGAGAAAGCCATCCGGGGAGACAGAATGCGGTTGAAGGGCGGCTGTTGCCGGAGTAGTGTGGACGAGGTCGCTGACGAGAAGCCTGCGGTTGATGGCAGCACGCTGCCACTTGAGGCAGCCTTTGGGAATCAAACTGCCGGCGCAGCCTTCAAATACCCATTGTCCTGGGATCAGTTGGCAGCAGCCTGGACATCCTTGAACTTGAAGCCGCTTTGCTGAAACACATGTAGGCAGGCATCCACTACGTCAGGATCGAATTGTATGCCCCTGCCCTTGGAGATCACCTCAAGCCCTTTCTCAGTTCCCAAGGCCGCCCGGTATGGCCGGTGTGATGACATGGCTTCCACCACATCAGCCACACCCAGGATCCTGGCCTCCAGGAATATCTGGTCACCACGCAGGCCAGACGGATAGCCTGAGCCGTCGAATCGTTCATGGTGTTGAAGGACAATATCAGCGACCGGCCATGGGAATTCTATCTTCTCCAGGACATCATAGGCAGCCTTGGGATGCTGCTTAACTATCTCAAACTCGATCGGTGACAGCGGAGCAGGTTTGTTCAGGATCTCGGTTGGAACACAGACCTTACCCACATCATGAATGAGCCCCGCAATTCGTATTATAGGAATGCGCGATTCCATGATGCCCATTTGTCTGGCAATGCTGCAGGCAAGATCAGCAACACGAACCTGGTGACCAGCAGTGTAGCGGTCCCTCGCCTCCACCATCGTGGCCAAGGCCTGGATTGTGCCCTCCATCGCCCTGCCCAGCTTCTCAAAGCTGGTCCTCAATTCGGCAGTCTGTTCCTGAACCCTTTCCTCAAGTGAGTCAAACGCCGTTTTGATGGCCGCCTCAGCATTCTTGCGCTCTGTGATGTCGCGGAACACCATCACAGCCCCGGTCAGCTCGCCCTTGTCATCGATCATGGGCGCAGCGCTGTCCTCGACCGGAACCTTCTCACCATTCTTCGTTATCAAGAGAACCGGTTCAGCCAAGTTGGTCACGACTCTCCGCCGGATGGTTTCAACCATCGGGCTCTCGACAGGAACAAGATCTTTCTCATCCACGATCTTGAAGACTTCATCCAGCCTCTTGCCCACTGCCTCTGCCTGCCCCCAGCCAGTCACGCCCTGGGCAGCAGGATTCATGAGCGTTATCTTCATGTCCGTGTCAGTGACAATGACGCAGTCAGCTATGCACCTGACCGTAGCAGCATACCGCCGCTCGCTCTCCCGCAACTTCGCCTCCATCGAGTGCTTGTAGAGGGCCGTTTCGATGGCAGCATATAGTTCCTTCTCCGAGAAGGGTTTTATCAGATACCCAAAAGGCTCCGTCAGCCTGGCTCGCTCCACAGTCCGATCGTCAGCGAAGGCGGTGAGATAGATTACAGGAATCTCGATCTGGTCGCGGATCTGCTGCGCGGTCTGGACACCATCAACGTCTCCCCTTAGCTGGACATCCATCAAGATCAAGTCAGGGTGATTGGCAGTGGCCACCGACACGGCTTCCTCGCCGCTGGCGGCTGTGCCGCAAATCGAATGACCCATCTTGGTGAGCCGATCTTGGATCTCGAGCGAGATCACGGCTTCATCTTCCACCACCATTATTCGTGCCTTTTCCACCATTTCTCCTATCCTCCCCCAACCTCGGCGTTTGCAGTCTGCCTCGGTTGTGATGTACTTGGTGATGCCTGTTCTTTCTTCTTGCCATCGACGAATATGAATTTGAACTCCGCGCCTTTGCTTCCATCTATGTGTATCTCTGCGCCCAACTGCTGCGCCAGCATCCTCACCAACCGCAGGCCTAGAGAGGATGACTTCTCCAAGTCGGTGTCAGGTGTGAGGCCGACGCCGTTATCACGTACTACCAGGGCCATCCTGCCCTCAAGATCTCCGTAGAGACCAACGCGAATTTCACCTTTTCTCCCGTCGGGGAAGGCGTACTTCAGCGCATTCGAGACGAGCTCGTTGACTATCAGCCCGCACGGTACTGCCGCATCCAGGCTGAGGAACGAATTGCTGGTATCGAACACCGGGCGGATGACGCCGCGGTCAACGCCGTACGAAATAAACAAAGCATCCGTCAGATCACGGACATACGCCCCGAAGTCAACTTCTCCTTGCTCAGTCTGGGGTTGCAGCCTGTCCTTGTACAGTTTCTCATGTATGAGTGAGATGGACTTGACTCTGTTTGAGCTCTCCTCAAACATCTGCATCGTCTTCGCGTCATCCAGCCGCGTTGATTGCAGGTAGAGCAGGCTGGCAACCACCTGGAGGTTGTTCTTGACCCTGTGATGGATTTCCTTGATCAGTATCTCCTTCTTCTGAGCTTCCGCATAACGCTGGCTGACGTCAAAGACCACGCAGAGCAACTCGCCTTGTTTCTCGCTGGCCATCATCCGGACCTCGTAGAAGAAATCACGGCCATCAACGGACACCTGGCACTCGAAAATCTGCGCTTCTCCCGTCTTCATAGCCACGTCCATATGATCCAGCCCTTTGGTGATCACCTCTCTTGTCAGATCGCTGTACTTCTTCAACGGGCGATAGAGCATTTTGCCCTGGAGTTGACGGTAGGGTTCCAGCATGTTCCCGCCCTTGGCTGATCTGCCTTCGAGCAGCGTGCCATCCATCGCTATCCGGTACATGTAGTCCGGAATCCCCTTGATCAGAGCCCTGTTTTGGGCCTCGCTATCACGCAGTTCCCTCTGCGATTTCTCCAAAGATGCCAGCATCGAATTGATCGACATTCCCAGAGTCGTTATCTCGTCATTCCCCGTCACTTCGACGCGCTCCGACAGGTCTCCCGTGGTACGGACCTTAACCACACCATTGCTCAATCGCAACAGGCGCAGGAAGAGTGACCTCTGCACGGCATAGCTCCCGATCAGGCCCGTCACGATGGCAACTCCAGCTATGGCACACAGGAGATACAGCAGAGTCGTCTGCCCCTGGTGATGAATGTCCCGGGGCAGGTCCACTTCCATCACCAGCGCCGGCTCGCTGTAGATGTCAGCGAGAACGCCGTATCCCGCAACGGTGTCTGAGTTCAACGCCCGGACGTAGGTCGCAACACCAGTCTCGCTGTCAGCCTCGACAGAGCGAACCTTGACGGGCACTGCGGGATCATCGAATTGATACAGAGCTAGCGGCAAGTGGGTCACTTCCGACAGCCTGGCAACATGCGTATTATCCAGGTAGCGCGCAAAGACCAGTCTGCCTTCCAGAGGTTCGTCAGCCAAAGAGATCACCGTTGGATACGTCGAGACAAGAATGGGGCCATCGGAAAGCATCAGAATCCCGGTCACTCCAGCCTGTTCCTCTTCTGGCTCCATGAGCGGTTTGCCAGCCACTAGCTCGCTCGAAAGATCGGATGGAACAGGCAACGGGGTCCCTCGTTCCAGGTCAAACCCATAGCCTATGGGAGGTAGTCCTGGCGGGACGAACAGGATGAAGTTGAGTCCGAGTGTGCCGAATGTTGTCTCATCGATGGCCAATGCCAGGTACGTTTCGTCGCCCTCAAAGACCACCTCGCTGGCAGTCAACTGGTCATCCCAGGTAATGCTCACCTTCGAGAAATCACTGTATAGTGCGCTTACCGCCCGCTCTACATTCTGGCGGGTTTCTCTCTTCTCCAGTTCGTCGAAGCGTCTCATCAGTATGGTTTGCGAAACCACGAGAGAAACGACGATGGCCGCCGTAAGCGCTAAGACTGTTACAACTATTCCTCTTTTGCGAAGCGACATCTTCTCACTGCTTCCACGGCACAGCCGGGAACGGCCTCCACACTGCCCTTGCACGGGTTGACCTGATTCCAGCGTAGCTCCCGCGCAAGGCCATCGAAGCAAGGGACACCATGCCCCAGCCGATGACAGTTAGTCTGCAATAAAAAGTTCACATCCGTGTCTCAATACAGGGATGCCGCCTCTCACGATATTCACCACTTCGGCCGAGGCAGAGCGTCAGGTGGGGACACGACGCTGTGAACAGGTCCAACGGACCTGAAGCCGACTGTCCCCAAGGCTCCCGGCCCGGGCCCGATCCGACCGAGGTCACGCGGTGCAGATGTCACAGAAACGCATGCCCCAATCGTCTCCAGCCTTGAACGGTCTGCGCCTTGTTGACTATGATAGAGTCAGAAGCCAGCGATCATCAGGATGAGAAAGTGGAGGTATTGGCAGGCGACTTGGTAACGTCGATAGTGCTGGCAGGCGGCAAGGGAAAACGTCTGGGTAAGAACAAGCTCCTGGAGGTGGTTGGAGGACGGCTGCTGCTTCAGAGGGTCGTCGACAGCTTGATCCCTGTTAGCCACCACATCCTGCTGGTACTTGCACAGGGACAGGGGTGCCCGGCAGTCGAGGCAAGGCGTGCCAGAGTCGACTGCATGCAGGACGTCTATCCAGAGAAGGGCGCCCTGGGCGGCATCTACACCGGACTGTCAGCCGTAGACGCCCACCGCAGCCTAGTCGTGGCAGCCGACATGCCCTTCTTGAATCCATTTCTCCTGCGGCACCTTGTCACCGCAGAGACGGACTTCGACGTCGTCATGCCTCGCATCAATGGTCAGATAGAGCCCCTTCACGCCGTATACTCCAAGGACTGCCTCCCAGCAATCCAGAAACAGATTGAGAGAAGCCAGCTTCAGATCAGTATCCTACTGGAGCAGGTCAGGGTGAGGTACGTTGAAGAGGCGGAGATCGACAGGTTCGACCCCAAGCACTTGAGCTTCTTCAACGTCAATACGCCTGATGACTTGGAAGAAGCTAGGGGCATTGCGGCCAGAATGGGGAGCTACTGAGACGCCACCGCGCAACCCCAGCCTACATGGCGATGTTAACCAGGGTCCTCATGACACGCTTCGCGTCTGCATATGATTTCTCACCTTGCTCAACTGCGTTACTAGTCATGATTATGGCAGTTCCCATCGACGCGATGGGCACCCCCCCCGAGCTTATTGACAGAGTCCACACGTCGGGATAGACTACGCCATACAACTGGTCCCACAGCATCTCCCGCTACCGAAAGCGCGTCTCTGGCAGCGATCCAAAGTCAATCAAAGCGGTTCTCAACGTATTGTCCCGGCAGTGCCCGCAGGAAGACACAGTCAGGTTGGGAAATGAGCATAGCGTCTGAAGACGTGAGATATCGATCCACGGTGGCCTACTTCTGCATGGAGGTCGGCCTCGATCCGGCTGTCCCCACTTATGCCGGTGGTCTGGGCATGCTCGCCGGGGACTCCCTGTCAGCAGCAGCCGATCTCGGAGTCCCCATGGTCGGCATAACGCTCCTGCACCGGAAGGGTTACTTCCGGCAGCATTTGGACGACAAGGGCCAGCAGACGGAGAGCCCGGCCATTTGGTCTCCGGAGAGACTGCTGAAAGCGATGCCCGACCGAGTGTCAGTAACAATAGAAGGGCGACCGGTGCACATCAGGGCATGGCTTTACGGGCTGACCGGCATTTCTGGTCACACCGTCCCAGTGTATTTCCTGGACACGGCGCTCCCTGAGAACACACCCTGGGACCAGACGCTGACTGATCAACTCTACGGAGGGGACAACCACTACCGGCTCTGCCAGGAGGCCATCCTGGGGCTTGGCGGTGCCGCCATGCTCTCCGCCCTTGGCTATCGGAATATCCAGATATACCACATGAACGAAGGGCACTCGGCTCTGCTGACACTGGCTTTGGCGAAAGAGATGTCCGAGGGCCACAGGCTGCGTGACCTATCCCGGGTGACCATCGATGCGGTGAGGCGGCGGTGTGTCTTCACCACTCACACGCCTGTGCCCGCCGGCCATGACCGCTTCCCGGCATGGCTGGTCTCACAGGTCCTGGGTGAGGAACTCACGTCTGCCCTTCACTCATGCCGGTGCTTCCTAGACGGCACGCTGAACATGACGTACCTGGCATTCTCCTTCTCTCACTACGTAAACGGCGTGTCCATGCACCACGAGGAGATTGCGCACAGTATGTTTCCCAACTACCCCATCAACTCGATCACCAACGGAGTGCACGCCGTCAATTGGACAGCACCGTCCCTCAAAGAGGTGTACGACCGGCACATACCCGAGTGGCGCTGGGACAATCTCTACTTGCGCTACGCCGTGAGCATTGCTCTCGACGAGATCCGGCAGGCACACCAACACGCCAAGAAGATGCTTATTGCCGAGGTCGAGAAACGAACAGGCCAACGTCTGGATCCAGAAGCCCTGACCATCGGGTTCGCCCGGCGGGCGACGGCGTACAAGAGAGCCGACCTCCTCTTTTCGGACCTCGAACGCCTGACAAGGATCGCCCGGCAGGTCGGCCCTTTGCAGGTGATCTATGGCGGCAAAGCCCATCCTTATGACGACGGCGGGAAACGGTTGATACGCAGCATTTTCGAGGCCGCTGCAACCCTGAGAGACTCGGTGAAAGTCGTCTACCTCGAAGAATATGACATGAGCCTGGCCAAGTATGTCTGCTCAGGTGTGGATCTGTGGCTGAACACGCCTCAGAAACCTTTCGAGGCCTCCGGCACCAGCGGCATGAAGGCCGCGCTGAACGGCGTGCCCAGTCTGAGCGTTCTGGATGGCTGGTGGATCGAAGGCAACATAGAGGGGATCACCGGCTGGGCAGTTGGCGACAGTTGGGAGCCCGAGAGCGATCAAGGTAAGGAAACCTCCTCCCTGTACGACAAACTGGAGCATGTGGTTCTCCCCATGTTCTACAGGAAACCTGACGACTATTGCCGCATCATGCGTTGGGCCATAGCCATCAATGGTTCATACTACAACGCTCAGCGCATGCTCCTGCAGTACCTGAACAATGCATACGTGGCGACAGCCGACGCGGTCTGGGCTCCCAAGTACCCACACGAGTATGATCACGGCTAGCCAAGAACGGGACCAGTCCGGACCATATCGGTAGGGACAAGAAGTCCTCGCACCACTCTGAATCGTGCTCCCCTGGTCATCCTCCAGCAAACGCCCTCTGTGCGTTAAGCACGCCCGGATGAAGCAGCCGTAATCTCCTCCAGCGCCCTCTTCATTCTTTGCCAATGGGTGCCCTGCCAGTAGACCCGGCTGCAAGAGGGACACTGCATGTACTGGCTCTGCGTGCCGAAGACATATGGAGGCACAAGGTCTTTCACTTCCTCTCTGCTCCTGGGCACCAGCCGCCGGTTGCACTCGAGGCAGCGGGTGAACTGCCGCTCCCGGCAATCCAGGTTCAGTTCTTTCATGACCTGCAGAAGCTGCTTCCGCGGGTCATCGTCCCGGGTCAGGACCACCCTAAAGTCACCGTTGGCTGCCACACGCCGCTTGGCGATCTGAGTGTCCCTGGTGACGACGACCCGTCCCTGCTTCATGGCCATGTCGACCAGATGGCCATCCTCGATGTCATTGAAGAAGAGGGTATCGTACCCCATCATCCTCAGCCAGCGGGCCAGCTTGCCAGCATTGCTGTCGATGATAAACGCAATGTCCATGGGGCCTCTAGACGGAGACTACCATCCCCTCCCGCCCCAGAGCAATGCTCGCATCCAACTCCCGGGCGACCTCAGCTACTTCTGCTGCCACTTGGGATTCGCGGGCCGGGTCGAGGTGGACGAGCACGATCCGTGGCAAGTAGCCCTTCAGCCTGCGAAACTCCAACAGGTCCGTCTTGAGGATTGCAGGAGAGAGGTGCGTGGTCCTCCTGGCCCAGGCATCCATGTCCTGCGGCCATGTCATTTCAGTAATGAGTAAGTCAGGAGATATGTGCTCCCAGCAACCCGACAGACCTCCAGCCGTATCACCAGTGAAGAACAGGCTCTTCCCCTCCGGCGAGGTGACATGGAATCCCACCGACGGCACGCCATGCGGCACTGGGAGGGCCATGACGCTGTACCCAGCGACGGTGATACGTTCGTATTCTTTCAGCCTGATGAAGTTGAGTGCAGGCTGAGACTCCGGCCATTGCAGGAAGTTAGGATAGAGCTTGCCATCGAGCAGGTGACTCGACAAGGACTCGAATGTCGCCGCAATCCCATACACGTCAAGGCATCCGTAGTAGGCGAGATTCATGCCTATCATCGGCAGATCCTTCACATGGTCATAGTGTTGGTGCGTTATCAAGACGGCCTTCAGCTTCCGCTGACCGTCCAGTGTCAGGCCGGAGCACAAGCTGCCAGCGTCGAGTGCCAGAATCCCGTCGATGACCAGCGCCGTGGGCCTGGCACCAGCGATCTCCGTCACATGGGACCCCAGAATCTGGACTTCCATCAGCCCCCGTCCTTTCACACCGGCGCTTCACGGCCATGCATCAATGGAGCACCGGTCCCCAAGAGGCCTTATACCACAATGGCTCGTTTCCAGCAAACCTCTCATGGGACACAGTGTGAGGTTCCGCTTTCGGCGACAGCATCAACCGGTTTGCTTTTCGGCACTTGTCGTGATATACATGAATTACTCGCGCTGAGCTGAGTGGAAAGGTCTTACCTGGCTGGTTGTGAATCGTCGTCTTGTGTCCTGCAGCTCGACTCCACGCCGCAGACTCTACGATGGAATGGCCCTCCGTTCAAGAGATGCCGCTGACCATGGGCCTGCCAGCCATTTCACTTTGACAAGGATACCCATGTGAGCAGAGCCGAGCTGATTCTGCTGCACGCCCCCAGCAACTACGACTTCCGCCAGCGGTCCATTGTGTACGGCCCCATAAGCGACGTCATACCCTCCTCACCCGTGTTTGAGATGTATCCCATCGGGTTCATCAGCATCGCCGGCCACTTGGAGAAGTCCGGTATCCGCACCAGGATTGTCAACATTGCCAACCGGATGTTGACCGAGCCCGGCTTTGACGTCGAACGCTTCTTGAGCAGACTCCACCCGGCAGCGTTTGGCATCGATCTTCACTGGCTCCCCCATGCCCAGGGCAGCCTGGAGTTGGCCAGAGTGGTCAAGAGGCTCCACCCATCTATCCCAGTCATCTTCGGCGGCCTATCGTCCACCTTCTTCTACGAGGAGTTGATCGGGTATCCACAGGTGGATTTTGTAGTGAGGGGGGATTCGACCGAAGAGCCAGTGCTGAAGCTCATGCAGCGAATCAAGTCCAAAGGGGCCTTTGATGATATCCCGAACGTGAGTTGGAAAGACAAGGACGGAATGCCGCACCACAATCCGCTGTCGTGGGTGCTGCCAGACCTGAACGGTATCCCTTTGGACTATGCCTATCCGGTGAAGTCGGTGATCCGTTACCGGTCCCTCTCAGGCATGCTGCCGTTCAACAACTGGCTGGACTACCCGGTTACCGCAGTCTTCACCTGCCGTGGTTGCACCCTCAACTGCCACTCCTGCGGCGGATCGCACTACGCCTTCAAGAGCATGTGTCACCGGAATGAGATAGCCTACCGCAGTCCGACACTGCTGGCCGATGACATCCACAGCATACAGCGCTACCTCCGAGGCCCGGTCTTCATCATCGGAGACATCCGCCAGGCTGGAAACGGGTACGATGACGAGCTTCTGCGGGCCATGAGCCGCCGTGGCGTGAACGGGCCAGTAGTGCTGGAGCTGTTTTCCCCTGCAGGGGACGACTTCTTCAAGAAGGTCAGCCGGGTCATCCCCCACTACAACATCCAGATGTCCACGGAGTCGCATGACGAAGGAGTGCGGCGCGCTTTCGGCAAGGGCTGGCGAAACACCGACGTCGAAGAGACCATCCGGGCAGCGATCACCAACAACTGCCGCAGATTCGATCTGTTCTACATGATTGGCTTGCCCAAACAGGACCGCGTCTCGGTAACGGGCACCGTTGACTACATGGCAGGGCTGTTGAGAGACCACGGCAAAGGTAAAGTGGTGCATCCTCACATCTCCCCCTTGGCGCCCTTCATCGATCCGGGCAGCCAAGTCTTCGACCGGCCGGAGGAGTATGGCTATCGCCTGTTCTACCGCACGCTCGAGCAGCATCGCCAGGCGCTGATCTCCCCGGCGTGGAGCCACATGCTAAGCTACGAGACCAACTGGATGAGCCGCCAGGATATTGTGGACGCCACCTATGAGGCAGCCATCGGCTTCAACCAGGCCAAGGCGCAGTTCGGAGTCATCCGCCCCGAGGAGGCCAAACAGGTCGAGGCCAGGATCAGGAAGGACATGGCATTAATCGCAGCACTCGACCGCCGGATTGCCGGGCATGGGGAGTCATCATTGGACCAGGACGAAGACGAACTGGCGCTGGCAGCTACATGTCTGAAGAGAGAACTCCAGTGGCCGGCCACATCCTTCATCCGCAGCATGCCTCGCATACTGTGGAGTCTCTGCAGGCCGTAGTCCATCGCCGCCTCGCTTGTTCCATCCCATGTGGGCATTGATGGAAAGATGCTATAATTCCAACTGGAGAGCTAGTTGTGCCGAGGAAGAGACCTCTTCTCGCTGCCATTCTTCTGGTCGTCGTGACCTTGCTCGTGTCGAGTGCCAGCTGCACCGTCTTTAGGACGGGCAACGGGAGCAATGTCTCTAACGAGCCCATCAATCCCGACTGGGAGCCCTCATATGTGCAGGATGCGGTACTGGCTCCGCTGAACACTGACGATCTGGTGACTCAACTCGCTCCCACCGTGGTCTCTATCATCAGTGAGCAGATTTCCTATGACCGCTTCTTCAGAGCGGTTCCGGAGAGAGGGGCAGGGAGCGGAGTAATCATCGATTCCCGGGGCTATATCGCCACCAACGCTCATGTGGTGGAGGATGCTGACACCTTGACCGTGGTTCTCTACGACGGGCGTACATTTGACGCGGCAGCCTGGGTCATGGACGAACAGACTGACTTGGCCGTAGTGGCGATCGACCCTGACGAGGCACTTCCTTACGCCCATTTTCTCAGCAGTTCGTTGACCGGTCTGGAGCTGCTGGAGGATGTTGTGGCTGTTGGCAATGCGCTGGCCCTCCCGGGTGGGCCCACCTGGACCAAGGGTGTGGTGAGCTCGCTGGGACGCTCGATTGAAGTGAGCGGCAGTGCGGTGCTGGATGATCTCATTCAGACTGATGCTGCCATCAATCCCGGAAACAGCGGCGGTCCGCTGGTGAACATGGCCGGCCAGGTGGTGGGCATAAACACAGCCATCGCCGCCGACTATGAAAACATCGGTTTTGCCATAAGCACAGATACGGCCATTCCCGTGATCAACTCCCTGGTCAAGAAGGGGTTCGTATCCTGGGCCTGGCTAGGTGTGAAGATGCTGACAGTCACCCCGGCCATCAAGGAACAGTACGACCTCTCGGTGGACCACGGCGCCCTGATCGTTGAAGTCCTCTCAGACACGCCGGCCGACAAGGGTGGGCTAAAGCCGGACGACATCATCATCAAGTTCGGTGACACCGAAACGAGAGACTCAGATCAACTCCGTGCAGCCATCCGGAGCCATGTCCCGGGCGACAAGGTGACCATTACGTACATTCGTGGTGAAAGCCCGGCCGCTACCACAGAAGTCACCTTGGTCCAAAGACCATCCTGATGACGGGGTTCCTCCCGAAGCCGGCCGCTCTCGCCAGGTTCTACAGCAGAATCCTACGTGGATGCGGGCTATTGACGAACAGGATGACAGAACATGCATAGCCGTCCGGACAAAGGGAGCGTCAGGGATTTGAGACTGATCTTCCACCCAAGGTCGATCGCCGTCGTGGGCGTTTCCAGTGACGAGGCCCGTGTTCCCGCCCTATGGTTCAGGGCGCTCCTGTCTAGCGGTTTCCAGGGCAAGGTGTACGCAGTGAACAGGAAAGGGGGCCGGTTCCAGAGCCAAAGGGTATGGCCGAGCCTGACTTCCATTCCCGGCCCGGTCGACCTGGTGATCTCCTGTATTCCTCGAGAATCTGTGGTTGATTTGCTACGCGATTGCGCTGAGAAGAGGGTCAAATGCGTGCAGTTCTACACCGCCGGATTCTCGGAGTCGGGTGAGGCCGAATGGGCCGATGCAGAGCGGGAGATGGTGCGGATCGCGCAACAGGGCGGTTTCCGCATCATCGGGCCCAACTGCTTTGGCGTCTATAACCCGCGATACGGCATACCTTACGGGCCGTTCAACGTCATGCCTTCTCTGGGAACGGTAGGGCTTATTGTTCAGAGCGGCGGGATCATGGGCAAGATACTGGAATACGGGATGGTCTGCGGCCTCGGCTTCGGCAAAGGCATCAGCATCGGCAACGCCTCAGACATTGGGGTCGCCGATGTTCTGGAGTATCTGGCTCTGGAGGATGAGATCAAGACCGTCGGTCTTTACCTCGAGGGCCCACGGGACACGCGCCATCTATTCGAAGTGATCAGGGCCACTGCCGAGATAAAACCAGTGGTGGTGTGGAAGGGCGGCGGCAGTCCGGCTGGTGACCAAGCCATATTCTTCCACACCGGTGCGCTGGCGTCGTCACCAGCCGTTTGGTCCGGCGCTCTGCGCCAGGCCGGGGCCCTCGAGGCACGAAGCCTGGATGAGATGTGCGATACTCTGCTCCTGCTAGACCGGTTTGGCCGGCTGAGCCGCGGCAACCTGGGGGCCATCTGCGGGCTGACGGATGGGGGAGGAGGGGAGGCAGTTCTGATATCCGACGTCTGCAACGCCACCGGGGTTGAAGTGCCGCACCTGCGAAAGAATACGGCCAAGGCTTTGGTGGATGCGATCGGACAAGTGGGCAGCGTGTTGACCAACCCGGTGGACATGAGCCAGCGGCAGGCTATTGCACCGGCAGTGAGACAGGCTCTGGGACTGGTGGCAAGTGAACCTCAGATCGACATCATACTGGTGTACGAGAATGCCGGAGTCCTGCTGGATGTCTACCCCAGGGAAGTGACCAACGCGGTCAACAGGGCTTTCCTGGACTTCAGCCAAGAGCGACAGAAACCGCTCGTGCTGGTGTTGCCTCCGGGGCCGGCAGAGGCCCGCCGCCGCGAAATCGAGAGGGCATTTAGGGGGGCAGGGGTGCCCATCCTTCCCAACGTCGAGCGCGCCGCCAGGGCCATCAAGAATATCATCCGGTAGAATCGCACCTTGCCCTCATGGCCTCAAGCCAAGTGAAGCAGGGAGCTTCGAGATCACCCCGGATGTCAAGACTCTCGTCCGCTGGATTCGTCGCGGGGCTTCTCACCACCCCTGCCAGGCTGAGGTATTCCAAGGACTTCTCTCAGCAGGCTCCTCTTGGGGCGAACTGGAGTGGTGGGGACTGTCGCCGCCGCCGATCCAGCAAAGATGAACAGAAGCGCCGATTCATCCAGCGGGGCGTAGTGTGTCCACCCAATCCCCCCATGCCCCAGGTTGAAGTGACAATCAGCCACGCCAGAGCATAGAAGCACGCAGTTGGCGAGGAGATGGCTGCCACCCTGGTCAGCAGGTACTCTGTGGTGCGACTCCCAAGCCCCAGAGCCGCTTTCCCTGTCTCTGTATTGCCTGGTCAGCCATCTGCCGCAACCGGCGCATCGGCCTCCCTGCCTGAGCCAAGCAGCCTCGATAACTTTGTCCGGGAAATCCGCGGCCAATCCTTCTTTCGCTGGGCGTGAACGCCTGGCCAGATCAGCAGCACGCTTTCCTATCGATCGGCTGTAGGGCCAGCGGGCCCACGGAAGATATACTCTGGCCCTATCCCGACGCGGTTGTGGACCAGGCATGTCGGAGTCCCAACTCACCATGTCGGTGTTCTCTTTGTCAGTATCTGGCGACTCCATGCCCGTCTCTAGCAGCCACGGCATGACAGAGATGGCAGTCCGCCATTCGGAGAACGTCGGATGACTGCCAACGCCATTTTCAGGAACGGGAGCCGAATCCGGGTCAACCAGCACCTCGCCCCGTTGACCAAGGGTTCGGCGATACCTGTCAGACTCCGCGAGCTTCTCGTCCATCCCTGCAGCCGGGAATGGCAGCTTCACATCAGGCTCACCCGCCCATTTATCTCTAAGATACCCGAACATGGAGGCCACGCCCCAGTCACGTATGTGCCATAGGTTGCCGCCTCCCGGCTGGCTTTCGGTGAGCGATGGCATTTCGAGCGGGGCTGTATCCTCATAGAGATCAACCTCAGAATCGGCGGCAACATCTTCTCTGACGGCTGTCGGAGCCCTCACTTCGGTGCTGCCCGTTGAGCACAGGAGATCCGTATCTTCCCTGACGCTGCTCCCGGACGGTCCACCACGCGGGCCTGTGCTGCGTTCGAGATCAAGCGCAGCGACCATCCCGGTTCGCTGGTTCGCAGTCATCACCTCGCTGGCAGTAGTCCTGACCCTCGAGTCGTTCTTGGAGGGCTCAGTCGGAACCTTTGTCGGATCCTCCGCACTCGAGACTCCTGATATGATCCTCTGCGCTTCAGAACCGCATACCGGACATGCCGCGTTCTTGTGTGCCTCGCTCATCGGCCGCATCAACTCGAAACCTTTCCGGCACGCAGGGCAGAGGTACTCATACAAAGCCATTTGCCACACCCTCAGAAGTGGTCGGTAGCTTTCGTTCCAGGAGCATCATTATACCACCCGCTATACCACCCGCTATACCACCCGACCTCAACCCAGAGAGGAAGGCCAGTCTCAGGGAGGACCTTGGCACAGTAGTGGGGCGGCGGGGCTTCCACGGCACCTCCGGATTTGAGACGGCCATTTCGTTGTGGCACACCGGAACGCTGAAGAGAGTAGACTTCGGCTCCGTCCTACTCATAACCATCGGGTTGTCCGCAGGTTGCTTCGCTGCTGCTCTGGGAGCAAGCTCTTCCGCAAAGGGCGTCTCCCGTCTTCAGATCCTCCGTGTTTCCCTGGCTTTGGGGGCAGCCCGGGAAATCTGCCAGTGCTGGGATGGCTGGCCAGAAGGACATTCGTCAATCCGATATCAGACTGCGATTACTGGGTGACCTTTGGCCTGTCTCTGGTCATCGGCGGCACGATGATGTGGGAGTCATTTCGCTCGAAAGAGGATGGAGTCAAGAAGAGGGACTTCTGCAATGGGTAGCCATTGCATTCATGGGACTGCTTAGTGTGCAGATGGCTGGTCAGCCAGTCTCCAGCGACTCCTGGTACGGAGTCACTCACACCCCCCAGTGTGAGACTGACTGTCAAGCCATCTCCTCTTCACACCCCTCAGGAGAGGGCCTTCGAAGACGACGTTCCGGAAAAACGCGAAACCGACCTTTCCAGGTCGGTTTCACTATTGACTCCCCACCACCCAAGTGACCACATACAGGCAGTGGTTCAGCGTCTCCGGCTCACGTTGTCAGTGTCTTACAGACTAGCTTCCGTTGCACCTCACTCACCCTATTAGTCGCCTGCGGCGCTCCGATTCCCTCTCCCGACTGGATGTATAGCAAGCAATACGTCTTGTACTTGCGGCTCGCCGCCTGCCGAGTCCTGTGAAGAGAGAAACGCCAATACTCCCTGTGCTATCATTGAACTGCGGCAGTCCTCCTGCCCGTCTGAGTAATGGCTGTTCAGATAAGAAACGTAGCCCGAGACACATATCTTTTGGATTGTGGCAGAGACCCCTTCTTCTCCACCAGCAATATCGCTTATTTCCTGGACGATGAAATGCCGGTATTGATCGACCCGGGGTCAGGAGCGGCAGCAGCGGAGTTGCTCGATGGAATGAGCCAGATGGGCATCGATCTTCAGAAACTCTCCTACATCATTCCAACGCATATCCATCTGGACCACGGCGGCGGAGCCGGCTATCTGGCCCAGCATCTTTCCAAACCAAAGGTGGTGCTGCATCCCAAGGGTGCCGCACACATGACAGACACATCAGTCCTGGTGCGGGGCGCCCGGCTGATATTCGGCCAGGATTTCGAGCAGAGTCTCGGGCAGGTGGTGCCAATACCCAGGGAGCGCGTGCATGTAGCCAGCGACGGTGAGGTGATCAGGCTGGGCAAAAGGGAAATCAGGATAATCTTCTCCCCAGGTCATGCAGCGCACCATATCGCCCTCTTCGACAGCCTGACAAACGGGCTCTTCTGCGGTGATGCACTCGGTTTCCTGGCGGAGAGCATGCCCGACATACCGTTCCCGGTGGGCCTGTCGCCATTCGATCCCCGGGCCTACGTGCAAACCATAGACAAACTGGCAGCACTTCGCCCCGAAGTCATCTTCTATGCCCATCATGGCCCAAGGACAGAGGTTGATCAACTCATCGGCAAGGTAAAGGAGATATGCCTAGCCTTCGACGACATCATCCGTAGAGGCATCATGTCTGGGGAGGATGATCAGCATATATCGCAGCACATCCTGGATTACAGTAGCGGACTGGCGCAGCAGGCTGAGCTGCCGGTGTTCGCTCGTGTAGGCATCTCCGGGTACATACAGTACTACCGCAATCATAGGAACAACTGCTAGTCGCTCCGCTTTCGCAGAGCATTCTCCCAACCTCACGGACCCTCCAGCAGCTTGACAATGCCCGCTATGACACCTAGAATCGGCGGCAAGTCAAGGCTTGTTCCAGCCACGGTTGGCTGGGACGAGTTATTCCTGTTACTTGGTCAGGTTTCGAAACGGAGCCGGATACCAGTGCGTAGGGAGATATCCTCGACTTGAATACCGCCTACATAGTCAACTCCGTGGCCGTGGACCGCTGCAACGGCCGCTGGTACAGGCTTCAGAATCACATAAGGGATAGCGGGCACCCCACAGCCGACGTCCGGATGACAAAGGCGCTCGGCGAAGCGACGCGCTTGGCCAGAGAAGCCGCCCAGTCCGGATATCAGATGGTAGTGGCGGTCGGCGGGGACGGCACCGTCAACGAGGTGCTCAACGGCTTGTTTGAGAATGGAGTTCCCCTGGACGGAAGCACGGTTCTGGGAGTCGTCCCTCTTGGCTCGGGTTGCGACCTGGCCCGCACACTGGGCATCACCGCCGAGACTGCGCCCGTGCTCAAGCCTCCCGGACAGTGGGGCACCAGGAGAATCGATGTCGGCAAGGTGGAGTTCAGCGATCTACAGGGCAAGAGGCGAACCCGCCTCTTCATAAACATCGCTGATCTCGGTGCCGGTGGATTGGTGGTGGAGAGGGCCAACATGGCCCCGGCGATACTGGGCCGGCGTCCCAACTACGTCTGGGGCATACTGACAGCGGCACTGGTCTATCGGGCCAGGCGAGTAAAGATTTCCATTGACGGTGACCCGCCTGTTGAGGTGCTCACCAGGAATACCATCGTGGCCAACGGCTGCTACTTCGGGCGCGGATTCATGGCGGCGCCCGACGCCAAGATGGATGACGGCCTGTTCGATATCGTCAACATCGGGGACTTCGGAACCCTGGAAGCCGTATGGAATGTCCCGATGCTGCGCAACGGAACCCATATCCGGCATCCCAAGGTGAGCCACTACCGAGGCCGCCGGGTTGAAGTGGCCAGCGACGAGAATGTGCTGCTGGAGATGGACGGAGACCTGGTGGGAACGCTGCCGGTAACCTGCGAAGTCATCCCCGCAGCCATCAACGTCATAGTCTAACTGCAGGAGCAGACCATGGCTGACCCACGCGTAGAGAAACTTGCCGACGTAATCGTCAGCTACTCCGTTGCCGTGCGCCCCGGTGACAAGGTAGTCATCGAGGGTGAGAGCCTCGCGGAACCCCTGCTGAAGGCGCTCTACATTAGGGTGCTGCAGGCAGGGGGGCATCCGATGATGCGAGTCGGGCTCCCGGGCACAGAAGATCTCCTCTTCAAGTACGCTTCCGACGAGCAGTTGCAGCATGTACCTGAGCCGTTGAAGATGACGACCGAGACCTACGATGTGCGCATAGCCGTTGGCGGGGCTGACAACACGAGGTCGCTGACTAATGTCGATCCGGCCAGGATGGTCCTGCATCAGCAGGCACGAAGCGAGTTGATGAGAATCTTCATGCGTCGATCTGCGGCTGGAGAACTGCGCTGGACATACGTTGTCTTTCCCACCAACGCCTATGCCCAGGATGCCGAAATGAGCTTGGGCGACTACGAGGACTTCGTCTACGGTGCCTGCCTCCCGGACATGAATGATCCTGTGGGCTACTGGCGGCGCTTCTCTGAGCGCCAGCAGAAGATCGTCGACTGGTTGAAAGGAAAGGAACGGCTGCATGTGAAAGGGCCGGAGACCGATCTGCGCGTCGGCATTGCCGGGCGATCGTTCATCAACTGCGACGGACACTACAACATGCCGGATGGCGAAGTGTTCACTGGCCCGGTAGAGGACAGCATCGAAGGCCATGCCTTCTTCTCCTATCCGGCCATCTACGGAGGGCGCGAAGTCATCGGCGTCAGGCTGTGGTTTGAGAAGGGCCGCGTGGTGAAGGCGACTGCGGAGAAGAACCAGGATTTCCTGTTGAAGACGCTGGATACCGACCAGGGATCACGTTTCGTGGGAGAGTTCGCCATAGGCACTAGCGAAGGCATAACCCGCTCCACGAAGGAGATACTCTTCGACGAGAAGATAAACGGCAGCTTTCACATGGCCCTGGGCGCCGGTTACCCTGAGACCGGAAGTAAGAACGAATCGGCGGTTCATTGGGACATGGTCAGCGATTTGCGCCAGGGCGGCCAGATATGGGCGGACGACCAATTGCTGTATGAGGACGGCAAGTTCGCCATCGAGTTCTGACCGAGTCTGCAGAGGGAAAGGTTGCAACAGCATGGCAGAGATGAAGGATGTCATCGCCAAGGTCATATCTCAGAAGGGGAACTGCGCCCTTGGACACAAGATCGGGGATGAGTTCCTGATCGGCCAGGCCACCCCGACAGGCATGTGCGCCTGGGCCTTCTGCGCTTTGTGGCCTTTCGCCACGGTGCTGCAGTCCGGGGCCTCCTTCCCCTGGGAGGGAGTGGGAGACCGAGCGGTGGTGGCCTGTCCCGATCCCGACAATCCAGTGGTCTTCGAGTTGAGACGGAGCCAGCCGTAGCTCTGCCGCGGGACCGGCATAGTGTGGAAGCGAAGCATCCTGCCTGGCCATTGTCGCGGATCATAACGGCGCCATTCGCAACGTCCGGAATGATCACTGGCTGGCCCGATTCCTACGAACGGCCCCTGCGTTGACGTTGCCCTCCACCCTGGTCCGGGTAGACGCGGATGGCGGCTTCCCCGTTCACCGGGCACTGGTGCTCGCAGAGTCCACACCCGATGCAGCGCTCCCGTACAACCAGCGGAAGAAGCACAGTGGTCTCCAAACCCTCGGAGTTGGTGCGGATGACTTCTTCGAGTTCAATGGCCTTCTCCGGAACTGGACACATCTCCTGGCAGACGATGCAGTTGACACCCTGCGACCAAGGAACGCACCGGTCCTGGTCAATCTCCGCCTTGCCGATGACTGCCTGCTGCTTTTCAGTCAGCGATAACATGGGAATGGCGCCGGTCGGGCAGGCCTCCCCGCAACTGGTGCACATGTAGTCGCAATAGCCCAGCCTCGGCACCAACATGGGCGTCCAGAGACCGTCGTAATCCGCGCCGGCGCCCCCGGGGTGCAGCGCGTGGGTGGGGCAGATGTTGACGCAGATGCCGCAGCGGATGCAGCTCGTCATCATGTCCTGTTCCGAAGAGCCGGGCGGCCTCAAGCGTCTCTGATCCGTGCCGCGCAGCAGCGGTGCCAGGCGCAGCACAACTATGCCGGCCAGCATGAGACCAAATGACCCCAGCACCTGACGCCGTGTCAGGCCCTCCAGCTCCGGCCTGGCCAGCTGGGGCTGCGGACGAATTGTGATGGCTCCCGTGGGGCAATCCTCAACGCATTTCAGGCACATTATGCATTCCGCCGGATCCGAGGCATAGGCCTTCTCGGAATCGATGGCATTCACCGGGCACTCCCTAGCACATCGCCGACAGGAATTGCACTTCTCCCGGTCAACAACGCGGCGGAGCACTGACACGTGCGAGACCAGCCCCAGCAGGGCCCCGAGAGGACAAACGTAGCGGCACCAGAAACGCGGCCGGACGGCATTCAGTGCCAGAATCCCCATGAATACCACTATCAACGCGATACTGGGGATGAAGTAGGGCTCCGCCGCAGGCAGCAAAGTACCGCGGACAAAACCATCGAACCTCTCAAGGAATCCCTGAAACGCGTCGTAGCGGTAGAAGTATGTCTCCGAACGGGTCACCATCCAGTCTATCCCCGGGATGAAGCCAGAGGTCAACATGCGGAAGAGAATCGTTATGGGGTCAAGTATGAGCAGGCTCAGAGTGCCCAGCAGCGCGCCAAGAAGGACAGCCAGGAGTGTCACGTGCTTCACCAGGTGCCATGGCGAAGGATGGCCGAGGGCATTCCGAAAGCGGCGCACATTGATCCAGTCAACAAGCGTCCCCATTGGGCAGACCCAACTGCACCAGGCCCGGCCCAGCAAGATGGTCAGGCCAACGGTAAGAAGACCCAGGAGCATAGGGATGACAAGACGCTTCTCGGCCAGCATGGCGGCGAGCCCGGTCAGCGGGTCAAGGCGGAAGAAGAGATCGCCGGGCAGCCAGGTCGAAGCACCGGCGTGAGCAGCTACCAGTAGATACAGGAAGAGCGCCAAGGCCAGGGTCTGGACTGAAAGCCTTACCCAGCGCCAGCGGCGCGACCTCTTTCTGGCAGCCAAGATATGCTGCTCCTACACCGCTATCTCTTCGATCTTGATGCTGGAAAGGTCCGTGGTGCCCAGGCCTCTTCTGGCGCCACCCCGGACAATGGGCAGGTCGTTCCCGGTCATCCCAAACAGAGTAGCGCCGTACGAGTCCGCAGCCACGATGTCGTGGCTGGCAATGATGGTGTTCATCAGTTTGACGTCGCTAAGGTTGCCGCCGGTGGGGCCACTATTCATCAAAATGCGAATGGCGTCCACCACGACGAGATGAGGGCGCACCACGGTGTTGAGGTCAACCACTCTCTCGGACAGGTCGGCAGTGTGGTAGCTCGGCGCGTCGTCGACAATGCCCAGCAGGTTCTTCATCCCCAGAGTCAGGATCGTGTTTCCATGGTGCTTGGCGATGGGCACATCTATCAGCACATCAGTCTCCAGAATATCCTGGTACACACGGCAGGAAGTGATGCTCTGACCACTGGGTATCGAAGTCTTCTGGAACTTCATCTTGGTCATCACTTCCATCTCGCCCCCGGCCTTCCCTACCGCTTCCGCAATGCCGCTGCTGTCGTAAGCGTAATCTGAACCTGAAATGCTGGCGAAGGGCAGGTCCATCACTCTCACGCGTCTGGCGCCGGCCCCAAGACAGAGTGCCACGAGCGCGGCCATGACCTCCGGGTTGGTTGTCGTTGCATACTCCGGCGTGCGGCCGGACCCGCAGATGTTGGGTTTGATGATGACATCGTTGCCCGGCCTGACGAATCGTTCGATCCCTCCCAAGGCGCTGATGGAACGCTGCACGAGGGTGGTTGGGCTGTCGCCCCTGGCGACAGCGAGATAGGCGGCGCCGGACGGTGGAGGCGAAGGAGGTGTCACGTTGTCGCTCGGCAACTCTGGAGATAGTTCTTTGGAGCAGCTTAGCAGCGATATTAGAGCGGCCGTCGCCAGTGCGCCGCCGCCCAAGGCCAGCATCCTTCGGAGCAATTCACGTCTGTCAATGGCAGTCATCTTGACCGTACCGTTGGAGATTTGGTGTCCCGGCAGGCGCACTGCGTGTGCCTATGGCCTGATTGTACCTTGTGCCCTCTGAAAAGCAAAACGAAAACAATGCTCCCGGCACTCTGCTTTGCGCTCGACACCAGCGGGGCAGCACAGAGCGGCATCTGTTGTTGTCCAGCGAAGCTGCGCTGATGTAGAATGGCATCACCTGCCCGCGCATTTCGTGAGGCAGCGGCATGCTGCCGATGATGCGGCACTGGATGATACTGGGATTCTCCCCTCAACTCGGAAGCAGGAGGTTCAGCAATGCGCGACAGAGTGCAGAAGGTCATCGACAGACTAAGACCGGCTTTTGATAGCACCGAGGTCACATTGGTGAGCGTGAAGGACGGGATAGTCAGGGTGCAGGTCTTCGCCCCCGGATGTCACGGCGGCCCTCCCAAGGAGGCTACCGTAGCCATACTC
>JAFGCL010000012.1 GCA_016932645.1 Dehalococcoidia bacterium | reverse complement strand
TGCGGTGAGCGTCTTGCGGTTCAGACGGTACCGGGGCACATACGCCCCATACGAAACGATACCTACCATGCTACTTGCCTCCTAACTCACTTCGAATGTCGGTGTGCAATGCGTCCTGCGTTGACAATGACAAGCCTGTGTCCGGTCACTCGATGGACTGTTCCTGACCATGCCAGGTGTCGCAGACAGCCTGTGACCTTCATTGCAGCGGCAAACCAAGGGTTTCCCACACATTAAGCCAGAATCTATGATACCGCATGTAGACGTCTCCAATCCAATTGGCGCCCCTGGAGTGGCGTGCGCAGGGTGTAGGGCCTGCTGCGCCACATCCATGGAGCCATCCTTGACTATCGATCAGAGCGGGCCGTATGATTCGCGCAAGCACTGGACCAACACCAAAGGCAGACTCGCGCCCACAGAGGTACTCTGGCCATGGCTGAGTTCTTTGAACTCTCTACACCAAGACACATGCTGGAGAAAGCACGACGTGACTTCGAGGAGCTTTCTCAAGATACAAACACAAACAACATATTCGACTTCTTTGTGACTGCTTATCACATCGTTGACTACGTAAAAGCGTTGAAGACTGTTGCTCCGGATGACATTAATGCCCTCTACGAAGAACCAGATTTCAGAAGATGCAAGTACATATGCAATAAGAGCAAACACCGCACGCTGGAGAAGGGTGATGACGAGTTTGTCACTTACCGGCGACCAAGCGCTGCCCTAGGTGAATTCACGCTCGGTGAATCCGCGCTGGGTCTGGGACGTGCATATTTCATTATCGATGACGCTGAACAAGTCGATATCCTTGATCTCGGACGAAGAATAATCAGTCGATGGGAAGCCTTCTTCGAAACGAATAGTATTGAGTAGGCCGCAACTGCGTTCAACAGATCATCGAGCCCGTAGGGTGGATCAAGTGCGCCTGAGGCGGACGGATCCACCACAATCCCCATCCCCCACCCATTGGTGGGTCCGCTGCGCTTGACCCACCCTACATCGGGAGTCACTCCAATAGCAGCGTGTCTTGGGCGAGTTGGGTGGCGCATTGCGGTGTTGGTGGGAGTGCATGCGGGTACCGCGGCCCGGACAGTCCATTCACTGACTATCCGCTTCCTCTGGCCAGTATCGCTTCCGGAGACACTGATGGGTCTTGGCAATACTCCACGGCTTGAGGACGCTGGAATTGCTCGGGACGCCGCTGCTTCGCATTGTCACTGTCAATACACCAACGTGAAACGAGTCATCGCGGAAACCAACGGGCGGCATTATGCTTGCCAGTCGCTCTGCTTCGTTGTCTTGGCCGTGTTTCGTGCTCCACGCATAATGCGCTGCAACTTTGTCCCTGAAGGCGAGCACTTCGGGGATGACTGATTTGACGTAATGTGGTGGCAACGGCCGACTGCTGCTCTCACGACGGGCTATTGTGCCTACTGTTCTCACATATTGGCAAGCGGAGATGGAATACCAGTGGAATGCACAAGTCAGGAGGCGCAACGGTACTCCGGCAAAGGTGGGGGAGTTCCCCGTCATGAAGACACGCTCTTTCGGATTCAAACGCGCAAGAACGATTCTGTCGCAATCAACGGCAAAGGAGTAGAGGAATCTCAAGCCTTCTCTCAATGCGAGCAACGCCGCATACTCGTTGGCGGGCTCGGAGAACGGGTCGCCATTAACTTGGATGCCTTCAACATGATCGAGTACCGTGACTTGTGATGTGTCAGTCATTTCCCCAGCCACTAATTGACTCCGCCAGCCGGCACATAAGGATGCTATCGGGGTAGCACTCCCCTATGGTGTTGCCGAGAGTCTCAAAATCAATGATGTTCTTGTCATCGTCGTCTGCCAGTATTTTTGGCTGCACGTAGAGCACCGTAATCTCGGTCTCTTGGACGCTAGACTTGACATGGTTGCCATCATGCACAACAAGGCCCACGTCTTGGAGCTTCTGCAGCAGATGGGAGTATTTCTTCTTGTATGTGCTCACCTCGGAGATGCGTATTATCCCATCCACGATCGCCTTCATGCCAAGCTTCACGGAAGTTCGAAGGTAGTCGTCTTGCGTCGTCCGTCTAGAACCGGAGTCAGTCTTGAATTCGACGAAGATGTTCCTTCTGCATTCAGTCAGCACGAAGAAGTCAACCTTGTATGATCGATCAGCGAAGTCCTTCCCTTCGTACTGGTGATGAACTGTCCCAACTCGAATAGGCAGTTCGGGAATAGTGACCGCTGTTTTGTATCCGTAAAGACGTTCAAGTACTCTGGGAAGTGCAAACCCAACCAGAGAGTCAATTCTCACTTCGAGTCTGTAAGCTGGGAGTCTCTTCCAATCCTCAAGAACATTGAAGTAGTCTTTTACCACTTCCACTTCTTGTGCTGTAGTCTGAAGCATGACACTCCTTCCTGTGCTGGTCCAAGAATCACGCGAATCATACGGCTCGATAACAAGGCGAGTCAAGGATGGATGTAGGGTGGGTCCGCTGCGCTTGACCCACCCTACATCGGACGGGAACCGGTATAATGTGGCCATCATGGAAGCCTTCGGGTATGCCGGAAGAATCCTGCGGGTAGACCTCACTTCAAGGCGATTTGACGACCTCCCCACCTCCGACTACGCGGACCGCTTCTTAGGTGGACGCGGCATCGCCACCCGGCTGTACTGGGACCACGTGCCGCTCAAGGCCCAGTGCCGCCCCAGAGCCGTAGGGTGGGCTGTGCCCACCAATATGAACTTCTCACTCCCCACCGACACCGTCAGGAAACACCCCCGCGCCATCGCATCCCCAATCCTCTTCATACGCACCCAGGGCAACCCATCGGCGAAAGCTGCTGCAGCGCCAGTCCTTCGGGCTGCCAGCCAAGCCATGATTCACGGGGTTGAAATGGATGTAGTCCACGTGAGTCCGGTAGTCCTGTTCATCCCTTATCTGGTGCTCCCAGAACCGGCGCTGCCATAGCGTTCCTTCGCGATACCTTAGCCTGGAATGGCTTGGGGTGCCTTCTGTCCTGATGGATGAGCTCAGGCGCTTGGTCAACTCTTTCTTCACCACGGCCCATCTCATGGAGTAGTTGCTGTCCCCTTCGGGCAATGTCCACACGAAGTGCAGGTGATCGGGCAGAACCACCCAGGCATCTGTGTGGAAGGGGTGCCTCTCCGCCACATTGCTCATGACATCCTTCATGGCTTCCAGGCTCTCCGGCAAGCAGAGAATCGGCTGACGCTGATAGGTCACCACGGTGAAGAAGTACGTGGCGCCTTCGATTCTCGTTCGTCGATACTCCGGCATCCTTCTTTGCCCGACCCAATCAGGGAATGGTCATGGTTTTGGACGTAAACGACACAATATGTTAGCAGGTGGGCACAGGATTCGCCATTATCACACGACTTGAGGATGACGGATGTCCAGATCAAAGGTGGTGGGCACAGCCCACCCTACGGCTACTACTGCACCACCCACCCCTTGGTGGGTCCGTCCGCCTGAGGCGGACTTGACCCACCCTACATCGTCCCGGGAACCGCTATAATATGGCCATCATGGAAACCTTCGGATATGCCGGGAGAATCCTGCGGGTAGACCTCTCCTCGAATCGGATCGACGACCTCCCCACCTCCGACTACGCGGACCGCTTCCTTGGCGGCCGCGGCATCGCCACCCGGCTGTACTGGGACCACGTGCCGCCCAAGGCCCAGGCACTGGCCCCGGAGAACGCCATCGTGCTCGCCACCGGCCCCCTGGCCGGAGTGCCGGTGATCGGTGGCTCGCGGCTGTTCGTCTGCGGCAAGTCCCCGGCCACCACGCCGGAGCATTTCTCCTACTGCAACATGGGCGGCGACTGGGCCGTGCGGCTGAAGTCGGCCGGCTACGATCTCGTCTTCGTCCAAGGCAAGGCTGACAAGCCCGTCTATCTGCTGATCCACGATGACAAGGTCGAACTGAAGGATGCTTCAGCCCTCTGGGGCAGAGGGGCGATCCAGGCCCGCGAGGCGCTTGAGGCCGAACTCGGCAGCGAGGTCAGCGTGGTCGCCATCGGCCCGGCCGGCGAGAACCAGGCTACCCAGGCCTGCCTCATAGCCAGCGGCGATGCCTCGGGCGGCATGGGGATGGGCGCGGTGATGGGCTCCAAGAACCTGAAGGCCATCGTGGTCCAGGGGACCAGGAAGAGAACCAAGGCAGCCAACCCGGAGAAGCTGGAGGAGCTGACCAAGTACTTCCGCAGCATCATCACGCCATCGCCCATGGCCACCGCCGGAGGCATGGACCTGCGCATCGCCGTGCCGCAGTCGAGGAAGGCACCCTGCTTCGGCTGCATGGGCGACTGCCTGAGGTGGGACTACCAGTCGAAGGACGGCACAAAGGGCAAGTTCATGTGCCAGTCGGCCACCTTCTACCAGCCCATGGCCGAGATGGTCTACGGCAAGGACTACGAGGTGCCGTTCCGCGCCAACAAGCTGTG
>JAFGCL010000097.1 GCA_016932645.1 Dehalococcoidia bacterium | reverse complement strand
TGTTGCTGTCATCGACAAGGAGAAGTGCGTCGGTTGTGGTCTCTGCGTTCTGAGATGCAAGCCGAAGGCCATCGTCATGGAACTGGTGAAGCCTCCCGAGTTCATTCCGGCGACCCTCATCGGTCCTTCATCCATCGTGCACGGATAGGAGTTTTGCCGTCAGTACGGCAGGGGCACGGTGCACCGTGCCCCTGCCTCCATCACCACACACGACGCGAGGGCATCCTAGACGTCACGCCTGCACCGCATGACAAGCCCCAGCAGAACCGACCGCGCCGATTCGGCGTCAATTGCGCCCTTTCCCAGCAGGGCAATGACCGCATCCACCTCTGTGTCGATGCCCAACTCGGTGAGCCATGTCTTGTCGCCTACCTTGACCGGGGGCTCGATGAAGATGCCGAGGCCCCAGCCCCGCCTCAGCGCCTGGGAGAGCTCCACCGCGGGCTGGTTCAAGATCTCACGTTCAGACTCGCTCAGGGCCTTGTTCTCCAGAATCCTCTCGCAGAAGTAGAGGCGGCACTTGGCTGGCCTGTAGTCAAAGATAGGACAAGCGGGGAACAGGTCGGAGTAGAACTCGCACTGGATTCTCCGGCAGCACTCGCCGCCGCACTCGCGGCAAACGCCCTCAGCGTACTTGCTCAACATCCTGACGGCTGCGGCGGCCTGGGCGCCGAAGGCTGCCTCGAATTCGGCGTCCGTGTAGAATACCTGTGGTCTTTGATCCTTGCTGTTCATGGTCGAGGAATATGGTCGGGCTGTCAGATCCTTCGCCCGACGTCGTATCCGGTGGCGATGGCGGCCATGATTGTGCCCTGTCCTTCGCCTGCCACGCCTCCAGCATCTCCGACAATGTGCTTCTCGATGCCCATCTTGTCGGCCAGTTCGGCCAGGAAGATGTTCGGGCGTCTCTCGTTGGTCAGGACGATGGTATTAATGTGTGGCAGTCTCTCGTGCTTGCCGCCGCATACCATCCACACGTCGTCGGTAGCCTGAATGTCGACCTTCTCGACATTCTTGTATCGCTTGACGCCCCTGTCAATCAGCCTGCCCGTCAGGAAACGCCTGTCAGCGTTAGCCAACTTCTCTCCGAAGTGAGCCGCCTTCTCCACAACGATGACCGCTTTGCCCTTCTCAGCAAGATAGTCGGCCACCTGGAGCCCGATCTGATCCCCTCCGACGACGAGGACTTTGTCTCCCGTGACTCGCTGATCCTCCACCAGTTCATCGATCATGAGGATCTCGATGTCCCTGACGTGGCTGAGGCCGTCCACAAAGCCCAGCGGCACCTCGGGTAAGCTACCGGTGGCTATCACCAGCACTTCCGGCCTGGTCTGTTCCAGCAGCCCGGCGTCCACAGCGACGTTCAGCCGGACCTCCACGCCGAGCTTGTTGAGCTGCCTTTCGTACCAGGGTATGACATCTCCGATCTCCGATCGCTTGGGCATCATGGAAGCGAGTCTCATCTGGCCGCCTATCCAACCGCGGCTTTCGCACAGCGTGACCTTGTGACCGGCGAAAGCCGCTCTTCTGGCAGCTTCCAGCCCGGCAGGCCCGGCCCCGGCAACGAGCACTCGCCTGGCAGTGGCCCTCTTCTCGCCTTCCACTTCCCGGATCTGGTATTCCCGGCCCAGGCGCGGGTTTACGGTGCAACTGGCTTCTCCGTGTCTCAGGACACCCTCGATGCAGCCGAGACAGTCGGCTATGCAAAGCCTGATATCGGCCAAGTCACCGCTTCGGGCCTTCTCCACCATATCCGGATCAGCCAGTTGAGCCCTGGCCATGACCACCAGGTCTGCCTTCCTTTCTGCGACCAGCCTGTCAGCCATGACCGGGTCTTTGATCCGGCCCACTATCGCTACCGGAATCGAAACATCTTTCTTCACTTCTTCGCTGAAATGGGAGAAGACACCCTGGTCCTGATAGACGGGCATCACCGTGTAGTGCAGCGTGCCCATGGTGCTGGCTCCACCCGAGATGCTGATGTAGTCGACGCCCTGCTTCTCCAGGATCGGGGCCAGGCGGCGCAGATCAGAGGCGTTCCAACCCACCTGGGCGATGAAATCATCCCCATTCACCCGCACGCCGATGGGCACTGTCGGGCCGATCATTCGCCTGATGGCCGCTATCACTTCGAGGAGGAACCTGATCCGGTTCTCGAAGCTGCCGCCATATTCGTCGGTTCTCCTGTTGTAGAAGGGGGAGAGAAACGTGTTGATGAGGTAGCCATGTCCGCCGTGAATTTCCACGAAGTCGAAGCCCACCTTCACGCAGCGCTCAGCGGCGACAGCGAATGCCTGGGTATACTCCTTCAAGTCATCCTTGGTAGCTTCCCTGACGGGAAGGCCCATTCCGGCGAGTTCGGGGATGGCGGAGGGGCAGACGGACTCCTGCGGCAAGTGGGCCAGGCCGGCATGGTTCAACTGTGCTCCGAATCTGACATCGTACTGATGAACCGCCTTCACCATACGTTCCAGACTGGGGAGGACTCTTTCCTCCCACAGAGGCACCATCTTGACGGTCTTGGGGTCGGCCGAGCCGAGCGGATGAACCGGCTTGGCTCCGGTCACGATCATGCCCGGTCGGCTGCGGGCTCTCTCCACCAGATACTCAGTCAGTTGGTCAGTGACGCACCCGTCATCGTCGATGCCGAAGCCTGGATCCATGCCGGACATGACAATCCGGTTCTGCACCTGCAAGGAGCCTATCTTGAGCGGACTGAAGAGGTATCTCAGCTTATGCAATGCCTCACTCCTTAATCGTGATCCACAACGTAGTTCTTCAGAGTGCCGATCTTCTCTATCTTGATCTCGATCATGTCTCCAGGGTGCATCTTGCCTATTCCTGAAGGAGTCCCGGTGGCGATGATGTCGCCCGGCAACAGCGTCATGATGCCGGATATGAAGCTGATGATCTCGGCGATGCCGAAGATGAGATCGCTGGTGCGGGCGGACTGGCGCATTTCACCATTGAGGTAGGACTCCACCTTCAGATCGTCGGGCTCGATTTCAGTCTCTGTCCACGGGCCGATGGGTGCGAAGGTGTCATAGCCCTTGCATCTTGTCCACTGACCGTCTGACTTCTGAGCGTAGCGTTCAGATACGTCGTTGAAGCAGGTGTAGCCGAAGACGCATTCCTTGGCGCGCTCCGTGGAAATCCCCTTGACCCGCTTGCCGATCACCACACCCAGTTCGGCTTCATAATCCACGCGGCGTTTCTCCAGCCGGGGAAGCACGATCTTGTCCTCGGGGCCGATGACTGCCGTTGAGGGCTTGAGGAAGATGAGAGGCACGGGAGGTATGGCCAGCCCCGTTTCTATAGCGTGGCTGCGGTAGTTGACCCCAAGGCAGATCATTTTTGATGGTGTGCAGGGGGCGAGGAGCCTCACCTCGTTGAGTTTGTAGCGGCTGCCGTCGAAGTTGGGGTGGTGTTGCCCATTTCTGAAGCTGGCGAAAGGGCTTCGTTGGAGGCCACGAACTGCGCTTCCGTCCAGTATCCCGTACCTGGGCTTGCTTTCTGCTTCGAATCGGACAATGCGCAACTTGACCTCCTCGTTCAGTAATTATAACTGCATTGGCTGCTTTGATCTAACGGAAACCCCTGGGTAGTACGAACGCACAGGCCTAAAACAAGGACCCTCCAGGGGGAGGGTCCTTGATCAAGAAGGAGGCGTACCTTTCTGGGAGCTATCTGGCTAGGAGTAGCGATATCGGTGCTCATCGCGGTTGCCGCCGAAGTAGAAGACCCTCAGGGTTATGGCCACCACCCAGCAGGCCACCAGTGCTACGAAGCCGATGGGGATGCTGTAGAATCCGGTGCAGGAGCCAAGCGCTAGCAGCAGGACTCCCAGACCCATCAAGAAAACGCTCAGGGCACCTACTTCTCTTCCGTCTCTAATAATTGTCGCGTAGGCGGAAATCCACTGCATAGCCGGGCTCCATGGGAACTGCATCAGGCCCTCTGCGCACCCCGATGTGTGGCGATGGTAAAGCAAGGCTTGTCTGTATTTGGCAGGTCCGCAGTGTGGGCTGTGGCCACCGTTCTCTGGTGCAACCTTTCCGAGTCGAGATGGAAAGGGACGGGCAGTCGAGCTTCCAGAGAGGCTAGTAGACCCGCTTTCTCAGTTCTTCGGGGCGGGTGATGATAATACGCTTGCTTTCCAGCGATATGAGCTCTTCATCCTGCAGCCGGCCGAGATGCTTGTTGAGAGCGACCCGAGTCACGCCCAGGGCTGCGGCCAGGTCCTGCTGCGTTAGGCGCAGATCGATCTCCAGGCCCTTGGCGGTCTTGATGCCATGCTTCTGAGCTAGCTCGAGCAGGCGCTTTGACAACCGCGCCGGCAGGTCCAGGAACACGGCATCCTCCAGCAATTGGTCGGTGCGCCGCAGGCGCTCAGCCAGCGACACCAGAACGCCGCCCACCATTTCGTGGTGTTTGCTCAGCATGTCCGCGAAGTCATCCCTTCGCAGAATCAGCGTCTGGGTGGCCTCCATGGCCACCGCATTGGCCGAACGGGGTTTGTCGTCCAGCAGAGAGAGCTCCCCGAAGAAATCGCCGTCCTTCAGGAGAGCCATGATGACTTCTTCTCCTTCTGCAGAGGTGGTGGCGATCTTCACCTGGCCCGATTTGATGAGGTGCATGGCAGAGCCGGGATCGTCCTGGTGGAAGATGACTTCTCCACGGCGGTAGCTCTTGGGTGCGAGCTTCCCGGCGAGTTCATCGAGGAGAGCCGGCTTCAGTGAAGCGAAGAGGGGAACCCGAACCAGGAATGCTGCATCTTCCATCTTGCGCGTGCCCCTCCGTCTCCTTGTCGCTCTTCGAGCCTCTCGATCGCCTGCTGGGATGATATCACACGCAATCGCCTTGCGATAGATGGCAGAGACACGGCGGTCAGTCGCCCCGCCCTGAGACCGCCACACAAAGAAGACCCATCCGAGTCGAGGTTCTTTGCCAAGGAAGCGGGCGCCTTTCTTGGAGGCGCACCGTGAGGTGACATCATGGTGACGGCAGGGGGAGTGTAAACGGGGCTACACATCGGCAACGAGGTTATGGCATGGTGGAAGAGCGCGACACCCAGGCCAGGCCGGCGCAATCAGGTCTGCGCTACGTGGCTGAGGTGTGCAGATCGCCTCACGAGAGTGGGGGATCCCCCCGATTTCGTTACCTTCTTCGGACCGGCCGCTTTGTGCCTTCAGAGGCTCGATTTCTCATGACGAGGTAGACAATCACAGCAGCCGCTACCAGAACGCCTGCTCCTACCCCAACGCCGATCCATATCTTGTTGCTGTTTGAGCTCTTTGCCGGGGTTTCCTTCTGGTTGACGGTGAAGGCGCTGGCCAGCGTGGCGGTGCCTGCCTGGGTGGTAACTGACACGGCCCTGGTTCCGAGTGTAGCCGTGCTGCTGATGGAGATCTGAGCCGTTATTTGGGTGTCACTGACCACAGTGCGGTTGTCGACGGTTATTTCCGCACCGAGGCCTAATGACGTGGCACCCTCAAGGTAGGTGCCGGTGATGACTACTGTGAGCGTCTCCCCTTGGATGCCCTGTTTGGGTTCGATCGAGGTAATGGTTGGCGAAGGTCGGGTGATGGTGAACCCGTCGGCCAGAGTGCCGGTACCCGCCGGCGTGGTCACAGAGACGTCTCTGGCGCCGAGGACGGCTACGCTGTCAACCGAGATGCTGGCCGTTATCTGGGTGCTGCTACTGACGGTGACGTTGTCCACGGCTACCTCTGAGCCGAAGCTCACGGTCGTAGCCCCGAGGAAATAGGTGCCTGTAATCGTCACGCTCAAATCCTGTTGTCCCTGAACGGCCTTATTGGGGCTGACTGAGACTATCGCTGGCCGCGTGGTGGGAGTCTCCTTGTAGTGGATGATGGTGCCGCTGTCCCCGACAGCGAAGGCGTTCTCGGAGGAGACTCCCCAGATGCCGCGCAGGTGATTGGCGGAAGCACCGCTGCTCATGGTGCTCCAATCGGTGCCGTCATAGTGGAGGACGGCACCACCGACCCCAACGGCTAAGACGTTATCGGAGGAACTACCCCAGACCCCATACAGATTGTTGGTGGTGCCGCTGGTCATGGTGCTCCAGGCGCTGCCATTCCACTTGACCACGGTGCCCCCGGTGCCGACGGCGAAGACGTTATCGGAGGAACTACCCCAGACGCCGTACAGGTTCTTGGTCGTACCGCTGGTCACCGTGCTCCAGGCACTGCCGTTGTAGCGTATGACGGTGCCGCTGTCTCCAACAGCGAAGACGTTGTCAGAGGAACTGCCCCAAACGCCGTACAGGTTCTTGGTCGTGTTGCTCTCCATGGCACTCCAGGTGCTGCCGTCGTAGTGTAGGATGGTTCCACCGTCTCCGACAGCGAAGACATTGTCTGAGGAACTGCCCCATACGCCACAGAGTTTGGTCGTGGTGTCGCTGGTCATGGAACTCCACGTGCTGCCATCGTAGCGGTAGATAGCGCCGCTGTCCCCGACGGCGAAGACGTTTTCTGTAGACGCACCCCAAATGCCAGCAAGGTCGTGGGTCGTGCCGCTGGGCATGGCGCTCCAGGCACTGCCGTTATAGCGGATGATGGTGCCTCCGTCCCCTACGGCGAAGATGTCGTCTGTGGACGCGCCCCAGATGCCAGCGAGGTCGTCGTATGTGACGCTGCCCGCGGCGATCCACGTAGCCCCATCATACTTCAGGATAACGCCGGAGTAACCCACGGCGACGACTTCGGAAGACGAACTGCCCCACATGCCGTACAAAGTCCTGGTCGTGCCGCTGCTCATGGCGCTCCAAGTGCTGCCATCGTAGTGCAGGATAGTGCCCCCGTTCCCGATGGTAAAGACATCGGTGGGGGAACTGCCCCACACACCGTACAGGTAGGTAGCGGTGTTGCTGTCCATGGCGCTCCAAGTGCTGCCATCGTAGTGCAGGATGGTGCCGAGGTACCCGACGGCGAAGACATCTGAGGAAGAAGTGCCACATACGCCGTGCAGATAGCTGGTGGTGTTGCTGTCCATGGTGCTCCAGGCACTGCCGTCGTAATGCACGATAGTACCGCTGCCCCCGATGGCGAAGACATCTGAGGAAGAAATGCCCCAAACCCCGTACAGATAGCTGGTGGTGTTGCTGTCCATGGTGGCCCAGGCGCTGCCGTCGTAGTGGAGGATAGTGCCATTGATTCCCACAGCGAAGACATCAGAAGAAGAGCTCCCCCAGACACCATAGAGGTCATTGGATGTGCTGCTGGTCATCGATTTCCAGGTGGTTCCATCGTAGTGGACGACGGTACCGCCGTTCCCGACAGCGAAGACATCAGAGGAGGAAGTGCCCCACACGCTCAAGAGTACGTGAGTCGTTACGCTGCTCATGCTGTTCCAGGCGCTGCCGTCGTAGTGGATAATGGTGCCTCCATGCCCGACGGCGAAGACGTCCGAGGAGTTGCTGCTCCAGACAGCCCGCAGGACGTTTCCCTGAGGCAGCGGATTCTGCCATCCCCAGCCATCAGGACTGACAATGGTGGCAGCAGAAACGGAAGCAGCCGGGGCAAACAGAGAAACGAGGAGAGCGACAAGGATAGCGACCAGGCACAATGGCGCCACATGTTGCTGTTTCAGTCTCACGATAACCCCTCCGTTAGGATGCCTGCAGAACCACAGTGCCTCTAGTACTGCACGCGTTCCATCTTCGCACTCGGCCTACTCGGACGGCAGACCATTAACAGTATAACGGGCGGAGTTGTCAGAAATCCACCGGAAGCGTGCAATGTCTCGGGGCGAATGTCCCTGATGCATCAAGGTCGTGTGCGAAACAGGGCACGAATCCAGCGCGTCCATTAAGCTGGCACAAAGGAGAGCTCGAATCGCACAGCCTCATCAGCCGGACGGTCTCTGGCCCAGCGTGGCCTCCGCAGTCGTCGTTTGCCTTTGGCTATAGTCGTAGTATGTGACGGTGACCTTGTCGCCCGGGCTGTGTTGCTGTATGGCGGAAGCCAGATCCTGGCTGCTGCTTATTTCCGTGTCATCGATCCTGATGATGACATCATATGCTCTCAGTCCTGCCTCGTATGCTGGACTGCCGGACACGGCCGAGGCTACCAGAGCGCCTGAGTCAACGGCGAGTCGGTACTGCGACTTGACGGACTGCGTAACTGTAAGCGTGTTCACACCGAGCCAGGCGAAGGACTCAGAACCCTCCGTTACCAGTGAATAGACGGTGTCAATGGCTGTGTCGGTGCTTATGGCGAACCCGATATTCTCTGCATTTGAAGCGACTGCCGTGTTGATGCCCACCACTTGGCCCGCCATGTTCACCAGAGGGCCTCCGCTGTTCCCTGAGTTGATGGCGGTGTCCGTTTGGATGAGATCATCGAGCACCACACCGCTCTCCATCTCGATGGAGCGCCCCAGGTAGCTGACCACACCTTCGGTCCAGGTTGGCCCGCCGGGTAATGCCAGTGCGTTGCCGACGGCCACGACTTCTTCGAGCAGACTGAGCTTCTCAATCGAGTTGCTCAAGAAATGGGCATAAGGCAAGTCCTCATCAGCTGCAATCTGGACCACAGCCAGATCGGTTTCCTCGTCTCCGGCCCATTTTACAGCCTCATAGCTGCGGCCATCACTGAGCGTGACAGTCAGGGTGGTGGCATCTTCCACCACATGATAGTTGGTCACTATGTATCCCTTTGGATCTATGATGATTCCGCTGGCAGCGCCGCTCTCGGGGATCGCTCTATAGAACATGTCATAGCTCACGCCCTCTGTGGTGATGGAGACTACCACGAGCGATACAGTCTCGACCAAGTCAACTTTGGACAATGACGTACCCACTTGATCGTCCACATAGATAGGAGTCCAGACCGCATTGATTGGAGTGTTGGCGGCGTTCGTATGATCGCTCGACCTGGTGACCAAGAAAGCGGCCAGGCCACCACAGATCACCCCCAGAATCACCAGGACAAACATGAGGTGCTTCATTAATCGCATTTGTCTTCCTCCGATAGCAGGCTCCTAAATACAAACCCAGAGCAATACGACCTGCTCCGCAAATCAATCCTCGTGATCGTCGAATTCGGTATGGTCAAATCCTCGGAGTCAGACGGCCTCCACCATTCATGGCGCAGATCTCGCTGCCAGGCTGATTCCGGACTAAGACTGAGTCCTCACGACCTCGATGGCTACGAGGCACATCACCACCATCACTGCTCCCCAGACTATCAACCCGATCTTGCTTGGCATGGTAGATCCCACCGCTCACCGTTCGTGGCGCAAGAACTGTTTCACTGCATACGAAGAGGAGGGCTGTTGATCTTGACCGGCTGCCTGCCCAATAAGCTCGTGATTGGCTGCAACCGTGCGGCTCACGCATGTCTCAATATCCTGCCTCTTCTCGTAACGTAGCGTGTTCTGTACGCTGCGCTCGCTGGCCACTCTAGACCAAGCCATGCTTGATCGAAAGCGTCCCCTGTAGTAGTAGGACCCACTGCAGCCTAGAGTAGCCATTCGTTCGCGCAGCTGGGGTCTCCTCTTGGCTGACAGGGTCAGGCTTATCTCTTCGCGCTCTCGAATACAGAAGCAATGGTCACCTTGCCATCTTCCATCTCCAGGACCATGTCGGCCCTCGTGGCTATCTCCGTGGCGTGTGTGGCCACTATGACCGTCTTGCCATCCTTGGTCAGACTGTATAGTAGCTCGACAATGCGCTTGCCGGTCTTGGAGTCTAGGTTGCCGGTGGGCTCGTCTCCCAGGATGATGGAGGGGTCGTTGGCGAGGGCGCGTGCGATGGCTACCCGCTGCTGTTCACCGCCCGACAGCCGGGTGGGGCGGCGGGCCTGGAGGGATTCGCCGATCCCGACCCGCTTCAGCAGGTCGCGCGCCTTTGCCTGACGGTCCTTCATCTTCGTGCCGTTCAACTCCATGGGCAGCATGACATTCTCCAGAGCGGTCATGTTGGGAATCAGGTAGTAGGACTGAAAGACAAAGCCTACCTTGCCGAGGCGGTACTTGACCTCTCCTCCGCCGTGTATCCGCGATATGTCCATGCCATCTACGGTGATGGTTCCGGATGTGGGTTTGTCCAGGGCTCCTATCAGGTTGAGCAGGGTGCTCTTGCCGCTGCCGCTGGCCCCCTTGATGGCTATCATCTTGCCGCGGGGCAGTTCGAAACTGACGCCGTCAACTGCTGGCACCGTGGTGCCTCCCGATTTGAAGTGCTTGGATAGCCTGTCTACTGTGACGATGACTCCATTGGTGTTACTCATTGCGCAATACCTCCGCAGGTCTGACTCGGGAGATGTACCAAGCGGGCAGAACGCTGGCCAGGATCGCCAGACCAGCGGCTATTGCCAAGGCATAGAGGAACACGGTCGGCGACACGGCTACATCCAACCCGCCAATGCTCCCGCCGACCTCTGCGAACATGCCTCCCCGGCCTCCTCCAAAGCCCCCAACGGGCCCCGACGGATCGCCGCCGGTCATGAGGTCAGCCACCTTCTGAGCTAGAGGATAGGTTATCAGTGCTCCGATGATGGCTGCCACCACGCTGACCGCCAGGGTTTCCAGGCTGAACTGCAGCCCGATGCGCCAGTTGGAGGCCCCGATTGCCTTCAGGATTCCGATCTCTTTCACCCTCTGACGGATCATCAGGACCACGGAGAACAGAACCACTACTCCGGCCACGACGAAGGCCACTATCATGCCGATGTTGCTGGTGCTCTCAGCGCTGCTCACCGAACTCCCGATTCGTTCATACGTGTCCTGAGCGGTGGTGACGTCGGCGGTCTCTTCGTCGAAAATCTCGCGGATATCCTCAACTACCGCATCCACGTTGTCC
>JAFGCL010000096.1 GCA_016932645.1 Dehalococcoidia bacterium | reverse complement strand
GGGCGGATTCATCACGGATCATATTTCCTGGCACTGGATCTTCTACATTAACCTGCCTTTGGGCATCCCGGTAATCCTGGCGTTCATTCGATTCTTCCCCGACGTGAGGCCAACGCAGACCAAACACAAGATCGACTACCTGGGTATGGCAGCGCTGGTGCTCTGCATTGCCCCGCTGATCGTGGGGCTGTCCTGGGCAGGGGCGGAGTACGATTGGGTGTCGTTGCCGGTCATTGGTGCGCTGACCACATCAGCGGTAATGCTGATCGTCTTCGTAGTTACCGAAGCGCGTGCCGCAGAGCCTATCATGCCACTGGAGATCTTCCGCAGTCAGATAGTCGTTGTGTCGGTGATCGTTCGCTTCTGCATCGGCATGGGAATGTTTGGCATCATCATCTTCATACCACTCTTCTTCCAGGCTGTCCTGGGGCGGTCGGCAACATACAGCGGTACGCTTCTGATGCCGATGATGCTGGCCATGGTCGTCTCCAGCACCCTGTCAGGGCAGGCTATCTCGCGACTCGGGGGCCACTATCGTGTCCAGGCCATCATTGGGTTGGCCACGATGGCGACCGGCATGTTCCTGCTCTCCCTCATGACGCCTGAAACCAGCCACGGTACGGCTGTGCTCAATATCGTGATCACAGGCGTCGGAATGGGCATCGCTCTGCCGCTGTTCGTCATCGCGGTCCAGAACGCCGTGGCATACCGCATAATGGGCGTGGCCACGTCTTCGGTACAGTTCTTCCAGTCCATCGGTCAGGCTGTTGGCCTGGCCGTCTTCGGTTCTATCATGGCTAGCAGGTTCTCGTCGAACGTGATGGGGAATGATTCTATCGCCGCGCTGGGTGTGCCTCGTGAATTGCTCTCCCAGGTGACTGGCAACCCTGAAGCTCTGATGGACGCGACAGCGCGGGCCGATATTGAAGGGCTGCTGGGCCATGATTTGGCAGGGCAGTTTCTGGAGTTAGTCGGCAGGGATCTGGCGACGGCGATAACCTATGTCTTCGCGGTCGGCGCCGCCGTTGTGGTGGTGGCTTTCTTGGCAACGCTGTTCTTGAAGGAAATCCCTCTCCGGCGCTCTCATGGCCCGGTTCATGTAGAATAGACCAAGATGCATTTCATGCCTGGTGATGAGGCCGGTGAATGAACGCTCTGTGTTTCCAGCCGCATAACGACGACTGCGCCATCGCTATCGGCGGTGTGTTGCAGAAGATGGTCAGGCACGGTTGGGAGATCACATACGTCTATGTGACCGACGGCTGCCATGGGAGCGACACGATTACGCCGGCCAGACTGGTTGAGGTCAGGAAGAAGGAAGCCGAGAAAGAGCGCCGCTTGCTTGGCGTCGGCCGCTTCTTCGATCTCGGAGTGGAGGATGGCACGGCTGAGAAGCTGAGTAGTATCCAGCGTAAGTGGGTCAATGAGCAATTGGAGTCCATTCTGTTAGATGCCAAGGCCGATCTCATTCTGTGTCCGTCCCGTGCCGACATGCATCCTGACCACAGGGCCACTCATGATCTTGTCTTGGCTGCTGTGGAGAAGCTCCAGCCTCATCCCTTGATTGTGAAGTACTTCGTGTGGCTCTTTCCTGATTTCTACCGGAAACTGCCTGATCCGGTAGATCAGGTTCTGATGGTCGGCGTTGATCGAGAGATGACGGGAAAGATGGCGGCGATCAGGGCGCACCAATCGCAGGTCTCCAGAGGGAGTTTCGACTCAATGGTGCAAGTGCTCAACGCCTACTTAGCGTATGCCTTCAGGGCGCCGGTCGTCATCGGTTCACGCTATGTCGAGGTGATCGGCGTGTACCAACCGCACCTGCACCGCCGTGTCACTAGCGAGCTTCTGAGAGCCGTCGAGCCCTGCACTGACATCACGACCATGCTCCATGGCCGGACCTCACAGGACATCAGGGCGTAGTCTGTCGGCACTGCGGCCAATTCTGTTCCGTGATTGCCAGCTAAAGTCCTCGGAGCAGCCTTCTCACGCAAAGGTGGCCCATGCCGCACCGCTGCGTCACGCAGACGGCGGTGTGATTTGACCAATCCCGGTTGCAGACGTAGACTATAGGCGGATATCCGCATATAATCGCAGGGAGAAGCATGAAAGACGTTGTCAAAGCCATGAAGGCGCTCTCGGATGAGACTCGGCTGAGGATTCTCAATGTTCTCCTGGAGAGGGAGTGCTGCGTCTGCGAGGTGATGCAGGCGCTGGATATCTCGCAGACCAGGGCTTCCCGCAACTTGGGTATCCTGCACGACGCCGGCTTCCTGCGAATGAGGAAGGAGGGCCTCTGGGCTCTCTACTCCATAGACCAAGACCGGATGAAGGAATACTATCCGTCCTTGGTTGAGTCAGTGCGGAAATTACTGGAACGCGACGAGGTGGCTGCTTTGGACCGCAAGCGGCTCAAGACGGCGGAACGGGTTGGCCCGGGATGTGTGAAGAAGTGCGCGCGATGACCGGCTCTTTTTTTCAGCGAATGCTTGCGGCAATGCGCATATAGGCCAAGCTGGGGGCATTGGATACGTTTCTCGAGATACTACGGGCCGGCATCGATGGGCTGATCGAGTACCTTTCGGCCCACGTCATCACCTGCCTCGTGCCGGCACTGTTCATCGGCGGGGCCATCGCGGCTTTCCTCTCCCAGGCTGCGGTGCTGAAGTACTTTGGCCCGAAGGCCAAAAAGGTGATGTCGTATGGCGTGGCCTCGGTGTCCGGAACCATCCTGGCGGTATGCTCCTGCACCGTCTTGCCTCTGTTTGGGGGGATCTACAAGCGGGGGGCGGGCCTTGGCCCGGCCATCGCCTTCCTATTCTCGGGACCGGCTATAAATGTCCTGGCCATCACCTATTCGGCCAGACTGCTGGGGTACGATATCGGCCTTGCCAGAGCCATAGGAGCCGTCAGCTTCTCTATCGTGGTTGGCCTGGTCATGGCCTTCATCTACCGGAAAGAAGAAACGGAGAAGGACGAGAAGGCCTTTGCCATGCTCGCTGCCGATCCGGACGGCAAGAAGCTCTGGCAGCAGGCCAGCTTCTTCGGGATTCTGGTCGGCATTCTGCTCTCCGCCGCATCGAAGCAATGGATCATTCTCGGGGTTCTGATGGCCTTGCTCCTGGTGCTGCTCTGGCGCTGGTTCAAGAAGGGCGAGATTGTGCAGTGGATGAAGGAGACACTTCATCTTGGCCGCCTCATTTTGCCCTGGCTGCTGGTGGGGGTCTTCGCCGCCGGAATCCTCAAGTACGCCATTCCGGAATCCGTGGTTACGGACTACGTGGGCGGCAACACTATCCTGGGGAACTCCATCGCCTCGCTTTTTGGGGCGCTGATGTACTTCGCCACCCTGACCGAGGTGCCCATCATCAGGGCCTTCATGGACTTGGGCATGGGCAAGGGGCCGGCGCTGGCCCTTCTTCTGGCCGGCCCGGCGCTCTCGCTGCCCAGCGTGCTGGTGCTGCGCAGCGTCATGGGTACCAAAAAGACATTGACCTACGTAGCCATCGTGGTTGTGCTGGCAACCATCTGCGGATACGTCTTTGGGCTGATCATCGAATAGATCGAGAGGAGGAGACATGAAAATCAAGGTTCTGGGCCCCGGCTGTTCTAAGTGCCATCAACTGGAGCAGGTGGTGCGGGAGGTGGTAAAGGAATTGGCCGTCGACGCCAGCGTGGAAGAAGTAAAAGACATGAAGAAGATTATGACCTATCCCATACTCATGACGCCGGGCCTGGTGATAAACGAGGAATTGGTATGTTCGGGCAAGGTGCCCAGCAAAGCTGAGGTGACCCAGATGATAATAGACGGCCTGGAGAAAGGGGAGGGGAACCGGAAGCCCTAGGCCGCTTCCTTTGGGCACCAATAATCCTGGATGTCGATCTGCATTGGCCAAACCATGGAAAACGGATAGAATACGTGGATCAGTTCCAACGCAGAGGGATCACTTGAAAGGAGCATCATGAAGATCGATGGCAGGTGGAACACCCTGGCCATTGGCGTCTTGACTGTTCTACGCGTGGCTCTTGGTGTTCTCTTCATAATATCGAGCTTCACCAAGCTCCAGTACCCTGACCTGTTCGTCGATGCCGTTCAGCACTATCACATGTTGCCGGTGGGCCTTGCCGATCTCTTCGGCACCGTTCTTCCCTGGGTGGAACTCTTCATCGGCTGGTGTCTGGTGCTGGGCATATTCCCCACATTTGCCTCTGCGATCTGCATCCTCATGACGCTCAGTTTCATGGTAGCCAACATCTCCAGCTTCTTCAAAGACATTGGAGAAGCCTGCGGTTGCCTGGGAAACCTGGTCAACATGAGTCACACCACCTCCCTGATCGTTGACTTCGTCATGTTGTTTGTGGCCGGACTGCTGATCTACCAGCGAGAGAGGGCCGGGGTGGTGAGTATCGGGCAATTGTTGAGACTGCAGAGGCTACGTGTTCCGAGGGCGGCTATTATTGCCTTTGGCGCCATAATAGTGATCGTTGCCATGCTGCTGACTTACACCGTGCTACCCCAGGAGAAGGCCCCCTGGAAGGAGGGCATTGACGACGCCCTGGAGAATGATGCCGTTGTGGTGGTGTTCTTGTGGGAAGGCGAGAGTGAAGACGTCTCAGCGGAGTTAAGCATGATTTCGGAACTGGCGGAGCTTTACGGCGAGTGCCTTCATTTCCAACGGATTGACGCTGAAGTGTGGCCGGAGGCTGCCGGCAAGTTTGATGTCACTGACTTCCCGGCAATGCTTGTGATAGAAGGCAAGAACAGCAAAGGGTACATCGTGTATCCGCAGCGCTTTCGCGGTGTAGAAGACAGAGACGCCCTGGTGGCTGCTATTGACGAAGTCCTGGCCAGCAAGTGAATGCGGAGCACCGTGCTGAAGTCAAATTTAAGTTGCGGCAAGTGAGAGTTGCCTGTGCCATGGATCGTAGGTAGCCGCCGGACACCCCGGCGATACCGTACCCACCATTGTTCCGAAGCAGTTGCCGGGCAAAAAGAAGGACGGCAGGCTCAATGCCTGCCGTCCTCTGACAACGGGAAGAGCCAGGACTAACGTCCCTTGAAATCAGGCTTGCGCTTCTCGACGAAGGCCTTGACGCCTTCCTTGAAGTCCTCGGTCCCCGCACAGACCTTGATGGCGTAGTTCTCGAAGTCCAGCGCTGTCCGGAAGTCCCAGAGCAGCCCCTTGTACACGCCGTACTTGGCCATCTCCTGGGCTATGGGCGGGCCCGCGGCGATCCGCTCCGCT
>JAFGCL010000095.1 GCA_016932645.1 Dehalococcoidia bacterium | reverse complement strand
GTTCAAATCCGCGCGCGATTCAGGTATGCAGTGTACCTCGTGCTTGAGCAGGTCACCGACACGCTTGTCGAGGACGGCGATCTGCGCCTTGACCGGGTACACCACAAAATCGTCCGCATTCACCATGCGAGCCACCTTGTCCGCGGCAACCCCGGCAGCGTTGACGATGTACCTGCTTCTCATGGGACCCGAACTTGTCGTCACGTCAAACCCCGACGAAATGGGTGCTATAGCCAGAACGTCGGTCCCCAGAAGCACGTTCACGCCATTCTGCCGCGCATTCTCAGTGAGCGCCATGGCCAGCCTCACCGGGTCTACTATGGCGATGAGAGGATCGAACAGCGCACCGATGGCCTTTCTGGAGACGTTCGGCTCCATCTCACGCAGGCGCTCCTGGTCTATCAGTTCGTGAGTCTTGAATCCCGCTGCCTCCGCTCTTGACTTGAGCTTCTTGTATTTCGCCATTTCTTCGTTGTTCCAGAAGACGGCCAACTCCCCCACCCTCTCGAACGGGACATCCAGTTCCTTGCACAGAGGTTCCATCATGGACATGCTTTTCCATGCCAGTTGGCTCTCATGGTATTCGGGTCTGAACTGCAGGCAATCCGCGCCCTGGCAAACCAAACAGACGTTTGCCTTGGTGCAGCCCCAGCCAATGTCGACCTCTCTCTCAACCAGGGTAACGTCAGTCTTATGCCTGGAGAGATCCCTGGCGATCGCTGCTCCGATCACACCACCGCCTATGATCAACACCTCTGTCTCAATCACTGTGCTTCTCCGGCATCGTCCTCTCCTGGTATCGGCAATCCAATAGCAGGCATCTTCTTTCCGACCAAGATATCACCAGCGCTGTCCCAAGGCAAAATCGGAGACCCATCTAATGGTCAATGCGCGAAGATACGCGGTGGCTGATGCTACGGCAGACAGGGTGACTTACCCCTGCATCATCCAAGCGCATAAAGCGGTCTCCATGACGGAAGAACTGGTCGGCGCAGCAGGCAGGTGCTTGGCAAGTGCTCTGTCAACTCTTGCTTCACTCTTGCCAACTTCTGCAGGCAGTGGCGGGCTCAACTGAACGGTATACAGAACGGCAGACTCTAATTCGGCCTCCCATCCATCGAAAGCGACGTGGTCCCCATCCTGGCGAAATCAACTCCAAGCAAAGGCGTCAGTCAATTGACGAGTGTTGCAGATCATCTTCGTTCAAGCTTGTCTATCAGCCGGTGGAGCGGAACCGCTATCTGGTCCTCCTGGACACTGGGTGAGTAACAGCTGTCCAGCTGCACCAGCTTGACAACAGGCATCTTCGAGGCAATTGCCACTGCCATCTTATCGATGGTGCCAGTCACTATTTCCTCGGACATCAGTTGGGCGCCGAGCAATGCTCCGCTCTTTGTATCGGCAATAAACCGGTAGCAGGCTGGCTTGCCGTGGAACCTGTCGCGGAGCCGGGGGGTTTCCACCGTCACTGAGAGCGTCTCCAGCCCTCTCTCTGCGGCCTCTTTCTCGGTCAGCCCTACAGCCCCGATCTGGTGGTTGAAGATCTTGGTCACGAAGGGCATGACAGTGCCGTGATAGGCGACTGTGTTGCCCAGAGCCACGTTCCTTCCGGCTATGTAGCCGTTGCGAACCGCATTCATGGCTGATTGCAGTCTTCTTCTCTGGCTCGTGGCCAGTTCCCAGTTCTGCATGCAATCACCGGCAGCGTAGATATCGGGGTCGCTCGTCTGGAGATACTCGTTGACCTCAATGCTGCCGGTCTCTCCTATCTTCAATCCGGCCTGCCGCGCCAGCTCAACATTGGGCCTGCTGCCGGCGCCGAAGAAGACGAAGTCGACCGCGATCTCCCGTTCAGGGAAGCGTACCAACTTCCTGCCCTGCCTGCTTTCAATGCCCTTGATGTCGGCGGGCAGGATCAGTTCAACTCCATTCTTCTTGATCAGGTCCCGGAGTCTCCCCTCCATGTCCTCGTCCAGGTAGGATCTCAAGAGGCGCTGTCTTACCAGGAGATACACCTTGCGGTAACCCCTTGCCCTGAGGGCCGCCGCAATCTCGAGGGCGATGAATCCACCACCTACTATGGCGGCCTCTGAATGCTTCGCAACGGAGTTCCCAAGAGCTATGCCGTCAGCCATGTCGGTGCTCAAGGTGAATTCATTGTCGCCATCCAGCCCCGGGAACGGGGGAACAACCGGCACAGCCCCGAGCGCCAATACCAGCTTGTCGTAACCATATTCTGCGTTGCCGGCGACAATCCTTCTTGCATCCCTGTCTATCGCCGTTACCGTCGTGCTCAGGTGCAGGCCTATGCCCCGTTTCTCCCAGAACGAATTCTCGCGGAAGCCGCGCAGCAGCTCTTCCCAGGTGGCTACTTCCCCGCTGATAACCAGAGGCATTTCGCAGGGCGGACAGCCGATAGCCTTCCTGCTGGAAAACAGGTCGATCTGCGCTCCGGCGCTCAACCGGTGTATCTGAGTCGCCGCAACAGCTCCTCCGTCTCCAGTCCCGATGATACATACTCTCATTTCCGCTACCTACCCTGCTTTGCCAAGCATCGCCAAATACTCATCCGCATATTTGCCGTTCTTCGCCCCCTCGAACATTTCCCCTTTTCTTACCTTTTCCAGGGCCAGGTACTCGCTGGCGGCCATGCCCGCCAAGGCTCCTTCGCTGGCCGCAGTGATGAGATGCCTCTCACCGCCGGTGATC
>JAFGCL010000094.1 GCA_016932645.1 Dehalococcoidia bacterium | reverse complement strand
ATGAAGGACCCCGCCGCCTGGGGGCCGAGCGTGCCCTTCCCGCGGTACTGGCTCATGCTCTACATCTACCACGTGAACACCGTGCCCTCTCCCGCGGAGTTCGGGCAGATAATGGTCCACTGGTCCGAGCCAAACTACGCCGATGATGGCCCGGACCTGCATACCCTGAAGGCGGTAGACGAGCACACCATCCTGGCCACGGGGCATACCCACATAGTCAAGTACTCCATCGCGGGCGGCTTCCCCAGCATCAGCGCCGAGCTAAGGGATGAGCTCCATTTCCACCACCTGAAGGGCTTCGATGTCTCCGGAGGTCGGGCCTTCATCGCCAACCAGCAGGCCCATCAGCTGCTGGTGCTGGATCTGGACAGCATGGATATCGTGGGGACGCTGACCGATGACGAAGAGCTCTACCTGATAGGGGATGTGCGGATGGTGGGTGAACACGCCGTAGTGGTCGGCGGAGTGCCTTTCGGAGGAGCAGGGTAGGAGCCATGGCTCACTGGTACGGCTGTCCCAAGGCCATCGACTGCTCCGACCCGGCGCACCCGGCGCTGACCGGATCCGATCTGGAGTTAGATCAACTCACGGTCTCGCTGAAGATACGTCTATGTCCGGTTGGCAGCCGCACCTTGGCCGCCGTGGTGAGCAACGGCTGGGCCGGCAACTGCCTGAATGTGGTGGATGTCACCGACCCGCTGGATATGTCACTGCAGGGCTGGGTGGCTTCGGACTGGCTGGCCGGAGCCAAGGGCCTGGAGATCAGCTTATGAACCTGGAGTACAGGAGGTAGATCAATGAGGTACTGCGTGATGTCCAAATCGCTCCCGCTGGTGGACGTAGAGCTCGCCTGCCTGCGGGCGGGGGCCAAAAACGTCAGCTCGAAGCCGCGCTTCGGCCAGGTCTTCTGCGATCTGGAGCCGGATGGCGCGGAGAAGCTGTCGAAGGTGCCGAATATCCTGGTCAAGGAGATCCGGGGCACCAGCCTCTCCCAGGTGATCACCCTTCCCGCGGAGGACATCGTGGCGCTGGGGAGCGGCTTCAATATCAACGACGTGTTCGAGGCCTTCCGGGCCGCCTTCTCTCCCCCTCTGACCGGAGACGGCCTAACGGTGGCGGTCCTGGACTCCGGCATCCGGTCTACCCATGAAGCTCTGCAGGGAAAGGTGATCCTGGAGCGGAACTTCAGCCTGTCAGAGACGGCGTCTGACGTCTATGGCCACGGCACCTCGGTGGCCTATCTCATTGCCGGAGGCCTCCATGGCCAGGCCAACACCGGCGTGGCGCCGGGGGCGGTCCTGATGAACATCAAGGTGCTCAACGACGATGGCGAGGGCACCGACGAGATGCTCATCAACGGCATCGATGAGGTCTGCAACCTGGTCGACGCCGCCGTCAGGGATGGCAAGTCCGCCAATCACCCGGACTACCCCAACCTGATCAACATCAGTGCCGGGGCAGCTGATGACGGGGATCCCGATAACCCGGTCAGGGTGGCCTGCCGGGTGGCGGTGCTGGAGCACGGCCTGCAGATAGTGGCGGCAGCCGGCAACGGCGGCAGCCAGATGAGCTCCGTGGTGACGCCCGCCACCGATCCCTGGGTGGTGGCTATCGGCGGGCTTACCTCGGGCACCTTCGCCGTCTGGGATCAGAGCAGCCGCGGCCCCACCAAGGAAGGGCTGGTGAAACCGGACTTCGTTCTCTATGCCACCGAGCTCCACATGGCCGACAAGGCGTCGGATGAGGCCTACGTGGCCAAGTCCGGCACCTCTTTCTCCGCGCCCATCGCCAGCGGCGTCATCGGCCTGATCTGGGAGCTGGGGCGGCGGGAGTTCGGACCGGCCTGGTATGTCAGCTGGTACGACGTGGAGAACGTGGCGCCAACGGTGTGCCTGAAACCCTCCGACGCCCCCAGCGGCAAGGACAACGACTACGGCTTCGGCACTCCGGCCCTCTCCGCCATGGTAACCGGCGCCCAGCAATCATCCGCGGACCTGAGCCCGGTGATGGGAGTGGGCATGATGGCCCTGATGCTGGGCATGGTGGTGTCGACGGTGAGGAGGTAGCGTGCACTATACCAAGAACGGCTACGACATCGAGATGGACGGGGGCATCTTCGAGGACAGCTACTTCCGCACCTCGCGCTACCGGGAGCCGCCGATCAACCGGCCCATAGACATCTACCCGGGAGACACCTTCTGGGGCCTGGTCACCATCTACTACAAGGTGACCAAGGATGCCCGAGGGGTCTACCGGTCTGGCCTGGGCTACGTTCTCAACAGCGGCGTCTGGATCTCCGGATGGGTCATCGCCAAGAACGGCTGGCAGACCTCCCGGGGAGGGTTGTGGATACCGGCCTCTGGGAAGTGGGAGGTCAAGGCGTTTCTCACCGCACCGGCGGTCTACTCGGCGGGGAGCATGGGCAGCGGCGTGGCCTACGATGCCCGGATGGAGCTCTGGATCGGCGAGGTGTTCAACCCCAACAATCCCAATGACGTGCACTGGTACACCGACGATCAGCCGGTGAACTCGAGCTGGATGGTGATCGCCAACGATGATGCCGAGGTCTTTCGGAACAAGCTGTTCCAGTACAGCTTTGATGTGGCCCAGCCGGTGCCGGTGAAGGTGTAGGAGGCGAGCGTGGAGAGATATCTGGTGCTGCAGACGCCCCTGATCACCGCCGCGGAGGCGCCGGGATTCCAGGGCACGGTGAAGATCACCTTTCCGGTGACCTACCAGGGGAACGTGCCTGCGGACGCCCTATTTCGCATGAGCGTCTACCAGGACAGCAGCCTGCTGGCCCAGTATGAGCAGACGGTCCACTTTGACGTCGGGGAGTACAAGCAGGTGGCCTTCGATCATACCCTCAACTACCAGGGCAGCCACCACGTGGGTCTGGAGATATTCGTCAGCGGAGAAGAGGAATACTCGCACAAGTGGAAAGACGTCTTCGCCGGCAGCAGCGGGCTGGCCATAGGGGACATGGGCAGCCTGGTGGGCATGATCATGATGCTGATGATGCTGGCCATGGTGGTGCCTTTGATGAAGGGGATGGCGCCGACAGACAAGAAGGCCTGAGGAGGAGAAGCCATGAAAGCAACCATAGATCGACCGGTAATACGAGCCCTGGGAGCCTACCAGGCCCAAGCGGCTGGAGATCACTTCCTGGTGGGCACTACCATCGCCATTACGGTGGGGATCACGCCCCACACCACTGACTCTCAAGTGAAGGTGCGGCCCCACCTCAAAATCTACGAGGGAAGCATCCTGCCCGGGCATGGCAGCCTGATAGAGCAGATCAACTACCCGGAGATCGTCCTCTATCCCGAGGTGACCACGGGGATATCTTTCATGCACGTGGTCACGGCCGGGACCATCGACCGCCGCGATGTGAATTTCTTCATGGAGTACTACAGCCGCAACACCGGCGAATGGAAGAGCGGACCCTCGAAGGAGTGGGACGACAACTGGTACCGGGAGCTCTACTCCTACGACTTCGACGTGGCCCAGCCGGTGCCATCGCAGGCTTAGAGGGAGGCAGGCATGTATGAGGTCGCCTTTCAGTTTGCCTCTGACCAGACCGGCGCTGAGTTGCTGCCCGCCCTGGTGGCGGCCTTCAGCACTTGTGGCCAGGTGGAGTTGGTGTATCTGAGGGAGATGAGCCCCGGCCTTTGGGAGGCCTCGGTGTCCTTCACTCCTTCTGAGGACCTGAGCGGTGTACCGTTGGACACGCTGGCGGGGTACGCCACCAGCGATTTCCTGGCGGCTGTGGGTGGCCAGGTCGTGTTCTCAGCCGCCCAGGTGCAGGCCTCGCAGTGGCAGGGGATCGTCGCCGCCATCGCGGTGCCTGTGCTGCTCGGCCTGCTGGCGCCGGTGATGGGCAAGCTGACCCAAAAGATGGGCCTGGAGGAGAAGTAGGCGATGGATCGGACATGGTACCTGGTGAATCAGGAGATTTCTCCTCTGGCGCAGAACGTCCAGATGTACACCCACGGCTTCATCGAGTTCGTGTCTCGGGAGGAGATGGAAGCGTCGGTACTGGTGCCCCGGATCAGGGAGACCATCGATCGCGGGTTCCTGATCCTTGGTGCAGCCTTGTACCAGGACGTGCCCACCGGGGAGACCAACCGCTGGTATGCCGAGATCTCATTGGCTCCCCGGGAGGCGGTGGATATGCCCACCTTCCAGGCGCAGGTGGAGTCCCTGGGCCAAGACCTGGCCACAGAGGGACTGGTCTACCGCGCCACCAAGGAATGGCCCTGGGACTGGGCCTCAGGAGTGATCAGCGATATCGGCCAGATCATGCAGATGGTGATGATGCTGATGGTCATGGGGCTGATGATGTTCATGATGGTGCCCCTGCTGTCGGCGGGGTGAGAGCGACGTGAAGGCTTACCTGGAGATCATAGAGGTGGAGCGGCTCGAGGCGGCGGCAGGATGCCTGCGCGACCGGCTGCTCATCCGGCTGCTCTCCCGGACCGGCTGCCGTATCTCCGAGGCCCTGGCCATCAAGGCCAGCGACATCGACTGGAGCCGGGGCACGGTCACTATCCTGCACCTCAAGGCCCGGGTGAGGCTCTCCTGCCCGGCCTGCAGCGTCAGGTTGAGTAAGACATCTCGCTTCTGTCCCAACTGCGGCATGAGGGTGGAGCGGGCCGTGGCCGAGGAGAAGAGGCGCCACCGCCAGCGGACGGTGCCTTTGGATAAGGATAGTCTGCAGATGCTGCGTCAATACGTCCGGCAGGGTGGACCGTGGCTGGAGGGCCATCTCTTTGGGCTGAGCCGCGGCCATGCCTGGCGCATCATTCGCGATTGTGCTGAGCGGGCGAAGCTGGGCCACCTGGATAACCCGGAGACGGGCCAGGCCAGAGGGATCAGCCCGCACCGCCTGCGGGACGCCTTCGCCGTGAGGGCGGTCAAGATGGACGACTCCGGCGATGGTCTAAGACTGCTGCAGGAGTACCTGGGACATCAGAGCATTACCTCCACCATGCGCTACCGCAAGGTATCCGGGGAAGAGCAGAAGGAATGGTACGACAAGCTATGGCGAGAGGAGGAGCCACATGGGTAAGTACGCCAATCACCAGGATTTTGGGACGAAGGCCCCGGCCAAGTACCGGGAGGACACCACCATCCAGTCATATTTGAAAGGACTCTCCGCCATCGCCCCGCCGGGGATGAAACCGCGGACCATTCGCGGCCAGAGGTTCGAGGAGAGGACCGATCCTCCCGCCTCCACCAGGTGGCACCGCAACTACGACCTGGCCATGTTTGGCGCCTCAGAGGTGCTGCCTCCGGTTCGGAGGGAGACGCGCTAGTGGCCGGGCAAGTGAGGGTCACCATTGCCGGTCGCCAGTGGCTCGCCAGCCTGACCAATACCTACTGGGAGTTGGTGCAGGGCCTGGGCGGAGTCACGGCGATGGAGGCGGAGACCGGCATGCTCTTTGACCTTGGCGGCGAGCAGTCCATCACGGTCACCACCCAGCCGATGCTCTTCTCGCTCGACATCGCTTTCCTCTCCGAGACACTGGCGGTCACCGAGGTGTATCGGAATGTGCCGCCCGGGTGCCTGGTGCGGTCTACTATACCCGCTCGCTACTTCCTGGAGGTTAACGCCGGAGAACTGGCGGATGTCGAGAGCGGTGATCAGGTCGCTGTGGAGATATTGTCCCTGCAAGAAGAGACATCGGTGCCCGACTGGGTGCCCGCCTTCACCTCTTTCACCATGTTTCTGCTTGTGGGCTTCTTCCTGGCCGGCACGGTGAAGATCCTGGCCCAGGCCATGTCGGGGGATTGCCAGAGAGCTTCGCTTCTCTGTGAGTCCAGCAAAGAGGGGAGAGTGGGCAGAGCCACGGCCAGCAGTAGCCGGCGGAGAACCGCACCAAGGCGTTTGGATGAAGGCTGCCAGAAGGTATCGCCCCGGGATTACGGCCTGCTGAGCTGGGTGGGTGCTCCCATCCCCGACTACAGCTTTGCCGTGGAGCCGGAGACCAAGGAGCGCAAGATCGACGACGTCTTGAAAAGGCTCAGGGAGGGCGTCGAGACCATCCAGCAGGGCGAGAACTTCCGCGAGTTCCTGCTCACCATGTCCAAGTTTCATGACTACAGCATCGGCAACCTGATGCTCATCATGCTGCAGAAGAAGGATGCCACCAGGGTGGCCGGCTTCAACACCTGGAAGGACCTGGGAAGGTGGGTGAATAAGGGGGAGAAGGGCATCGCCATCCTGGCCCCTTGTATGCCGCCCAAGGGAACCCAGCCCGCCACTCCCAAGGAGCCGACGACTGAGGAGGGGGAGACTCCGGAAGAGCCCGAGGTAGAGGAGCTCCGGCCCGTCTACTTCAAGGTGGTCTATGTCTTTGACGTTAGCCAGACCGAGGGCAAGCCCCTGCCGGAGTTTGAGGTGCCGGTGCTGACCGGCGAGGCTAACCCCGACCTCTTTGAGCGGGCGCTGCGCCTGGCCAAGGCCCAGGGGTTGGACGTGAGCTTCGACTCCCGCCCGCAGCAGGATCCCGATATCAAGGGCATGTACTGGGGCAAGAACATCTGGGTGAGGCCGGAGGAACCGCCCGCCCAGCAGCTGAAGACGCTGCTTCATGAAGTAGCGCACTACTACTCCGAAGGGGTGTTCCAGATACCGCGCCGGGATGCGGAGACCATCGCCGAGAGCGCCGCCTTCACCGTGGGGGCCCACTTCGGCTTCGACACGGGCACCCGCTCCTTCTCCTACGTGGCCCTGTGGTCACAGGACAAGAAGATCCTGGAGCGGAACCTGGCCTCCATCCGCAAGGTGTCGGACCGGATTATCGATGCCCTAGAAACCTCGGTGAACAAACCCATAGGAGTGGCCTAGCCCATGGCCGTGGCAGTGAGGCCGACCATCGGGGGCTTTCTGCGGCCGTTCGGCTGCGGCTGGTTCATAAGGGAGTTCCTGCTGGGACATGCCCCCGAAGGCAGCGCCCAGATTGATCCGGGGAAGGGATCTGTTCAGACCGACATCTTCTACCACTACAAGCTGGCCCTTCACCGGGCCTACGCCGAGGACGCCGTGGCCTGGGAGAACGAGGACCGCGTGCGGGCCGGGAAGAGCATCTACAGCCCGCACGAGTACGCCGAGAGGGTGGAATGGCACTTCAACCGCATCCCCTACAACCTGGTCAAGTGCCGCTACCACAGCTTCCAGCGGTACTTTCACTGGCTGAAGCAGCTGGGGTGGGTGGAGCGCACGGGTGAGGAAGAGCCCGCCTCCATGCAGGAGTACTGCGCCCAGGCGCCGCCCCGGGTCTACTATCGCCTGAGCACGAAGGGGATTGAGGCGCCCGATTACGAGTGGTCCCGGCCGCAGCTCGTCCTCTATCCCCAACTGACTCTGCAGTACTTCAGAGACAAGAGGAAGGAACACCGCTACGCCAAGAAGGCCCCCACCAAGAAGCGGGCCAGGGCATGATTTTGCGATAAGTCAGGAGAACCAAGTGGGCATCGATCTGGTAGTGCCGAAGCCAACTCCAGAGGTAGAGAGCCGGCAGAAGCTCATTCTGGAGGAGATCAAGGACACTCACGGCTCTCTGAAACAGAAGGACTGGCTGGAGAAACTGCGCCTGCGCGGCGTGGAGCACAAGAAGCCCTGGCAGCTGGACTGGGCGATGATGGACTACGCCACCAGGATCAAGGATTTGGAGAACATGCTGAAGTCCCCGTCTCCTCCGCCCTTGTTACACCCCAAGACCGGTGAGGTGATAGCTACCACGCGTCCGGTCGATGAGCTCCAGGCGCAGATCAGAAGGCTGAAGGACAAGTACGCTGCTTGCTACATGGAGGCTGACTACCGGGGCAGGGGCATCGTGTCCAGAAATCCGGTGGGCACCGTGTACTACTGTGACTTCCTAGTCGGGAACGATGCCAACGACGGGCTGAGCCCGGGCCAGGCCTGGCAGACTCTGGGACAGTTCCTCAACGTGACCGTGCGGTCCCCCGGGGACGTCCTGAAGTGCCGGGCCAAGCAGGTCGGTGTGTATGCCGCCACGCAGAACCTGGACGAGAACGGCAGCGCCGCTGGCCTAATTGAGGTCCGGAGCTGCTCCATGGCCGACGATCCCTGGGGCGACGAGGATGATACCATGCCCACCATCCAGACCACCGGCGCCGCGTCCCCGGCGGTATTCCCCTGGGACACCATGTGGTGGCGGTGGTACCGCTTCTACATCGATCCGCAACACACCTCCAACTACGCCATCCAGCTCATCGCCTCGCACAACTGGTTGGACACCATTGTCCGTTCCGGCACCCAGTTCCACCAGATACTGTCTATCTACGGCGGCGCCGTCGGGTCTCACGGCCTTTTCGACATCAACCTCCGGGACTGCGTCTTCAATTCCAGCATCACCCATTTCATCGGCATCCGGGGCTATGCCTACAACTGCGTTTTCGGTTTCGGCGGCGCCTCTGACGACAGCCAGGTGGGGGTGGCCAACTACGGGTCAGACATGTTCTTCGACTGCTGCACCTTCCCCACTACCACCGGAACTGCGGATGATATCTACTTCGCCGGAACGGGCAAGTCCATCGCCAGGGTCCGCGACTGCAATTTCACCCCTGGGCCGTACCACATACCGTCAGGCATGAAGGACGGACAGACGCTTGTATTTGAGAGCTGCGATGGTGGACTCAACCAGTGGTGGACCTACCGGGGGAAGATCTCCAAGGATCCCTTAGTGGCCAGGCCAGGAGGAGCCACTCATTCGGTCAAGTATGAGCCCAGCTCCAACTGCGCCTTGGATGCACAACTGTCCATCGACGATACCTGGCTCAAGCGGCCGGACTTCAGCGCTTGGGTGACTGCCGGACCGAAGACGATTACCGTCTATGTTCTGGGATTCGGCTGGACCAGCTTCCCTTCTGCAGCTGAGCTCCTGGTGGAAGCCCAGTACTGGGATGGGATGAAATGGGTCAGCGCTTGCTCCACCCAGACCATCTACGACAACGCGACCTGGGTGGCCTTCACCGTGGGCATCAATCCGGCCACAGACGGCTTCGTACACGTCAAGACGAAGCTGGGCAAGCACGAGGCGAGTTCGGGGATCTACGTTGACCCGAAGATGGTCATCTCATAACGGAGCAGAGGCACCATGAGCATGGTTTGGCTGGATGGGTTCCCTCTGGATCTGGAGAAGCTGCCTATAGAAATCCAGTGGGACCAGGGCTTTCCCAGATCTGCGCTGGAAGGTTCAACACCAGTAGAACGCCGCCGCCCCATTTCGATCATGCGGGTGCCTCCGGTGCAGTGTATTCACCTGGTTTGATGACACGAACACGATATCAGGGCGGATACGTTCTTCTGACTGGAATCGATATCGGATGTCCAATTGGCCCGATAACAAATCACCCGATCTACATTGGACCCGCCTAATCCAGACTGACATGCTATCTGCCCTATCGCTGATCGGAAAGCTGGTGAGTTGCTTGCACCCCGGTAGCGTGTGCTAGAGCTTGGCATCGACAAGCAACGAATTGATGTGATCGATTAGCGCCTTGTACTCAGCCTTGTACTTGTCGAGTTTTACGTCCTTGGGGCGCAGAACCAGTCCTAGCTCAGATGGGTACAGTGTGTTTCCCTGCCTTTCGGCCCACAGCATCCGGCAAGTGTTCGCCATCATCGTCTTTGCCGCGGGTACATTGAGGGGCTGATTGATGCAGTAGCGAAAAGCCCCCAAAGAGATGTCCATAGCCGAACTGGCGTGGGAAGCATTGGCACACGTGGATGTGAACAACTTGATTCGATCCAGTACAACAGCATCCTCGTCAGGGAAAGTCAAGCCGAAACTGAATTTGTCTGATAGGAAAGAGTACTCGCTCCCTGACGGCAATCGGTCCACGGCCACGATGCCGTAGCTGTTCTCCACTTGGAGGAAGTAGTTGAACTTGCCGATGACACAGTTCGCGCCCCACGCGATGAGTTCGGCAGACGTACGGTGCTTGGCAATCTCATGGAGGACAACGTAGACAATGAACTTGCAGCCCAGACTGATGCATACTTCGATCACGTCATTCTTCGCCGCCGTGGCGTCTTCCACATGCACATGCCCAGAGCGTGTGTTGGTGTCGAACTTGAGCGCATCGCCACGCCTGTAGCCGCGATTCTGCCGTATCCCATCGATTCTGCGGTCCATTTCAGGCAACACCGCAAGATCGACAACTAGCCCGCCGTAGGCGAAGAACTTGGCCTTCGGCTTTGGCTCGGTATTCGTCTCATCCGTCAGCAGCAGATACATCTTCATCTTCGTGCCGCGATAAACACTCCACTGGTCTTCGTCCTTGATAGCGGACGGGACATCCAGCCATCATCGTGTTTGCACATAATCCGCGATGCGTTGAGCCAAGGCCCTCTGATCATCGGTGTACAACGTTAGAAAGGCACGCCAGAACAGTTCCACCATAGGCCGTGAAGTGCTGCCCCGCGCCGAGGCTCGTACATCACCGTGTGGTGTCACATCGTCATCCTCCCCCAGATTCCATTGCTCTGGTGCGTTGAATCTCGACTTCTTGTTCGGTACCTTTCCGTATCGCTCAAGCAAGCTTTCCACAAGCCTCCTCACGTAGTTGGCTTCTCTCCTTCTATCACCCTCATTCGGATCCATCTCCTCGAATAGCCTGGACAGGACTGGCTCTGTGTCGCGCCCATCCAACTCTTCGTAGCTCCGTAGGTACTCCGCTGCGGTCATACCCTTGTAGCCCACAAACTTGCTGGGCCCAACCATATCAATCTCAGGTATGTAGTACCAGGCACGAAAGTAGCCAAGCTGGTTTCTCAGGTTCTCGTCCTCCTCGAGGCCGTTGTTGAAAGCCCTCACTGTGTCAATCACTTCGCTGTATATTTGAATCATTTCCCTAGGCATTGTGTCCTCCTTCTTCGTTGACACTCACTCCCACCAATTGTAGCAGGATGTCTTGCGATTGTCAACATCTATATTTAATTAAATTACGACAATGTAATATGATGATTATCATGATATCTTTGACAGACTAACTGCGCTGTGATACAAAAGGTTCGCCATTGAGTCGTTGGAGAGTCGTCATGACCACAAGAGACCAGGAAAACGAGCGGATACAGCGGTCACTGTACGAGAGGGAGGCTGGAGTCGCAGATCTCATCGAGTTCTACGCCAGGATCGAGACTGTCTACGTCTCCGCATCCAAGGCACTAGAGGAGCATAGTCCTGTCAGGGCGTCGAACTCCACTAACCCGGGGTAGTCTGTTCCCATGCCAACCTGGGGTGAGATCCTAAGAGAACTGAACCAGTCAAGGTCTCCTCAAGGAACCGGACCGGATTTCGATGGAATCCGGCGTCGTTATCTTGGATCACTCCATGAGCTCACCGGGCGTGCGGTCGTCCTCTATACAACCGCCTTCCTCGAATCCCGCCCAATTCCTCCTTCAGATGTACAGATCGGGCTGAGAGACATCCATGGCTTCATGGAGACAGCCTCAAACATTACTGAGCGCTCACTGGATCTTGTTATTCATAGTCCCGGCGGTTCGGCAGAGGCGGCGGAATCAGTAGTTGACTACCTACGCCAGCGTTTCGATCACATCAGGGTCATTGTGCCAGTAGCTGCGATGTCGGCAGCAACCATGGTTACGCTAGCCGGAGATGAGATCATCATGGGGCAGCACTCTCAACTAGGGCCGATTGACCCGCAGTTCATTATTGCCACTCCTGAGGGGCCGCGTTCTGCCCCAGCAAAGGCCATACTCAATCAGTTTGAGATGGCAAAGGCGCAATGCAGCAGCAACTCAGCGTATTTGGCCGCCTGGATGCCTATCTTACGGAGTTACGCACCGGGCCTCCTGACGCAGTGCGAGAACTCTCGAGATCTAGCCGTCAAGATGGTCTCGGGGTGGCTGCAGAAGTACATGTTCGGAAATGACAATGATGGCCCGAGCAAATCCGAGACTATCGCTCAATGGTTTGCCAACTACGACGAGTTCCAATCCCATGGGCGCAGAGTGGGGCTGGACGCTGCCACAAACATTGGACTTCGAGTGACTCCCCTTGAGAGTGACAGTCGTCTCCAAGACGCCGTCTTGTCTATTCATCACGCGGCGATGCACACGTTCTCTGGAACGCCGGCAGTCAAGATCATTGAGAACCACCACGGCAGAGCCTGGGTACTGCAGACAGGTGAAGTCGTGATAGGGCCAGCTCCACCACCAGCGCGCCCCCCAGGGTCGCTCTCCCCAGCCACACCTCTTCCGGCAAACAGAGCTGAAAGACGTCGTTTGGAGCGCGGACGGTGAGAACTCGTCTTGCTTGTCTGCTCGGAACTGAAACAGCGACAACGCGGTTCTGCATTGGCGGGCGATCCTGCGTAAGATCCAGCTGACATCTCTCGCCGCGCGATTGGAGTCTCCCGGCGAGGGACCGTCTCTTTCTCCTAGCTTCTGGCAGATTCTGATCGAGGGAGTGCCTTCGGTAGGGTGCATTCATCTCATCTGACTTCGCAAGCGCGAACTCGGAAGCCAAATCGCACATTGGCCGAAAAAGGCTGCTTGCAGGCTTCCCGAGACTGTTTGGAAGTCCCCGCTCGGTTATCGCACAACTTCTGCCCGATCGGGCCCATAATATCGGCGAGTCGTCTTTCCACGGTGTGAGTGTGGCCTGGTTACCACCCGGCCTGGCATAGCTTATCGGCACTACAGGTCCTCCGGGCAATCCCATGGCGGTCAGAGCTGTTGCTGGCCAAGCTTCGCCGCCTTCCTCCTCAGGGTGAAATACTAGCTAGGTTTTCCGATACAACAAAAGCCCTTTTTGTCACATACTGGCT
>JAFGCL010000093.1 GCA_016932645.1 Dehalococcoidia bacterium | reverse complement strand
GAGGCCACTACTGAGCTGTCGGAAGTCGGTGCATTTTTTACCACAGCGCGCCATTCTACCCCACAATTCACCCCATGTCAATACCCCGTTCCTGATCTCATAGCTGTTGGTTCATGGCTCACGACCTTGGCCAGGCCTTCGGGCCTCAGGCCCGGAATCCCAAGGACTAAGTACGAAATCCCGAATCCTAGGCTCTGGTCTTGCAGACCCACGCCAACCGAGGTGGCAATATGGTATGGAAGGGAGGAGGCCCGCGCTTCCAGTGCCAATTCCCAAACTCGAGATCCTAAGCCCTAAACGGTGTGTACGAAATCCCGAATCCCAGGCTCTGGTCTTACAGACCCACGCCAACCGAGGTAGGCATGGGGCGTGGAGAGGGCCGAAGGCCCTCTGCGTGTACTTGGATGGCCCCGAGAGGGGGCCGGGTGATCCAAAGAAGATCCGATCTAACCACGGCGCGTTCTGGCTCACAGTCCCCGCTGGGAAGGACGACCTCCGCGCCGTTTTCCGTCGTTCAGGGTATGGGGATGGACCGGATGAACAGAGTCGAAGTTGAACGGCGGGAGCCATCTCAGACGAGTAGAATATTGGCACGGATTGCGCGGCTGACAGGCACCTTGTGGAACAATCGGCAGGCAGTGTATACTTTACGACGCGGTTTTGATCGCACTTCCTTTGAAGGGGGTACCACATGAAGTTGTCATGCCTTCAAGAGAACCTGAGCAAGGCCCTTGGGATCGTTGGCAGAGCTGTTGCTACGCGAACGACTCTGCCGGTGACCAACAATGTGTTGTTGGCTACTGAGGAGTCTCGCCTGAGGTTGTCAGCGACGAACCTTGAGATCGCCATCAGTTGCTGGCTGGGCTCGATGGTCGAGGAAGACGGAGCTATCACGGTGCCGGCTAGGCTACTTAGCGAGTTCGTCAACTCGTTGCCCAGCGAGAAGATCGATTTGGCTCTTGGAGACCACACGCTGGAGTTGAAGTGCGCCCGGTTTGAGGCGCGTATCAGCGGTATTGACGCTGAAGATTTTCCACCCATACCGAAGATCAGTGGTGGCGTCGCGTACCGGGTTGAGCCGGATGCCCTTCGTCTGGCCATCAATCAGGTAGTGTTCGCGACCGCTTCTGAGGATACCCGCCCGGTGCTCACCGGCGTTTGCGCGGAGTTCGAAGAGGACATGCTGACTATGGCTGCGGCCGACGGCTTCCGGCTGGCGGTGCATAAGGCACCGCTGATTGGCCCGGCGAAGGAGAAGGTGGAGATCATCATTCCCGGGCGCTGTCTCTCGGAACTGAACCGGCTGCTGGCAGACCAGAAGGATCCGGTGGAGATCGCTGTGAGCCAGAACAAGAGCCAGGTGCTGTTTCGCATGAAAGACGTGGAACTGATTTCACAGTTAATACAGGGGACTTTCCCGAACTTCAGGCAACTCATACCGGCTAGCTACAGCACGCGCGCCGTGATAAGCACGCCCGAGTTTCTGCGGGCGACCAAGACGGCGGCCATATTCGCCAGGGACGGCAGCGGGATCGTGCGCCTTCAGATAGCCCCCGACGGCGCTGCTGGAAAGATGAGCGTGTCGGCGCGGTCGGAGCAGATCGGGGACAACGTCGGAGAGATCGATGCCAAAGTGGAAGGTGAGGCGGCCAAGATCGCCTTCAACGGGAAATACCTGACGGATGTTCTCGGGGTCATTCATGAGGGAGAGATTGTGCTGGAAACAACAACGCCCTCGAGTCCCGGCGTAATCCGCCCGCTCGGAGCAGACAACTACGTGCATATCATCATGCCGATGTTTGTCCAATGGTAGCAGGCGACAAGGCATGAGTGGCGATCACGCTGGGTAAGCAGTACCGTTGTCCGCGTCGTGGAACCCTCCCCTACACGATTGTCTGACTATGAGGTGTGCCGTAACATGAAGAAGTCACACGATGATCAGGTGACAATCCGGAAGGAACCAAGGCTGTACAACCCGTGCCTGCTCGCCGCGTGGCCTGGCGTGGCCAACGTGGCACTTGAGGCAACGACCTACTTGAAGGACAAGCTGCAGGCCGAAGAATTCGCGGAGATCGAAGCTCAATCGTTCTTTGAAGTGACCGGCGTGTATGTGGAGAAGAACCTGGTTCAACCCCCGAGGTTCCCTGAGAACAAGTTCTACTACTGGAAGAGGAAGGGGAAAGAGGGGGATCTGATTCTGTTCCTGGGAGAGGCGCAGCCATCCACCAAGACCCGTGAGTTCGCCGACATGATACTCGATGTGGTGCAAAGACTGGGAGTCAAGACGGTCTATACGTGTGCAGCGGCTCTGATATCGCACTTTCCGGAGCAGCCGCGCGTCTGGGCTGCGGCTACGGATGGCGAAATGCTGGAGGAGATGGAGAAGCAGGGCTTGGTCCTGAAGGGTGACTTCTTCATCGCCGGCATGAACGGGTTGCTGCTGTCGATGGCGAAACAGAGAGACATGAAGGGGGTGTGTCTGCTCGGTGAGACACCCCGCTACCTGAGCGAGATGAGGAACCCGACGGCATCTCAGGCTGTGCTGAGAGTCCTCACCAGGCTGCTCGGAGTCGAAATCGACATGACGGAGATCAACAACCTGGCGGCTCAGTCCCGGCAACAGATCGAGGAGCTTATCAAGGAGAGCCGACGCCAGTTCATCAGCGACTTCACGGTGCCTCTCTGGGAGCGCCCGCAAGAGGAGGACCAGGAGTAGACCAGTCGTCTCTGGGCATATTGGTCTCGCAGGTTCCTGGACTACCACCGCAACACCTTTTGGACGATGACTTCCCGAGGCAGCTATGCATCGGATGCCGGGATTACCTTGCAGAGTCGTCTGGGCATAGGGGCGGTCTGGCGATATCCCGCGAGTCGGCAGTGGGTTGCTGAAAGGGAGGATAGCCTTCGTTCCCAGCACGGCAGGAAAGGAGAACGCCCTTGGAATACTTCTTGAGTGAACAACAGAAGACGCTAAAAAGTCTGGCACGGCAGATAGCCGAGCAGCGCATACTCCCGGTTCGCGCGGAACTCGACGAGAAAGAGGAATTCCCTTGGGACCTGATCAAGGAGATGGCTAGCAGCGACCTGCTAAGGGTGTTCATCCCAGAGGAATATGACGGCTTGGGGGGAGGATGTTTCGATCTCTGTCTGGTGGTGGAGGAGCTTTCCCGGGCGTGCGGGGGCATCGCCATCAGCTACGCTGCCAATGCACTGGGTGTGTTGCCACTGATGCTGTATGGAAGCGACTCACAGAAGGCGAAGTATCTGCCGGCGGTTGCGAGCGGGAACAGGTTGGCGGCCTTCGCGGTGACGGAAGCCACTGCGGGCAGCGATGCCAGCGCTATCAGGACATCTGCCAAGCGTGATGGTGATCAGTACGTGCTCAACGGCACCAAACAGTTCATAACCAATGGCGGTGAGGCCGAGATCTACACGGTGGTGGTGATGACCGATGCAGCCAAAGGCAGCCGCGGGGCCAGCGCACTGGTGGTCGAGAAAGGCACTCCGGGGTTCACCTTCGGAAAGAAGGAGAAGAAAATGGGCATTCGCTCGTCGGCCACCCGGGAGTTGGTTTTCAGGGATTGCCGCGTGCCGGCGGAGAACCTCATCAGCCGCGAGGGCATGGGTTTCATTGTAGCCATGAGGACTTTGGACAGATCCAGGCCGGGGGTCGGGGCGCAGGCGGTGGGAATTGCTCAAGGAGCCCTGGAGGCTGCCGTTGAATATGCTCAACAGCGCGTGCAATTCGGCCACCCGATTTCGGCTATCCAGGCAGTGCAGCACATGCTGGCCAACATGGCTACGGAGCTTGAGGCCGCGCGGGCTCTGGTCTACGCGACGGCGAGGACGATTGATGCCGGGGCCAAGAGCTTCACCGAGGAATCGGCCATGGCCAAGCTTTTCGCCAGCGATATGGCCATGAGAGTCACCACGGATGCAGTGCAGATACTGGCGGGAGCAGGGTACATGCGTGACTACCCCGTGGAGAAGATGATGCGCGATGCCAAGATCACTCAGATCTATGAGGGCACCAATCAGGTCATCCGAAGCGCTATTGCGCTGGAAGTGCTGAAGCGGAAGGCGAAGCTGGAATGAACGTTATTGTCTGCATCAAGCAGGTGCCCGCCAAGATCAAGATCGAGATCGATCCGAAGACCAGTGCCCTGGCCAGTGGCGGAGTGGACCGGGCCATCAATCCTCCCGACCTCTATGCCTTGGAGGAGGGGATACGCATCAAGGAGAAGACCAAAGGCAAGGTCACGGTCTTGACGGTGGGGCCGGCCAAGGCCGACGAGTCACTGAAGGAGGCCATCGGCTATGGTGCCGATGACGCCGTTCTGTTGAGCGATCCGGCTTTTGAAGGGTCGGATACCTGGGCGACATCGCTTGTGCTGGCGAAGGCCATCAGGAAGATCGGGCAGTTCGATCTGGTGCTGTGCGGCAAGCAGTCGATAGATGGAGAGACTGGTCAGGTTGGACCGATGCTGGGCGAGGCGCTGGGCGTGCCCTTTGTCTCTCTGGTGAATAGGATTGATGAGCTGGGTCAGGAGTCCATCAAGATGATGCGGATGTCCGATGAAGGACACCAGTTGATCGAAATGACGTTGCCGGGAGTGATCACAGTGGTGAAGGAGATCAATGTGCCGCGTATTCCGTCACTGCGTGGTCTGATGGCGGCCAAGAAGGCGGCAATAACGGTCTGGAATGCCCGGGAACTCGGCATCGATCCGGCTACCGTCGGCATGGCAGGTTCGCCGACGCGGGTATCGAGGGTGTTCTTCCCGCAAAGGGCGTCACAAGGTGAGATGCTGCAGGGGGATCCGGAAAGCCAGGTTGAGCAACTGGTGGAGAGACTGAGACAGACGAGGGCCATATGAGGAACGGTGAGCGATGACTTCTGATGGATCGGGGGACATCTGGGTTGTCACAGAGCAAAGGGATGGACGCACCAAAGCCCCTTCTATCGCGTTGATTGGCAAGGCGCGGAAGCTGGCGGGTGAACGCCAGTCGAGACTCACGGCTGTGTGCCTGAGCCAGGTTGTGGAGGATGCCGCACAACTGGCGGCCTATGGGGCCGACAGGGTCTACCTGTTGGACGGTCCGGTCCCTGATGATTGGAACGACGATGCGTATGTGAAGGAACTGGTGGACTTGGCGCGGCGGGAGAAGCCGGACGTTATTCTGGCCACTTCAGGTTCGCTGAGCTCATCAGTCATCCCCCGGATGGCAGTGGCGCTGGACACAGGCGTCTCACCCAACTGCATCTCCCTTGATTTCGATCATCAGAGCCGCATGCTGGTGCAGACGCGGCCCGCCTTTGGCGGGAGCCTGATGGCCAACGTGGTCTTTCCTAACAGGAGGCCCCAGATAGCTACCGTGCGCCCGCATGCCTTCAAGAAGGGTGATCCCGACCCGTCGCGCCAAGGCGAGATGATACGGGTGGACTTCGATAGACAGGCCGTCAGCGCGAAGACCAAGTTGCTCAATGTGGTCAAGGATCTCAGTGGGAAGGTCAGGCTGGACGAGGCCGAAGTTGTGGTGTGCGGTGGCCGCGGGCTGGGGAAGGCGGAGAATTTCCAGATGGTGGCCGAACTGGCTGAGGTGCTGGGCGCGGCCCTAGGGACCTCGCGCCCGCCCGTGGACGACGGCTGGGTCCCATATGCGCACCAGGTTGGTCAGACGGGCAAAATAGTGTCGCCGAGGCTCTACATCGCCTGCGGCGTAGCTGGAGCCCCGCAGCATCTGGCAGGCATGCAGACGTCAGAAATCATCGTGGCTATCAACGAAGACCCTAGGGCGCCTATCTTCGAAGTGGCGACATACGGGATGGTGGGCGATCTCTTCAAGATTGTGCCTCTTCTCACCAAGAAGCTGCGCGAAGCGCGGGGCTAGCCTGCAGTAGCGTGGAAGCCAGTAGAACAGGCGGCAGAATCACTCTACGTTTGAGGGAGACTCGCCAAGGGTGCAGCCTGGGGTCCACGGCTTGGGCCAGATCCGCATTCCCAGCAGCAGCAAGGCCGCTGCGATCAAGCCCATGGAACCACCGTAGACGAATGCTGCCCAGGAGTCGACATGCTCCCAGAGCAGGCCGGCAATGATTCCTGAAGGCAAGGCCACCAACCCAACGGCGGTGTAAAAGGTGCCGAGAGCGGTGCCCCGTACATTCTCGGGACACATGTCGCAAACAAACGCTCGTTCTGCACCCTTGACCAGAGCATAGGTTAGACCATAGAGGATGAAGAAGACGACATAGGCCGCGACGGAGTGAAGGAAGGCAAACCCGAGGAAGGTGAGCCCGAGGAGCGAATAGCCAAGCAGTAGCACTCTCCCCCTTCCAATCTTGTCCGAGAGAACGCCGACCGGAATCGAGAACGTGGTGTAGACGACGTTGAACACACAATAGAGGCTGATAGCTATGGCCGCTCCTTTGTCGTCGGGAACCGTTTCGGCGAAGAAGTTCCATACGCGCAAGACAAAGAACCACGATGTGAAGTTGCCCAGCGCGAAAACAGCCGCCACCGCCACGAAGTACTTCAATCTGCCGGGGAGCGCCCGGAAATTGAGGCCGAGGCTGCGCTTCTGGGGTTCTCGCCTTACATCTTTCACCCACAGGAACGGGACGAGCGATGCGAAGGCCACGATAGCGCAGGCCAGGATGATGGTCCTATAGCTGAGACCGAACACCCAGAAGAGCAGCAGTGCCAAGAGTGAGCCGCCGATGGCCCCGGCCGTGTCCATGGCCTGATGGATGCCGAAAGCCTTGCCTCTTACCTCTACGGCCGCGGAATCGGCGATAATGGCATCTCTGGGAGCATCGCGCATCCCTTTTCCAGTGCGTTCGATGGCGCGGAAGCCCACAATATGTCCCCACGTGGTTGAGAACGCCAGAGCCAGTTTCGCCACAGCCGAAGCCCCGTACCCGAAGAAGACGAAGGGCTTTCTTTTGCCGGTTCTGTCTGACCAGTAGCCGGAGAATACCTTCAGCATGCTGGATATGCTGTCCCCTAGGCCGCCTGTGAGACCGACAGCAAAAGCGGTACCGCCCAGGGAGGTGATGTACATAGGGAGAATAGAGACCATCATCTCGCTGCTGAGGTCGGTGAGCAGACTTACGATGCCCAGCAAGAGGATGTTGGCACCTATGCCTGCGAAGAGCCGTTTTCTCATGTTATTGAGAAGCAGTATAGATTCCTCGTGGGGCGATGTCTAACGGCTGCTGTGGGGCATAGGGGCAGTCCCCGTGTTTGACGTTGCGTCGGGGTGGCGTTCAAGGTAGAGTAGTGTCACGCTAGGAATCGTAAGTCGTGTCCCGGTAGCCTGGCGCTGGAGGGTCAAGCTTGCACATCACCCATCTGACTCTGACTAACTTCCGCAACTACCGTCATCTGGATTTGGACCTACCTGCCGGCCCCGTCGTGATACATGGTGACAACGCGCAGGGCAAGACGAACCTGCTGGAATCCATCTATCTGCTGGCGACAACCAGATCCCATCGTGCGTCCAGTGACAAGGACCTGATGTACCGCGACGCCTGCGATGAAGACATGCAGGTGGCCCGTCTGGCTGCAGGCGCTCAGCGGGCCCGGAACGAAGTGAAGGTGGAGATTGTACTCAGGGCTGAGAGGACGATCTCGCTGCAAGCAGCGGGCCAAACGGACGCGGTGATCTGGTCTGTGAGAAGGCAGGTGCGAGTGAACGAAGTCAATCGACGGTCAGCCGATCTGGTGGGACAGATCAACGTGGTGATGTTCACTGCGCAGGACATCGAACTGGCGACGGGACGGTCCGCCCTCTGCCGTCGTTACCTGGATGCGGTGAACTGCCAACTTGACCGGGACTACCTCAGATCACTGCAGCGCTACCAGAAGGTTCTGGTACAGCGCAACCACCTCCTGAGGCTTCTGCAGGAGGGCCGGGTTGGGGCAGATCAACTGGACTTCTGGGACGAAGAACTGGTGAAGAGCGGGTCGTACATTATCATGCAGCGGAGGTGTTTGGTGGAGGCTCTGAGCGGGCGTGCCCGGGAGATCCACCGCCGGATCAGTGGAGGAGCGGAGGAACTGCGGATAGCATATGCGCCCAACGTAGCGGCAGAAGGCAGCATGTCTGAGATCGGGGCCGGTTTCAAAGAGGTGCTTGAGAAGAAAAGGAAGAGGGAAATCCTACAGGGGATGACTTTGGCCGGGCCTCACCGAGACAGCCTCTTGTTCACCGTCTATGGGGCCGACGTAGCTAGATTCGGCAGCAGGGGGCAGCAGCAGACGGTGGTGTTATCTCTGAAGCTGGCAGAGGCGAAGCATATGCAGGCCGAGGTGAATGACCACCCAATCATACTGCTGGATGATGTGTTCTCGGAACTGGATCCACAGAGAAGAAAGCACCTGCTGGCTTTGGTAAGCCTCTACCAGCAGGTGCTCATTACGGCCACTGATCTGGACTGCTTCGATCAGTCGTTCCTGGCCGGAACGGCGAGGTTCCGGGTGAACCGGGGCATTATCGAACCAGCCTAGCGATCAACCTTCGGCAGTTTGGCCAGCGCTTCCTTCATTTTCTCTTCAGGGTAAGGATAGTCGACGAGCTTGCCACTCAGATACGCATCGTAGGCAGCCAGATCGAAGTGCCCGTGTCCCGATAGCGCCAGAACGATGGTCTTCTTTTCGCCGGACTCCTTGCACTTCAGCGCCTCGTCGATGACTACCTTAATAGCGTGGGATGGCTCAGGTGCGGGCACGATGCCCTCCGCCCGGGCGAACTGGATCGCACTCTTGAACACGGCCAATTGAGCCACGGCCCTGGTCTCGACAAGGCCCAGCCTTTGGCAATGCGACACGATCGGTGCCATGCCATGATAGCGTAAGCCTCCGGCGTGTATCGGGGGAGGCACGAAGCTGTGGCCCAGAGTGTGCATCTTGGCAATGGGCGCCAAACCGGCTACATCTCCGTAGTCCCAGGCATACGGGCCCTTGGTGACAGTGGGGCAAGCTTCGGGCTCGACGCAGATTATCTGAATCTTCTTTTTCTTCAGCTTGTCAGGTATGAACGGCAGGAACATACCGGCGAAGTTGCTGCCGCCTCCGATGCAGCCGATGATGATGTCGGGGGAGACGCCAGCCATTTCGAGCTGTTTCTTGGTTTCCATGCCTATCACCGTCTGGTGCATCAGGACGTGGTTGAGCACGCTGCCCAGGGAGTAGAAGGTGTCATCGCGGGCGAAGGCGTCTTCACAAGCTTCACTGATAGCGATTCCCAGG
>JAFGCL010000092.1 GCA_016932645.1 Dehalococcoidia bacterium | reverse complement strand
GGAAGTGCTGGAACTGGCAGACAGGCATGACTTAGGATCATGTGCCGCGAGGCGTGGGAGTTCGACTCTCCCCTTCCCCATTGAATGCTGGGTCGCCTGCTCCCCTATGCAGCCTCCACCACCTGGATCGCTCCGATCTTCTTCCTGAATCTGGAACCATGGTTTCAGTGGCCAAGAACCGACCGTAACCGGGGCATTTTTCTTCATGTTGCGCACTCCTTTTGTGCTATAATGTGTTCGCTGGAGGATTCCGAGCGAGTGGGCAAGAACAGACGCCTGGTGATTATCTATCTGTTGGTGTTCGTGGCCATAGTGGCCCTTGTCATTGTCTTCTGGCCCAAGACCGAGAAGGAGGAGTCGCCGAGCTACTCCGAAGTCGTCGCGATGTTGGAGCAGGGCGAGATTAGTAGCGTTGAGATAGTGGACGGCAGGAGTCTCGTTGTCACCAAGACAGACGATACCAAGGTCAAGTCTTCTATCTTCAGCGAGTCCGTGGATGAGTTCACGGAACTGGCAAAGACGTATGGGGTGGATGTCAAGATCAAGTACTCCAGCGGGTTCAACTGGGGAAGCTTCCTTCTGACCGTCGTGCCCCTTCTGATGCTGGTTGCCCTCTTCATTTTCCTCATGCGCGGCGCCAGGGGCGCCAACAGCCAAGCCTTCAACTTCAGTCGCAGCCGGGCGCGATTGGCAGATGGGGCCAAACCGACGGTCACCTTCACCGACGTGGCCGGAGTAGAGGAGGCCAAGCAAGAGTGCCAGGAGATCGTTGAATTCCTCAAGTCACCGGACAAGTTTCTGGCGCTGGGCGCCCGCATACCGCGGGGGGTGCTGCTGATAGGGGCGCCGGGAACGGGCAAGACGCTGCTGGCGCGGGCCATCGCTGGAGAGGCTGGGGTTCCCTTCTTCTCCATCAGCGGCAGCGAGTTCGTGGAGATGTTCGTTGGTGTGGGCGCCTCCAGGGTGAGGGACCTGTTCGACCAGGCCAAGCGGAATGCTCCCTGCTTGGTTTTTGTCGACGAAATAGATGCCGTCGGCCGCCACCGGGGCGCGGGCTTGGGTGGAGGACACGACGAAAGAGAGCAGACGCTGAACCAGATTCTGGTCGAGATGGATGGATTCGATACCTCCACCAATGTCATCGTTCTGGCGGCCACCAATCGCCCTGACATACTGGATCCGGCCCTGCTGCGGCCGGGCCGTTTCGACCGGCGGGTGATACTGGACCCACCGGACATCAATGGCCGGACAGGCATCCTGCAGGTTCATGCCAAGGGCAAGCCCCTCGATGCTTCGGTCAGCCTGGAAACGATATCACGGCAGACGGTGGGCTTCAGCGGTGCAGACTTGGCCAACCTGGTTAATGAGGCGGCTATCCTGGCTGCCAGGCGCAACAAGAAGTCCATAGGCATGGTAGAGTTCGAGGAGGCCATCGACCGGGTGATCGCGGGGCCGGAGAAGAAGAGCCGGATTATCAATGCCAAGGAAAAGGAGGTGACCGCCTACCACGAAGCCGGACATGCTCTGGTGGCCAAGAAACTGCCCCATGCGGACCCGGTGCACAAGGTCTCAATCGTGGCCCGGGGTATGATGGGCGGCTACACCAGGCTGCTTCCTACCGAAGACCGGAACATGATAACCCGGTCTCAGCTAATGGATCGGCTCTCTGTGTTGGTGGCTGGTCATGTAGCGGAGGAGATCATATTCAACGAGAAGAGCACCGGACCTCATGATGATATCGAGCGTGTCACTAAGATTGCCCGGTCCATGGTGACTGAATATGGCATGAGCGACAAGCTGGAACTACGCACGTTCGGGCGGAAAGAGGAACTGGTATTCCTCGGCCGCGAGATCTCAGAGCAGAGGAACTACAGTGAGAGGGTGGCCCTGGAGATCGACAGAGAAGTCCGGACGATCATCCAGAAGGCCTATGATGTGGCTAAGTCTATCTTGGTGGAGAACAAGCCGAAGCTGGTGCAGATTGCTGAGAGGCTGATTGTTGAGGAGAGCTTGGAGGGCGAGAAGCTCGAGAAGCTGTTCAACGAACCCATTCCTGTAGCACCTGCGCAGGCTTAGCTAAGGCAGGTTTGTTCTGTGATCCGGATAACCAGAAATCCCATCCGTCCGGAAGCTGCCATTGAGACTGTTCGCAAGAAAGCCTATGGCGCCGTCATCGCCTACGTCGGCACCGTTCGAGACGTCTCTCACAATCGCAGGGTTATCTTCATGGAGCATCAGGTCTCCCTTCAGGATCTGGCACGGCAGGAACTGGAGCGGATAGCCGAGGAGATGAAGCAGAAATGGCGCCTGGAAGATATCTCGATCATACACCGGATCGGAAAGTTCAGACCGGGAGAGATAATGCTAGTGGTGGCGGTGGGGGCTCCTCACCGTGTGGAGGCCTTTGAGGCCTGCCAGTACGCCATTGATCGCTTCAAGGAAGTCGCACACCAGTGGACCACTGAGACCCTGGACACGGCCTAGCACTTTGCCGGTCGGTCAACTGCGGCGTTCTGTTACATAGGTGGCTAGGCTGTCGAGACAGTTATGGGCGGGGTTTTCAGGGAGGTTCTTGATGGCCGCAGATGCCCTGGAAGAGAAGCCCTGGGCAATCTCATAGCATTCGTCGATCACCGAGGAGTTGCGGACCATCTCCATCAGCAGTTGAGTTCCCTTTTTCCTGTTCTTCTTCAGTATCGCCTTCACCGCCGTGCTCTCGGGCCGTTCCAGCAGTAGTATCACAGGCAGAGTGAAGACTCCTTGCGCCAGATCGCTGGCAACAGGCTTGCCCAGCGTCTCTTTCTGTCCCACGAAATCGAGGATATCGTCGATGATCTGGAAACTCATCCCGATGTTGTAGCCGTATTCCTTCAAGGCTTGAACGGTGTCTTCAGGCGAGTTGGCCAATACCGCCCCTGACTCGGTGGCTGCAGCAAAGAGACAGGCGGTCTTGTCGCCGATGGTTTGGAAGTAGCGCTGCCTGTCGCTACCGAAGGCGTTGATGGATTCTTGAATCTCACCACTACAGATGGTCATCAGGGTCTGGGCAAAGAGCTTGATGACTCGTATGTTCCTGGTTTCAGCCACGAAGCGGGCGGAGCTGGCGAACAGGTAGTCACCTATCAGCACGGCATTGCTATTGCCCCAGCGCTGTTTGATACTAATCTTACCCCGGCGGATCTGAGCATCGTCTATAGTGTCATCATGGACCAGGGTGGCCGTGTGCAGCAGTTCCACGCCCACAGCCATGGACACCAGCAGTCCCACGTTGTACCTCTTGAACTTGCCAGCCAGAAGCGTCAAGGCCGGGCGGACCCTCTTACCTCCGCCCTGAAGAGCATGCCGCAATTGCTCGGTCATCTCCGCGGGGGCAAGTCTGGCTACCTCCTCGATCTCCCCATCCACTCTAGCCATGTCTGACTTGACGGGATCATAGGTCCAGGCGACGCTCAACATGCTCCTTTCTTGGCTTGTCTCACGCAGTCTGCGAGGGCGTTTGGCCCAATCTGGCGTTCTCTTCGGCTACTACTGCTTCGTCTAGCTTGGTGAACAGCGGCTCCGGCGCAGCCAGCTTCTGTCCCGCCGTCAATTGATGATAGCCCCATCCCTCGTCTTTGACTGTGCCTTCGCAGCCCAGAAGCTGATGCAGTTTCTCCGAGCTGAATGGAAGGAAGGGGTAGAAAAGCGTCTTCAGATTGGCGATCGACGAAAGCGAGACGAATAGGGCGGTAGCACATGCCTCTCTGTCCGTCTTCACTGTCTTCCACGGTGACTTCTCATCGAGATAGCGATTAGTCTCCTGAGCCAGAGACATAGCTGACTTTGCAGCGTCTCTGAAATGACAATTATAAAGGAGAGAGTCGACAGCGCCAACTGTTGCCCTGGCCTTCTCCAGCAGCGCCCCGCTGCTGGCGTCGAGTTCCTGAGGAGTAGGCACACGGCCATCGAAGTGCCGGCTGGTGAAGGTCAGGACTCGATGAACCAGGTTGCCATAGGTGGCCACCAACTCATCGTTGTTGCGCCGCACGAACTCCCGCCACGAGAAATCGGCATCGGATGTCTCCGGCATGTTCGCCGATAGGAAGTAGCGCAACGGATCGGGTGAGTAACGTTCCAGGTAATCCGGCAGCCAGACCGCCCAGTTGCGGCTGGTGGATAGCTTCTTCCCTTCGATAGTCAAGAACTCGTTGGCCGGGACATCATAAGGAAGGTTCAGTCCACCGTATCCCATCAGCATGGCCGGCCAGATCATGGTGTGGAACGGTATGTTGTCCTTACCGATGAAGTAGTAGCTCTTGGATTCCGGTCCCCAAAACGGTAACCAGGCCTCCTCTTTACCGTGAAGCTGCGCCCATTCCTGGCTGGCCGAGAAGTAGCCGATGACCGCTTCGAACCAGACATAGATCCGCTTCTGGTCGAAACCGGGCTGCGGAATGGGCACTCCCCATTCGATGTCCCTGGTGATGGCCCGGTCCTTCAGCCCCTCTTCAAGATAGCGCAGGGTGAAATTCTGGACGTTCTGCCGCCAGTGGTTCTGCTGCTTCACCCAGTTGAGCAGAACCTCCTGGAAGGCGCTCAGGCGCAGGAAAAAGTGCTCCGAGGTCTTGGCCTGAGGCTCGCTCCCACATAGACGGCAACGGGGATCCCTGAGCTCCAGCGGGTTGGTGGGCTTGCCGCACTTGTCACACTGGTCGCCTCTGGCCTCCTTGAAGTCGCAGAAGGGGCAGGTCCCATTGACGTAGCGGTCCGGTAGATAGCGCTGGCATTTGGAGCAGAAGGGCTGGGGCATGCTGTCGCGGTAGATATGCCCCTTTCGCAGAAGTGTCAAGAAGATGTCATGGACCACCCGGGCATGATTGCTGGTGCCTGTGGTCGTGAAAAGGTCAAACTCAATGCCCAGCTTCCTCCAGGAGTTTAGGAACTCTTCGTGATACTTGGAGGCCACTTCCTGTGGTGTCGTCTGCTCTTGCTCGGCGCGGATGGTTATAGGCGTGCCATGCTGATCGCTGCCAGAGACCATCAGGACCTCATTACCCTTGGCGCGATGCTAGCGGGCGAAGATGTCAGCCGGCAGGTAGGCTCCGGCGATATGCCCAAGGTGGAGTGAGCCGTTGGCGTACGGCCATGCTACACAGACGAGAATTCGCTCCATGAGGGTTTGACTCTGGTTGATATTCTACCATTATTGGCGTGTTGAAAGCGTGACGGGTGCTCGCCGGAGGATTCTCGTGACTCAAGTGGTCCCGTCTGAACCCACTGAGCTCACGAGTCCCGGGAGGGGCGAGTTTCTGCACCATCTTTGAAACGGCCCCGAGCAGTGGCTGGTACTCCAATCATCGCTGACGGCGTGGAATGTTACAAAAGTGTGAACTGCATATCTTCCTCTGAGACTCCGTTGAAAATCCCGGGCCGGACAATGGGATCTGGCACTGTGTGTGCGCGGTCAGGCGTGGGAACAGCAGCGAGAGCGTATCTGCTGGACATGCCTGCACCAACCGTTGACATTGCCCTGTACCGAGAGGTGGATACATGACGCTACGCACCAAGATAATACTAGTCATCTCCGTCTTGAGTGCCCTCTCTATCGCCGCCCTCTTCTTGGTTCAGAACATTGTCCTGTCGACGCGCTTCGCCAGATTGGAGCGGAAGGACACAGAACGAAACATTGACCGCGCTGTCGGTGCTGTGTGGGAAGATGTCTCGGCTGTCAACACAGAGGTCGGCGACTGGGCGACTTGGGATGATACCTACCTCTTCGTCCAGGACAACAACAACGACTACATCACCTACAATCTCACTGACCAGACCGTGGTCAACATAGGCATGGACTTGATCCTCTATGTCAACAACGCCGGTGAGTTGGTGCATGGCAAGGCCATGGATCTGGAAAATGGGGTGGATATACCACTGCCTTCCAGCGTATCAGATCTGGTGTCACCTGGCAGCCCTCTCATACAGATGAACGATCAAGGAAGCAGCGTATCCGGAATAGTCGCTCTTCCCGAAGGACCATTGCTGGTCGCGGCTCAGCCCATTCTCACCAGCCTGAATGAAGGACCGATCCAGGGGACTTTGATCATGGGGCGCTACCTTGACCTGGCGGAACTGCAGGGACTGGCCGGATTGACCCGCCTTTCTATCGTTGTGCACTCACTGCAGGATGGCAGTACGCCGGCCGATTTCCAGTCGGCTCAGTCGTCTTTATCACTAGAGCAGCCCACTGTCGTCCGCGTGCTGAACAAGGACCGGGTTGCCGGCTACACCCTCCTCACGGACATATATGGCAACCCGGCGCTGGTGTTAAGAATCGATCAGAGCAGAGACATCTACAAACAGGGCCAGGAGACGATAGGCTACGTCATTCTGACTTTGGCGGTGCTGTTCATGTGGTCCGGGGCTGCCAGCGTTCTGCTCCTGGACCGGTTCATCCTCTCGCGTCTGAGCCGACTCGCTGCAGATGTCGATGGGGTGGGGGCTTCAAGCAATCCCGCAGAGCGCGTGCCGGATGGGGGCGATGACGAATTCTCGCGCGTAGCTCAGGCCATCAACCGAACGTTGTCGTCGCTGGAGCAAGTGCAGCATGAGCTGGAGGCCAGCGAGGCCCGGAACCGGGCTCTCGTTGCTGCCATACCCGACTTGATACTCCGTGTTGGCGGAGATGGCATGCCTCTCGATAGAGGCCCGGTCAAAGGCGATGGAGTTGCTGTCAATGGTCAGGAATCCCCAAGTCGCTGGCCTGGAGAGACTTCAGAAGAGCGACTGGCCTTCTCTGCCGAGATACTTGAGCGCGCCAGAACCCACGTGAAGCGAACACTGGAAAACCGTGAAACGAGCGTCTTTGAGTTCCAGTCCGTGCAGAATGGCCACACCTGTGACTATGAGGCTCGAATAGTAGCCAGTGGAGAAGACGAGGCACTCGTGATAGCGCGCGACGTTACGCAGAGAAAACGGGAGGAAGAGGTACGAAGAAGAGGACTGCTGTTGAAGGAAGTCCACCATCGAGTGAAGAACAACCTGCAGGTTGTATCCGGGCTCCTCTACCTTCAGTCAAAGCGCATGAGCGACACGAATATGGTCGAGATGTTCAAGGATAGCAGCAACCGCATTCAGTCCATGTCTCTCATTCATCAGAAGCTGTACCAGTCGAATGATGCGGCCACAATTGACTTCGGCGGATATGTTCGGGATCTTGTCAGTGCGCTCCTGCCTTCATACGGAGCGGATCGGAGCGTCATCAGAGTGGTGACGGATATTGACCCTGCCGGTTTGGCTATGGATTCTGCTGTTCCATGTGGGCTGATCATCAATGAGCTGGTGTCGAACTCGTTCAAACATGCGTTTCCCGGGGGCGGGCCAGGTGAGGTGCGCGTCACTATGAGCCGCCACGATGGTGGAAAGGTCAGTCTGGTGGTCTCAGACAACGGCATCGGCCTCCAGCAGAATGTGGATATTCTCAATGCCGAATCACTGGGACTGCAACTGGTGGTCACTCTGGTAGACCAACTGCGGGGAAGCATCACCCTCAATCGGGAGGTAGGGACGAAATTCACTGTTGAGTTCATAGAGATGCGGGGAACTGGCGTGGTAAATGCGCCGCGGGAGCCGTACGAGTACGCTGCCACGTAGCCAGTCAGTAGGAAACAGAGATGGCAGAAGCGCGGGTTCTGGTAGTTGAGGACGAGGGCGTAATATCCCTGCACATCCAGACCATGCTGAGAAGCATGGGGTACTCTGTCTGTGGCAGCGCATCATCGGGCCATGAAGCCATCGAAAAGGCCGGTGAGCTACGCCCTGATCTGATACTGATGGATGTCAGGCTGAGGGAGCCCCTGGATGGCATTGAAGCTGCCAGGCAGATTGTCGCACGCTTCAACATCCCGGTCGTCTTTGTCTCTGGCTGTGCAGACGATGAGACAATGGAACGAGCCCGGGGAGTGGGGCATTTCGCCTACGTCAGCAAACCATTCTCTGAGAGAGGGCTGGACTCTGCCATCAAGATGACGATTCAGAAGTATGGGCTTCAAGAACAGCGGGTCACCTTTGGCAAACCCGGGACATAATAGAATTCATCATCGCCAGATCACATCTGCTTTGCTTGACCGTCACCAATGCTAATTGGGTAGCATCCATTCTGGATCTACACGGACATTCTACCCGATGGGCCCTGATCCTCGCGGTACACTGCTGGGATTCAACCACCATAGAATCCATTGGTCATAGCCTTGAATGGCAAGGTTGCATGTGTCATGTCCGTCTGGTATCATCCCAAACGAATTCTGCAGTGACATTCTGCCATTGAGAACCTTAGCAGGAGGGGGGCAGCGATCGCGGCCAGAAAGGCGCAAGAAGACGAAGCCATGGGGGCAGGAGGTGTCCGTCTTGACTAATGGTGGCATCCTCGGGGTTTCTTGGGTTGGGCACTCTGTCCTCCTATTGGTTGACAAATTGACGGTGGCCACAAGACATGGCACGAAACTCAAATCCGCGCGAGATAGACAGAGCACCGGTCTGAGAGCGCGGCATCTTATGGAGGAGGCGAGATGAGACAATCAAGATTAGGGCTATGGCTTCTGGTTCCAACAGTCATCGTGGTCATCGCGTTGACGCTCTTCTTCTACTCTACAGGGACTGCACATTATCTCACTCCAAACCACACCATAGTGGGGGCAATACACATTGATTCTGAAGTGACCTGGGCTCTCTGTGCCGGGGAGTATGAGATAGAGAGGGAGGCAGATGGCCACGATACCATACGGATGGACGGATTCTCCTCAGCCATCTTGCCTGGAACACCGGTGCTGCCACATAGGACCTATGATATCCTCCTTCCGCCTGATGCGACGAATCTAAACCTGAAACTCGAGATTCTGTCTTCAAGAAGCCGTATTCTGGAGGGAACATATGACATCAAGCTGTCTGAACCTGATGCTGTGTTGAATGCTTGTGAATCAGTCGGTTTGGAGCCTGACCTCGTCAATTCCAAGGATGTCCAAGACATGCGAGGCTGGGCAGAAGATGCCTTCTTCCCAAACAGCCCAACGACGCTTATATCCTGTTCACAAATGAGAAGTTGGAAGTTTGTCAGGGTCGACTTCACTCCCTTCCAATACAATCCTCTCTCGAAGGAGTTGAGTCTGACCGAAAGCGTGTCCATACGGATTGTCTTCAGCCGATCCGAGTTCGAACTGAGCCAGAACCTCATGACAGGCGGCTTCATGGAGGACACTGCCGCTCAGCGCTTTGTGAATTATGCGGAGGCCAAGTACTGGTACGATGGAGCTAAGCCAGAGGATATCTTCCAGCAGAGTTATGACTACGTCATAGTCACCACTAATGCCATAGAGTCCAGCAGCACGAAACTGAGTTCCTTTGTAGCTCACAAGCAGAGTAAGGGGCACAGTGTGCTCGTTGTCACCGAAGATGATTATGGCGGTCTGACAGGACAGGCACCCAACCATAAGGCGGAGAAGATTCGGAAATGGCTGAAGGACAACTACTCAGCTTTGGCGATTCAGTTCGTGCTGCTGATTGGAAACCCCAGCCCGTATGAGAGCGGAGAGGGCGATATTCCGATGAAGATGTGCCACCCGGAGAGTAACAACAGCCTCGGGGCTGAGCAGACGCCGACAGACTACTTCTATGCCGATCTTACAGGCAACTGGGATGTAGATGGCGACCAATACTACGGGGAATGGTTGCATGACTATGGCTATCCCACGCCCGTCCCTGGGGGGGTGGACTTCTCCCCGGAAGTGTATGTCGGTAGAATCCCTGTATACGGCAGTGATTACACCACCCTTGATAGCATCTTGCTGAAGACCATTGACTATGAGAGTGAGCCTTCAGCATCCATTGCATGGCGGAGGAATGCACTGATGCCAATGTGCTTCAACTACTCCGGCTACGACGGAGCCCAATTGGCAGAGCAAATGAAGGATGACTATCTGGATGCTACGAGCTTCTCGTCATGGCGCATGTATCAACAGGGGAGTGGTGCCTGCTCATTGAATTCCAGCTTTGCCAGTGAGGAGGAACTTAGGGGAGGCACGGTGGTGAGAGACCGCTGGGCAGGGACGGAATATGGGATTGTAGCTTGGTGGGGACACGGTGATGCTACGTCAGCAGCGGTAGGTTATTCGGGATGCTGGGATGGCACTCTTATGAATAGCACGTATTCTTCATCACTCGATGATACCCATCCTGCCTTCACATTCCAGTGCAGTTGCACGAATGGCTATCCAGAGAATAGCAGCAACCTGCAATATGCCATCCTTGGCAACGGCGGCATTGGCACCGTAAGCGCAACCAGGACCTCTTGGTTCAACACTGGTGTAGGCTATGGCGGCTTCGATGGCAGCACCACCAACTCGGGTGTCTGCTATGAGTATGTGAGGGGGCTTGTGGATGAGAGCCGTGAAGATGGGGCGGCTCTATACCTAGCGAAGGCTGGCATGTCCCCAGGAAGCGCGACGCGTTTGGCGAACTGGTACGACTTCAATCTATACGGGGATCCCTCTGTGAGCATAGCGTCGGCGACCTATAATTCTGTAGCGGTGACGGTCAATACTAGTGGGCTAGTATCATCTGCTCCGACCACGGTTCACTATGTTGAAGGCGGAGCTACGAAGACTGAAACCACCTTCGGAGTTTGGTCTGGCACAGTTGACCAAGGCTCAACGTTGAGTATCGATTCTGCTGTCTCGCTTTCTCCAACTGAGCGATACAATACAACAGACACAGCGTCTTGGGTAGTTAGTGGTCCAGCGATGTATTCGGTTTCATACTATCATCAGTGGAAACCTGTCGTCTCCGTGGTCACCACCGGGACCGTACACACGGATCTCGGAAACACCAACAGCGCCACCTTGACGTACTACAGGTATGGCTCGCCTGGGATCTACAGTGTATTTGACGGCCACAACTTCAACGATTGGATAGACGC
>JAFGCL010000091.1 GCA_016932645.1 Dehalococcoidia bacterium | reverse complement strand
CTGATGGCGTGGGCGTTTCAGATCAGCGAGGAATTCGACACGCCGGTGCTGTTCCGCAGCACGACTCGGATCTCGCACTGCAAGACGGTGGCCGAGGTCCAGGAAGCACCAGACATGGAGCGCAAGCGGCCAAAGTTCACACGCGATCCGCACAAGTTCGTCATGGTTCCTTCCAATGCCAGGCCGAGGCATCCCCTGATGGAAGAGCGCATTCAGAAGCTGTCCTCCTATGTGGAGACGTTCCCTCTCAACGAAATCACTCTTCAAGACCGCAGCCTGGGAATAATATCCAGCGGCGCCGCGTACCAGCACTCCCGCGAGGTGTTCCAGGGGGCCAGCTTCCTGAAGCTGGTGGCCACTTACCCGCTGCCCCAGAGTCTTATCCGCCGATTCGCCCTCGACGTCAAGAGGATTCTGGTAGTGGAGGAACTGGATCCGTTCATTGAAGATTCCCTGAAGGCGATGGGAATGACAGTGATGGGCAAAGAGGTTGTCCCCATCACGGGCGAACTCAACCCCCAACTCCTGGAGGAAAGCGCCAGCATCGCGGGCCTCATACCGAAACCGGCCTCACTATATGCGGTCAAGAAGACTGTTCGCGAGTTGCCCCTGCGGCCTCCGCTGCTCTGTCCAGGGTGCCCGCATGCAGCCACTTCTTACGCTCTGAAGAGGCTGGGGTTTTATCATACCCAGCCCGAAGAAGAATCAGCTTCGGGAAGAAAGGCCGTGGCCCGGAAGCGCGAGGGCTTAATAGCCACCAGTGATATCGGCTGCTACACTCTGGCAGTCTATCCGCCGCTGCTGGCACTGGACACCTGCGCCTGCATGGGCGCCAGCATCGGGCAGGCCCACGGCCTGGAGAAGGCCGGTGTGACCAACAGGGTGGTCAGCGTCATCGGCGATTCCACTTTCCTGCATTCAGGCATCACCGGCCTGGTGAACGCGGTCTACAATGAGGGCCGCGGGACGACTATCATCCTGGACAACGGCACCACGGCCATGACTGGGCACCAGGGGCACCCGGGCACGGGCACCTCGGCCCGGGGAGAGGCGGTGCCCAAGGTGGTCATCGAGGACCTGGTGCGGGGCATCGGCGTCCGGGATGTGAACATCGTCAACGCCTTCGACCTGCCCCTCATCGAAGACACCATCAAGCGCTGCGTGGAGACCAATGAGCCTTCGGTGATCATTGTCAGAGGAGCCTGCCCGCTCCATGTCAGGGGCAAGGGCAAGCCCATGACTATCGATCTGGCAGCATGCGACCAGTGCTTCAACTGTCTCAGAGTGGGATGCCAGGCCATAACCAGAGAGGGCAATGAGATCCGCATCGATGCTGCCCTCTGCGTGGGTGACCGCTGTGCTGTGTGCTCGCAGGTCTGTCATCAGAAAGCAATTCGAGTGAAGCAATGAAGAAGACCGATATTCTCATGACCGGCGTGGGCGGACAGGGTGTGATCCTGGCCAGCGACGCACTGGCGGAGATCGCCATGAAAGCGGGCTACGACGTCAAGAAGTCCGACTCCTTGGGCATGTCCCAGAGAGGTGGCAGTGTCGTCAGCCACTTGAGGCTGGGTCGCCAAGTCTTCTCTCCCATGATAAGAAAGGGGGAGGCGAACATCCTGTTGGCTTTCGAGAGACTCGAGGGCGCCCGATGGGCTGACTATCTGCACCAGAATTGCATCGCCATCATCAACGATCTGGCCATCCCGCCGCTTTCGGTGGTGGGCGGCGCATCAGCCTATCCCAGCACCGCTGAGGTAGAGGAAATGATCCGCCGATACACAGACTACTTGTTCATCATTCCAGGCACTCAGATCGCCCAGGAGATGGGTAACCCACAGGTGCTCAACGTGCTGCTGGTGGGTTTCCTTTCGGTGTTCCTGGACATCGATGAGCAGAGCTACGTCGAGGACCTCTCCCACCGCGTGCCGCAGAAGGTTCTGCAGTTGAATCTGAAAGCCTTCGCCAGAGGCAGAGAAGAAGCTCTGGCGAGAACGCAACGCAAGTAACGCTGATCTAGGAGGCAAGCAGAATGATCTGGAGTCCGAAGTACGAGACCATGCCCAGACCGGAGCTGGAGAAGCTGCAACTGGAGCGCCTGAAGACTCTCGTAGCGCGGGTCTACGAGAAGGTGCCTTTCTACAGGCAGGCATTCCAGCAAAAGGGCATAACGCCTGATAGCATCAAGAGCCTGGCCGATCTGTCCAAGCTGCCTTTCACCAGCAAGCAGGACTTCCGGGACAACTATCCACTGGGCCTGCTCGCGGTGCCGATGGACCAGGTCTGCCGCGTTCACGCCTCCAGCGGAACGACCGGCAAGCCGGTAGTGGCTCCGTACACGGCCAACGATCTCCGCATGTGGACAGAGGTGATGGCCCGGACTCTCACCAGCGCCGGCGTCACCAAAGATGACGTGATGCAGAACTCCTACGGCTACGGGCTCTTCACCGGCGGGCTGGGCTTTCACTACGGTGGCGAGAGAGTAGGAGCTACCGTCATTCCGACGTCCACCGGCAACACCAAGAGGCAACTCATGCTCATACAGGACATCGGCACTTCTGTCCTCACCTGCACACCTTCGTACACTCTCATCCTGGCGGAAGGCGCCAAAGAGATAGGGCTGGACCTTAGAACCACCAAGCTCAGACTGGCGGTGTGCGGCGCCGAGCCATGGTCGGAGCAGATGAGGGCAGACATAGAGGCCAGGCTGCCCATCAAGGCAATGGACATCTACGGGCTCACCGAAATAGTGGGGCCGGGCGTCTCCGTCGAATGTGAGCAACGGTGCGGCCTGCACATCTTCGAGGACAACTTCCTCCCCGAGGTCGTCAACCCGCAGACGGGAGAGCCACTGCCCTACGGCCAGAGAGGCGAACTGGTATTCACCACGCTGACCAAGGAGGCCCAGCCCGTGATCCGCTTCCGCACGAGGGACATCACCACTCTTACGGCTGAGCCCTGCAAGTGCGGCCGGACCTTGGTGCGCATGGCCAAGGTGACCGGCAGGACGGATGACATGCTCAAGATCCGCGGCGTCAACGTCTTCCCGTCCCAGATCGAGAGCATCCTGCTTCAAGTAGAAGGCGTGGAACCACAGTATCTCATCATCGTCGACCGCGAGCGGCATCTGGATGACCTAGAAGTGTGGGTCGAGGTATCAGAAGACGTCTTCTCGGACGAGATGAAGAGAATGGAAGCCTTGAAGAAGAAGGTCAAGGACGAGCTGGAAAGCACGCTGGGGATAGGCGTCAAGGTGAGACTGGTCGAGCCGAAGTCTATCGCCCGGACGGAAGGCAAAGCCAAGAGGGTAGTGGACAAACGCGAGATGGGACTCAAGTAGCGAGGAGGTTGGAGATGAAGATCAAGCAGGTGTCTTGCTTTGTGGAGAATCAGCCGGGAAGGCTCGAGGCCATGTTGGAGGCATTAAAGGCCGATGGCATCAACATCCGGGCCCTCTGCGTCGCCGAGACGTCCGAGTACGGGATATTGCGCATGGTGTTATCGGACACCGCCAAAGGTGTAGAGGCATTGAGAAAGGCCGGCTTCACCGTCAAAGAGACAGTGGTTCTCCAGAAGGACATCCCGGACCAGCCGGGCGG
>JAFGCL010000090.1 GCA_016932645.1 Dehalococcoidia bacterium | reverse complement strand
TTTCTTGGCCTCCGCGGCTACCTCGGTCAGGGCTTTGACATGTCCTCCCAGCGCGTTGATGTGCGAATGCGCCAGCAGGACGCCGGGAAGTACTACCAGTATCAGGAAGTCCACGCCTTCCCACTCCGACATGGTTCTGACGGTCCGCGCAGACAGCTCGGCATTCATGAAGCCGTCGGTGTCCAGGTCCAGGGGGTTGCGCAAGCCAACACCTACCGATGGGGTGTATTTCAGAAGCTCGCGCCTGATCCGGTCCGGTAACACGGGCAACTCAAGCCCGGCGTTCTCACATTCGTCGGCAGCCAGGACACTGGCCCCACCACCCATCCCCACGACCCCTACCCGCCGCCCGCGTGGCGGCTTCAGGTAAACGAAGGCCGTCAGGGTGTCAATCAAGTCATCGAAGTGGTGCACCTGGACGGCGCCCGCCTGCCGGCAGAGCGTTTCCCAAACCTCCCGCCTCCCCGCCAGCACCCCCGTGTGGGAGGCCACCACTCCGGTCCCGGCTTTGGAGACTCCACCCTTCAGCAGGATCACTGGCTTGGCCCGGGCCGCCGCCCTGAGCGCCCTGGCAAACCGGGCCGGCTCCTTGGCCCCCTCGATGTAGGCCGCAATGATCTCGGTGTCAGCGTCGCCGGTCAGGTATTCCAGGTAGTCCGACTCGTTGAGGTCGGCGGCATTGCCGAAGCTTACTCCCTTGCTGATGAATACCCCGCGCTCCGCGGCCGATATGATGATCTCGCGGGCATTGCCGCCGCTCTGCGCCAGGAAGCCGACATTCCCGCTCACCTTCGGAATGCTTGGCTCAAGAGAGAGACCGGCTTTGGGACAGTGCAGCCCGAGGCAGTTCGGACCGACCAGGCGCATCCCGCCCCGCCGGGCGATGCCCACTATCTCCTTCTCGAGCTTGACGCCCTCCCGGGTGCCCACCTCGCTGAAACCCGAGGTGAACACGGTGACCGTCTTTGCCCCGGCCACAACGCAGTCCCGCATCAACTGCGGCACCTGCCGCGCCGAGATAGCTGATATGACGTAGTCCACCGGCTCTGGAATGTCGAGTATGCTGCGGTACACCTTCAGGCCGTGCAGCTTCTCGGCCTTCGGGTGGACGGGGTACAGCTTCCCCGGATAGCCGAACATGAGGAGGGGGTAGAAGAAGTGGACGTTGGTGGGGGCGAATGGCTGGGGCGACGCGCCTACAACGGCTATCGACTTCGGGTGGAACAAGAAGTCCAGGTCAGGCATGCCTCAGATTGTCCCAGATTCATAGAAGCCTGGTCAATCAGCAGCTGTGCTGCGTCCCACAGCCATCGGCTCCCAGCTCATAGCTCTTTGCTCATAGCCGTAGAGGAATATGGGCCAGAGCTTTGACGTCCAACATGGAAGTAACCTCTTGCCATAGAGAGTAGGAAATCTGTCCTTCCCACGGGTTTGGCAGTGTACACGCATCACCGGCAGGTTAGGCTTCGCCCGTGCTACCCATCGGCGCGTGAAGAGGGCGAGGGGTTGATGGACCCCAAGGACAGCCTCAATAGATCGCCTTGCCACTATCTTGACAGTCGCTGCGTATGTCGGTTAACATGCGCTCCATAATCCAGCAAACACCGTAAAGACTGAAGGGAGGGGACATGGCAGCTTCATCAGGCAGCGTGTACGACGTCATTGAGGTGATTGGCACCAGCACCGAGTCATGGGAGAAGGCTGCCGTCGTGGCGGTGGAGACTGCGGCTAAGACACTGCGTGACCTTCGCATTGCCGAAGTCGTTGAGATGGACCTGCAGATCGATGATGGCAAGGTTCGCGCCTTTCGGACCAAGGTCAAGCTCTCGTTCAAGTACGAGAATAAGGGCTAACCCCTAGCCCAGTCTGCGCAGCCTCCTTGCGTTCTGCCGAAACTGCCCCGGTAGCCTGGCGGCGGTGTGGTGCGCACAGATGAATTGCCTGCCCCGGCATGTCCGGCCGTGCAGGTGCCGGCAACTCTCCGACAGTTGCCATCGCTCGTCGGATCATCTGCGCTTGCAGATTGCTGAACCCCTCCTTGCTTGACAACATAACGATGCCCTTGGAATAATAAACGTGAGAGTTTCATGCGTCTTATCGATGGGTGCAGCAGTCCATTCCAACCGGACTCGTTTTCTCATGTTTCCGCGTGGCAATTCCTGGTCAGCAGGTTGCCCCTCCTTGCGAGTCCACACTAGGATTAGCAGTCACGGACGGCGAAGAGACGGCCCAGGTGACAGTGCATATAGAGTAGCCGAAAGGAAGGTTCAGATGGCAGAAGAGACGCCCAAAAAGGAAATGAATGACTATTCCGGCCCCTACAACCCAGACTTGACCTTCAACGATCTCTCCAAGGACTTCATACTGAGGCTCATGCAGGTATGGCAGTATGCCTGGTTGCACATGACTGAGGCTTGGTATGATGCGGTCAAGGAGAGGGTCGACAAGGAGACTGCCGATATCTGCGAAACCGCTGCTTGGTGCAGAATTGGCGAGAGGGTCAACCCGCGGTTCGCCAAGGTGGCCAACATTGAACTCAAGGATGTCCTTGATTCCATGAAGTGCCTCCAGTTGCCTTTGGACAACACCACGGGCGGCCTGTTCCCGATCCAGCTTGAGATCATCAATCCCAACCACGTTATCTGGACCATCCCGCAATGCCGCTCCCTGCAGTTCTTCGAGGCGAAATGCCCGGAGAGAATCCAGTACGTCTGCTACGAGAACGAGAAGCGGGTCATAGAGAGGTACATGGTCAATCGCAAGATCAAAGTCACCCCGTTGAAGCTCCCGCCTCGCAAGGGCCCGAATGACATAGCCTGCAAGTGGGAAGCCAAGATGATGGATACGGACCAGTGGTCCGACTACAAGATGCCACCAAAATAGGGTGGATAATTCGCGTTAGGAGGCGATGCTGATGGCTAATCAGGTGGGGAAGAGATACACTTGCGCCAAGTGCGGCTCGGAGTTCATCGTGACCCGCGCCGGACAGGGCGAGCTTCA
>JAFGCL010000089.1 GCA_016932645.1 Dehalococcoidia bacterium | reverse complement strand
TCTGGGCGAAGGTGAGTAGATGGTGACGCCGGCGCCCCAGTCATGCAGGTGCCGGGCGACCACCAGGCCGTCGCCGCCGTTGTTGCCTGATCCTACGAGAACCAGGATGCGGCGACCGAGGACGCTGCCCAGCCAGGCCCTAGTGTGCTGGGCCACGGCCAGTCCGGCATTCTCCATGAGCACCCCGGAAGGCAGGCCGACCTTGGCGGCCTCGCGCTCGATGGCTCTCATCTCTTCGACGGTGACGATCTTCAATGCTGTTGCTCCCGGCTTTCAGTGCGGCCCGATTATATCAGAGGCGTGTTCTCAGCGGCAATGAGTGGCTCTCTAGATCATCAGGTGGGCTCGTGTGGGCGCTGAGGTCTGAGATTCAGTGACCGATTTGGCCGAAGTCCCAAGAGGTGGCCAGGTACTTGCGAAGCTCAGCGCTTCTAGCAAAGACAACCGGGTCATTGGAGTAGTAATCCTCGTAGTGCCTTCTGCCGAGGACGCTTATTGCTATTCTGAGCATTCCCATGTCTTCCTCGGTCATTCCTTCGTACCTGACTGACGCCAGTTGTTCGGGGCTCTGTATCACGGCATCTTCGAGCTTGAGGATGTCCACGACGCCGTCCATGAAGGGAACATCTTCCATCTTGAACTGGAGGCCAGTGATGTCCTCGTACGGGACTGGAACGCGGACACTCCGTGATATGCTCTCACCTCTGTACATGATGCAACTGGTGTTGTCGACGATGCCGTCTTCGAGGTCGTTGATATTAGGGGAAATGTGATGCGGGGGAATCTGTATCGTAGGTTCCCTGAGCACGGCTGCGCCAGCGAGTCTGTACAAGTGAAAGAACTTGGGCACTGCGTCAAAAACCCATATGTGTGTTGGCTGTCTGCTGTGCTCTCTGGCTTCTCTTACGAGGAGGTGGTAGGCTCCGGTGTAGATTCCTATCCGCGATGTCAGACCCCCCCGCCGTCTTGAAATGCCTATACAGCTCGACCATCTGCCATGGAGCCATCGCCATCTTGGATTGGTAGTTCAGAGCCAGATATATCTCCCGAAACCGATCGAGACTTGATCCTTCGGGGTAGCCGTTCTGCCTCCATCGGTTCTCCAATGGCAGGCCTACAATATCACCCCTCTCTCTTTCTCCTGTGTCAACGGCAAGGCTCAGGATGCAGGCAATATCACCGCTCTGACTGTCGACTGCCGCGATATGCACGGTCCCTGCTCTGTCGTCGTGCGGGTTGTGTTCCTGTCGTTTCTTCTTGTCGGGGTTGACGGCCGTGCAGTATATGGGCCTGCCAGTCTCCAGGAGCATGAACCTTTGGGTCAGCATGCTGCGGTACAAAGACGGGTCGGATATTTCGGATTGATGGAATTCTCTGAAGGGCATGCCATTGGTGAAAGCATGTATTTGATACGTGCTGGTCTGGTTGCCTATTGTCCCGAGGTACAGAGAGGACACCCAAGTCTCCGAACGCGGCCAATGTCGGCGTAGAGAATATCATGAGATCATCTAATCGTCAATCAGGCTCCAAGCCCCACTGTGATTACGTCTCGCCGCAAGGAAGGTGCAGCCGATACTGCAGGCGTCTGGGCGTGCTCCCGATTCTGCTCTTCTGTCGCTTTGACAGCGGGAGACTCCAGGGGGTTGAAGCCTGACAGAGGACTGGTGTTCGCCTTTCATTTTCAGAGTGTTTTGGCTATACTGGGATACTTGATTTCTGTTTGCCTCACGTTCATTTCCAGCCAACAACCGGTGAAAGGGGGATGGTGTAATGCAGAGCTACGGCACTGACCACATACGAAACGTGGTCTTACTCTCACACTGCGGAGCGGGTAAGACCTCGCTGTCGGAGGCGATGCTGTTCACGTCCGGCGCCATCCTGCGCCTGGGCCGGGTGGATGATGGCAGCAGCACATCGGATTTCGACCCTGATGAGGTCAAGCGCAAGATCAGTATCAACCTCTCGGTGCTTCCGTGCGAGTGGAGCGGCAACAAGGTCAATATCCTGGATGCCCCGGGCTATGCGGATTTCGTGGCCGGGGCGGTGGCGGGGGTGGCGGTGGCTGACGCGGCGGTCATTGTGATCTGCGCCGCGTCGGGAATAGAAGTGGGCACTGAGCTGATGTGGAAGATGACCGATGGCAGGGGCTTGCCCCGGTTCATATTCATCAACAAGATGGACAGAGAGAATGCCGACTTCACCAGAGTTGTGGAGCAGGCACAAAAGAGGTTCGGGCGGCATTGCGTCCCCCTGATCATGCCTATAGGGGCACACTCGGGATTCGAGGGTGTGGTTGACCTCATGTCCATGAAGGCGCACAAGAAGGACAATAAGGTGGAGGATATTCCGGCTGCGGTTGAGGCTCAGGCCAAGTCTCTGCGGGAGAAGCTGGTGGAAGCGGTAGCGGAGCTGGATGACGAACTGACCATGAAGTACCTCGACGGCCAGGAGATAGCTGCGGAGGAGCTTACTCGCGTACTTACAGAGGGTGTGAAGAGTGGCAAGCTGGTCCCCATACTGACTGGTTCGGCCTTGCAGAACCTGGGTGTCGTTGCGTTCCTCGATGCCGTCTGCCGGTACCTGCCGTCGCCGCAGGAGGTGGCGGCCGTGGAAGCCACCAACGCCAACACGCAGCAGCCCGAGTCCATCAAACCCGACGAAAGCGCTCAACTGGCGGCCCTGGTGTTCATGACCAGCGCCGATCCTTTTGTGGGTAAGGTGACGCACTTCCGGGTGTACTCCGGCACGATCAACAGCAACTCGCAGATCTGGAACAGCCAGAAGGCGCAGATGGAGCGCATTGGCCAGCTGTTCATGTTCAAGGGCAAGACGCAGGAGGCGGTGCCCAGGGTGGTTGCTGGCGACATTGGTGCCGTCGGCAAGCTGGCGGCTACCGTCACAGGTGATACGTTGGCGGTCAAGGAGAGGCCCGTGAAGCTGCCGCCGATCACTTTCCCTGAGCCGATATACAGCGTAGCCCTGCATCCCAAGACCAAGACCGACGTCGACAAGCTGGGCACCGTGCTGCCCAGGCTGGCCGAGGAAGACGCAACGCTTCGCGTGCGCAAGGACGCCGACACCGGTGAGACCGTGCTGATGGGCATGGGTGACACACATGTTGATGTAGTTGCGGAGAGAATGCAGCGCAAGTTCAACGTGGGAGTCAAGCTGGAGATCCCCAAGGTGCCTTACAAGGAGACCATCACACAGATAGTCCAGGCCGAGCACAAGCATAAGAAACAGACTGGCGGCCACGGGCAGTACGGGCATGTCCTGATAGAGGTGGAGCCGCTACCGCGGGGTACCGGCTTCGAGTTTGCCGAGAGGGTTGTGGGTGGGGCCGTGCCCCGGAACTTCATCCCGGCCGTGGAGAAGGGTGTCATGGAAGCCCGGCATGAGGGCGTTCTGGCCCGCTACCCGATCGTCGATGTCAGGGTCACACTCTACGACGGCAGCGCTCACCCCGTGGACTCCTCGGAAATGTCCTTCAAGATCGCCTCAGCGCAGGCCCTGAAGAAGGCCCTTTCGCAGGGATACACCGTCCTGCTCGAACCCATAGTGAAGCTCAAGATCATGGTGCCCGACTCGTTTACAGGCGACATCATCTCCGACCTGAACACCAAGCGCGCCAGGGTCATGGGCATGGTTCAGGAGGGCGGCCTGCAGGTGATCGATGCGCAGGCGCCGCTGGCCGAGGTGCAGAGGTACGCGGTGGACCTGAGGTCGGTGACCCAGGGGCGGGGCACCTACACCATGGAGTTCGACCACTACGAAGAGGTGCCGTCCTTCCAGGCCCAGAAGATCATAGACGCGCGGGCGGAAGAGAAGGTAAAGGCATAGCTCCGGTCGAACCTGCTACCAGTGCCGCGTTCCGTCAATGAACGCCGCGGTGCCCTGTTTCTTCAGCTTCTTCAGGTTCTTGACGTTGGCGTCGGCATGGATCGGCTTCAGGAAGTCCAGCTTCTGACAGGTTTCGAACTCAACGCACTCCCAGCAGCCCGCTATGCCCCGCTTGGTGCAGCATACCCTCACCTTGCATGAAGGGGGTCCGCCGCCGTTGCGGCACGTTC
>JAFGCL010000088.1 GCA_016932645.1 Dehalococcoidia bacterium | reverse complement strand
CTGGCGCCGCGTTCCCCGATAGCTCAACGGTAGAGCGGGCGGCTGTTAACCGCTAGGTTGTTGGTTCGAATCCAGCTCGGGGAGCCATTCTTCATTCAAGCGGCATCTCATGAGGAAGACGCATGGTCTCCCCAGAAGTCTCTTTTCCATCTGATCCCCGGACTCTCGTTTGTGTCCATGATGGCCGGCCGTTCTGGACAACAGGTGAAACCTGCTCGGAGGGCTTCTTGCTCGCCTATTTGGGGCAGATCAGCATAGAGAGGCTACCTATCGCACCATTCTCTGGCGTTTTGGAAGAGCTTCATCCACGGCGAGGTCTCTATGTCTCTCCATTCCCTTGGCCAATAGGGCCATTGCCAACGAAGAAAGAGCCGTTCAGGATGGGGCATCATTGCCAGGTGCCTACCATCGGGTGAGCATAGAGCGCTGATCCCCAACGCTGAGCCGCTCGGGTTCAAGGGGTAGTCCTCAGTGATCATCCCCCCTTCATCAGCGAATCGGATGGGCGCCAGGTTCTTACGCTCAATCTCCTCGAGAACAACATGATCCGGACAGAAGAACCGGCCTTCACCATGAGCCACCCAAATCCCAAGGACTGATCCCGCCATGTCTTTCAAGAAGATGGACGGACTTTTCATCACTCTTACCGCCACGAATCTGGACTCAAACACCCCTGACTGATTGCACACAAATCGTGGATGGAGGCTCGCCTCTATACCTTGCCAAGGCACCCAACCGAGAAGAGCCATCAACTGGCAGCCGTTGCAGACACCCAGTGAGAAGCTATCGCTTCGGGCGATGAAGTTATCAAACTCTCGGTGGATCCTCTTGTCGAACCGAATCACGCCCGCCCACCCCTTCCCAGCATCGAGAACGTCCGCATAACTGAAACCGCCGCAGAAAGCGACGCCTCTGAAACCATCCAATCCAATTCGACCTTCAGCCAAGTCAGTCATCGCAATGTCCCAAGGCTCGAAGCCGGCCAGGAAGAAGGCTGCAGCCATTTCCCTATCGCCATTGGTACCTTCCTCTCTCAGAATAGCCACCTTCGGCTTTCGCTGCGCTTCAACATCTCTCCGCGGTGTCCTGCTTGGTTTGAACGTGAGCTCGAACCGAGGACCGGGGCGGGTATCTGCCCTATCGCTCTCGGCTCTGACGCATTCCGGGACTGTCTGCAGTTTCTCCAGTTCGAAAGAGGTCTCTTGCCAAGCACTACGGAGAACTCGCATGTCCTCAGAGAGAATGACTTGGTCCATATGCTTGAGTATGATGTGCTTGTCGCTGGACGTGCTGCCGATGAGTTGACAGCACATGGCAACACCATGTTTCTGCAGGGTTTCCAGTATCGCTTCTTCATCGTCGGCAGAGTATTCAATGACCATCCCCGGCTCTTCGGCAAAGAGAATATGGAGCGGGTTCTTGTCAGCCATACCAGGGTCGCTTAAATCGATTTCCAAGCCACAATTACCAGCGAACGCCATCTCCAGAAGGCATACAACCAAGCCCCCATCTGATCTGTCATGGCCAGCCAGGACCAGCCGACGTTTAATGAGCTCTTGGACCACCTCAAACCACTTCCGGAGCAGCCTCGGATCGTCGATGTCCGGCGCCTCATCACCGATCTGCCCATACACCTGTGCCAGAGCACTCCCTCCCATCCGCCATTTGCCCCCCGACAAGTCCATAAGCATCAGCCTGCTCTTGCCTGGCTCTTTTATGTCCGGTGTCACGGTCGCAGTTATGTCCGGGCAGGCCGCATACGCAGTGACAACCAGAGTACCCGGTACTTTGGCTGTCCTTTGAACGTTCTCTCTACTCACCTTGGCAGCCATGCTCATCGAATCCTTGCCGCCATTGATCGAAATGCCTAGGATATCCAGCATACTGGCTAGAGCCTCATTGGCCCGGTAGAGACAGGCGCCCTCACCAGGCTCAGATGCAGTCACGCCCCAGCTCCCCAGCATCGATATTCCCTCAAAATCCTCAACCAGTGCCCATACGAGGTTGGTCAATGCTTCGCTGACAGCCAGACGAACGGATGACTCGGGGCTGACAATCCACTTGACTGGCTGGTCACCGATCGCCCAACAGCGGCCGGTAGTGGCAAGGTGGCTGTCAGCCGTTACAGCTACATCCGCCACGGGCAACTGCAGAGGTCCAGTACATTGCTGCTGAGCCACCAACCCGGTGACAGACCGATCAACGTGATTGACCAGAAACTCCTTTGAAGCGACTTTGAGAAGCCGCAACACCCGTTTCAGGGCCTCTAGCACTGTCAGGCCCTCCGGCAGTTCGAGAGATCTTAGGCTGCGCTTGGTAGTATTGTCATCGACCTCAAGCTGTGGTATCTTGCCAAGGGCGAAGCCCAGGTCAAGGTTGACTGGTTCCCTTTCGTGCGCAGGAGCGTCTTCCGGAGCATGCTCGTCAACCAGGACCAGCTTCCCGTCGCCGGTGACTTCTCCTATGACTGCAATCGGGCATTTCTCACGGCCAGCGATCTCCTGAAGAAGTCCGATGTCCTCTTGATCACTCAGGAGAACCACCCTTTCTTGCGACTCGTTACACCACAACTCCAAAGCGGACAGCGAACTGTCGCCACAGGGAATCCGGCGCAGAAACACCCGGCAGCCGGCTGGAAACACAAGTTCACTTGTGGCGTTGGCATTCCCTCCTGCTCCAAGGTCGTGAATCGACCTGATCGGGTTCATGTCTCCCATCATGATGCAGGCCTGTATCACGCGATCAACCACCTTCTCCATCTCAGCATTGGCGCGCTGAACCGAATTCCAGTCCAGGCCCGCTTCCTGTGTGCCTGCAATTCTGCTCGAACCAGACGCGCCTCCCAGTCCGATTCGATAGGCGTCTCCACCCAGTTGGACAATCGCATGGCCAGCCTTCGGCCTGCCCTTCTTGACGTGCGCCCTGTTCACCCACCCGACACCAATTGTCCACATGCCACACTTGGTGTAGCCGAATAGTTCACTCTGTTCCCCCGAGCCATGAACATATTCAAAGGAAGTTGTCGATCCGCTCAGAGTCGGTTCGCCGAATTCGTTGCCGTAGCGGTATGCACCTCTCGGTGCTCCCAGGATGATCTGAAGCGGGGTCTCCAACTGAAAAGGCTGTTTCCAGTTGCTGCTTTCCCAAGGCAGATCGTAGCCTGGGATCGACAGATTCCCCACCAGATATAGAGTTGACCCGGCGACAACCGAGCCGCCTCGTCCAACCGTCTGGTTATCCCGGATTCTCCCACCTGTTCCAGTTGCCGCCCCCGCCGAAGACACTATGGCAGTCGGATGATTGTGAGACTCGCCTTTTGCGGTCACGTCGGCGTCTATCTGCTGAACCACAATCGCTGATGGTCTGACTGGATCCGAGTTCAGAAGCATCGGAACCCTGTGTCCACAAATCACGGAAGCGTTATCTTCAAAAGCAACAAGGGTATGACCGGGATGTCGAGCATAGTTGGCCTTGATCATGTTCATGAGTGTTTGTTCCTTCTCGATCCCATCAACTCGCCAGATGGCATTGAACCTTCGGTGGCGACTATGATCGGACTGAGTCTGGTCCAGATGGGTCAACAAGATGTCTGTGGGATTGGCGCCCAGTACGTTGACAAAGTAGTTGTAGTCGTGTTCAAGCAGTTGTCGGTCAAGAGCCAAGTCGAGATTCTCAAGAACTTGAAAGCCTCCTTCGATCAAAGGTATCAGCTTCACCGGCGCCGGCTTTCTGTCTGACTCGAAAGTTGCCAGAGGTTCAGGGTATGGAGACTCGGTCATTCGATCATATAGCAGGGAGAGCATGCGAGCTATCTGCTCTTTGTCCAGGGTCGTTTCGGGCCTCGGGTCAATCTGATAGCGCCGCGACCGCTCCAGACGTCTGACTGACGTGAGACCGCAGGAGTGGCAGATCTTGACGGCGTTGGTGGACCAAGGCGTGATGATCTCTACGCGGGGGCCAACCTCCAGAACCATACCTTGCAGCCTGCTTTCGCTCGCGAGCGCTCTCGGCTCAAAGGTCTCCGCCAGCAGCCAGTCAAGCAAGCTGGACTCGGCGTCCTGCAACGGTCGAGTCGAATCGACATAGTAGCAGACCTCTGTCTTGACATCCTCAACCGCCGGTGCGATTTCTGTCATTATCCGTTTCTTCAGCGGCTCCTCTCCAGGCTTCCACAGCAGCGATCTGCGGTATCTCTTGATTATCATGTCCGCGTGTAAGCCCCCTTCCTGAGCATGATGCTTGGATGACCAGCGTTGTCGACGTTGTCCGCTATCACCTGACCGATCTACCTTCCATGTAACGTCTCATCGGCAATACGTTGAAGTGGCGGTCGCTGCTGGTCATGGTCCACACCGCCGCGCGAGCCGTGTCCAGAGAGGTGAAGCACGGTATGCGCTGCTCCGCAGCAGCCCTGCGTATGGCAAACCCATCCCGCATCGGGGTACGCTCTCCGGTGATGGTGTTAATGACACCGTCAACCCAACCCTCTTTGATAGCATCCACCACGTTCGGGTGTCCTTCACTGAGTTTCTTGGTGATCTGTTTCACGAACATACCCTCGCTCTCAATCATCGTCGCCGTGCCCTCGGTGGCGTAGAGCTTGCAGCCCGCTTCCGCCAGTCTCCTGATGATGGGCAGGGACCGGGCCTTGTCACGATTGGCAATGCTGAGAAGCACCGCGCCACTGGGAGACAACATGAGTCCGGAAGCCATGACCGCCTTCGTTAGAGCTGCCTCGAAACTGTAGTCGATGCCCATGACTTCGCCGGTAGACTTCATTTCCGGGCCCAAGTAGGTGTCCACGCCGACCAGTTTCGACATTGAGAACACCGGTGCTTTGACGCCCACCAACCTCTGCTTTTTCCATAAGCCCGTCTCATAACCCTGCTCACGCAATGAGACCCCCGCCATGACTTTGGTGGCCATCTTGACCGCAGGGACCCCGGTGACTTTGGAGATGAAGGGGACAGTGCGGCTGGCTCGGGGATTCACTTCCAGCACGTAGACCGTGGATTGGCCTGCCTCCCGCATGATGATGCACTGGACGTTCATCAGGCCTTTGATCTGCAGTCCGAGTCCAATGCGAACCGCAAAATCCACGAGGGTCTTCACCTCAGACGTCTTCAAGCCCACGCCTGGGTATACCGTCATGGCGTCTCCGCTGTGCACCCCGGCCCGCTCCAGGTGCTCCATGATACCAGGAACGAGCACCCTCTCGCCGTCGCAGATGGCGTCCAGTTCGACCTCCTTTCCCTCCAGGTATTTGTCGACGAGCACCGGGTGCTTGGTCCCCAACTCGAGGGCCCCGCGCATATATTGGGCAAGTTCGTCGTCGCTGTGCACGATCTCCATGCCCCGGCCCCCCAGCACGTAGCTGGGGCGGACCAAGACCGGATAACCGATCAGGCGCGCTACGCTCTCGGCCCCCTGCAGCGTGGTAGCTACACCCCCAGGAGGCTGTGGAATGCCCAGACCATCCAGGAAGTCTTCGAAGCGGCGCCGGTCTTCGGCCATGTCGATGGCCTCAGCGCTGGACCCCATTATGGGCATGCCGCTGCGGGCCAGCGGTTCGCTGAGATTGATGGCGGTCTGCCCGCCAAACTGCACTATCGACGGCGTGAGTCCGCCATCCCGGCCTGGGCAGCCAACCAGCGAGTCGGACGAGGCCGATGCATTCTCGTTCTCCAGGATATCACGCACGCTCTCTTCATCCAGCGCCTCGAAGTAGAGGCGGCTGCCCGTATCAAAATCGGTGGAGACAGTCTCCGGGTTGGAGTTGACCAGGATGCTGGCATAGCCTGCTTCTTGAAGAGCCCAGGCCGAGTGCACGCTGCAGTAGTCAAATTCGATGCCCTGGCCTATGCGGATGGGCCCGCTGCCGATGACCACGGCTTTCTGCCCCTTCAGCGGCTCCGCTTCATTATCCCTCTCATAACTGCTGTAGAAGTATGGCGTAGAAGCCTCGAACTCGGCAGCGCAGGTGTCGACCATCTTGTAGACCGGGCGGATGCCCCAGTCCTGGCGTGTCTGGCGCACCTGCTCCGGTATCCTGTCGGCCAGCGTACCCACCTGTTCGTCAGAGAAGCCCAGACGCTTGGCTTCCCAGAGCAGTTCGGGAGTCACAGCCTCCGCCAGCAGGCGCCGCTCCATTGCCACGATGTTGCGCATTTTGCATATGAACCAAGGGTCTATCCCGCTGGCCTGGGCCAGTTCCTCCGGAGTTGACCCTCGGCGCAGGGCAGCCATAACCGCCCATAGTCGCAAGTCATGCGGATGCAGCGGATAGGCGCCCGGTTGGTCACCCCACACCCGGTCCTCCCACAGAAGCGAGCGATTGCCGAATTCGAGCGAGCGCACTGCCTTTTGCAGCGCCGCTTCGAATCGGCGGTCGATAGCCATGACTTCGCCCGTGGCCTTCATCTGGCTGCCGATGGTCCGGTCTCCGGCAGCGAATTTGTCGAAGGGCCAGCGGGGGATCTTCACCACACAGTAATCCAAGGCCGGCTCGAAGGCGGCCATCGTCTTCCCAGTCACCATATTGGGGATATCGTCCAGCCGTTTGCCGACGGCAATCTTCGCCGCCACACGGGCGATGGGATAGCCGGTGGCCTTGCTGGCGAGGGCCGAACTGCGGCTAACCCTGGGATTGACCTCGATGACATAGTAGGTGCTGCCCACGTAGCCCGATGACCACGTCTCCGCCACCACGGGGCCGGGAGCGAGGGCCAACTGGACATTGCAGCCTCCCTCGATGCCAAGGGCGCGGATGATCTTGATGCTGGCCGATCGCAGCATCTGGTATTCGCCATCCGAGAGGGTCTGACTGGGCGCCACCACAATGCTGTCGCCAGTGTGGACGCCCATGGGGTCGATGTTCTCCATGTTGCAGATGGTGATGCAGGTATCGGCCGCATCGCGCATCACCTCGTACTCGACTTCCTTCCAGCCTAGAAGGCACTGCTCCACTAATACCTCATGACTTGGACTGGCGGCCAGGCCGGCCCCCACGATCGTTTTCAGTTGGTCCAGATTACGTGCGATGCCGCCACCAGTGCCGCCGAGGGTGAAGGACGGGCGCGTTATCAGCGGGAGGCCGCTGTTCTCAGCGAACTTGATTGCCTCTTCGATCGAACTGACAGTAACACTACTTGGCACCGGCTCTCCGATATCCATCAGCAGTTGCTTGAACAGGGAGCGCTCTTCGGCCTTCCTGATGGTCTCTAGAGGCGTACCCAGGAGGCGCACGCCGTACTTATCCAGGACGCCTGCATCTGCCAACTCCACAGCCAAGTTCAAGCCCGTTTGTCCTCCCAGCGTCGGCAGAAGCCCGTCGGGACGTTCCCTTTCGATTACGCGGGCGATCACGCCCACCTCCAGCGGCTCGATGTACACCGCGTCGGCAATGCCCTCGTCGGTCATGATGGTGGCCGGATTGGAGTTCACCAGGACGGTAGTGACACCTTCCTCGCGGAGCGCCTTACAGGCCTGGGTGCCGGCATAGTCGAACTCCGCCGCCTGCCCGATGACGATAGGGCCGGATCCGATGATGAGTACCTTATTGATATCGCTACGCCGTGGCATTGGTTCTCCTTGCACTGGATGGCACAGAGACGGGATGCGCACTCCGCCCTGCTTCGCGGAAGCAGGGAATCAGCCCCCTTGGTCCCCCAATCTTGGGGGATGAGAAAAGAACGCAGAGGGGCTCCGCCCCTCTGCACGCCCCGTGGTCGAATCCGGCACAATGCAACGCCATAGGGGCGGACCGCCGTGTCTGCCATCGTCTTGTCATTCCCGTGAAGGCGGGAATCCAGGAGCGGTTGCCAGCGAGAGACGCAGCACGAGCTTCCCACGACTTCTCTTCTCTCCGCACGCCCCACCCGCTTCTCATCTCGCCTCCCTGACCATCGCCAGAAACTCGTCGAAGAGGTAGAGGTTGTCCAACGGGCCCGGTGACGCCTCAGAGTGGTACTGGATGGACATGATGGGCAGATCGCAGTGACGCAGTCCTTCCACCGTCCCGTCGTTGAGATTGATGTGACTGACCTCCAGGCCCCCTTTCAAGGTGTCAGCGTCGACAGCATAGCCATGGTTCTGGGCAGCGATGTATACCCTACCAGTCTTGATATCGCGTACCGGGTGATTGCCACCGCGATGTCCGAACTTCAGCTTGAAGGTCCGGGCTCCAAAGGCCCGGCCAATGAGCTGTTCCCCCAAGCAGATACCCATCAATGGTTTCACCCCGGCCAGCCTCCCCACCGTCTCCACGACGTGGCCGAGCAGGGCCGGATCGCCGGGACCCGGTGAGAACAGAATGCCGTCCGGACTGAGATCGAGGATCTGTTGAACCGAGTAGGTGCATGGAACGACGGTCACCCTGCACCCGAGTCTTCGAAGGATGCGGAGGATGTTGTATTTAACGCCGCAGTCCACGACCGCGATGTTGGGACTGCCATCGCCTTCATCCTTTGGACTCTCCCACTGGTAAGGAGTCCTAGTGGTGACCTCTCTCACGAAATCGACGTTGTCGTAGCGCGGCAGACTCCGCAGGCGCGCCAGGATGTCCTCTGGAGACTGATCGGTGCCGATGGCTCCCATCATCACTCCGCGGTATCTGAGATGCCTGGTCAGTGCTCTCGTATCTACGCCGTGGATGCCCGGCACGCTGCCGGCGGCCAGGAACTCGTCCAGGGTTCCCCTGCTCTGCCAATGGCTGGGAGAGCTGCACTCCTCCCGAACCACGAGGCCACGCACCTGGACATGTGTCGATTCGGAGTTGCGGTCGTTGGTACCATAGTTCCCAATCAGAGGATAGGTTAGAGCCAGTATCTGCCCGGCGTATGACGGGTCGGTCAGCATCTCCTGGTATCCGGTCATGCTAGTGTTGAACACGACCTCGCCGTAGGCGAAGGTCACTGCGCCAAAGGCATAGCCTTCGTATGATGAACCATCTTCCAGAACCAGGATGGCTTTCTTGGTCATCGCATGGATCCCTCAGATAGCATTGAGGAGAATTTCCTCAACCCTCTTTAATCCCCCAATCATGGGGGATAGTGAGTAACGCAGAGTGGCTTCGCCCTTCTGCACGCCACACACGGCACCCACAGGCATGAAGAAAAACCTCCTGCTTCCAGAGCAAGAGGTTCCTCACGTTCTGTCCCTCGTGTCGTGCAGAGTCTAGACGCGATTTCATCATACCTTGCCAGCCTCTCCGGACTGACTTAAAGGCTACCTAACAATACTCTACAGTGTTGAGGCTGCAGCCTACAAATCCCAGAAGCTCACCAACCGCTCGAAGTCGATCAGGCCGCTCTCCGAGAAGTTGTCGACTTCCACCCCCGCCTCCACCGCCGCGGCTACCGGGTTCATTCCCCCAAGAAGAACCATGCCGATGCGGTTTGCGCCCAGCGCAATCTGGCACACTGGCTCACCCGTCTGGCCCAAGACGTACACTCCGTTTATGCCAATCTCTTTCAGCAGTCCGACAGTCTCCTCCACAATGGGCCTGGAGGGAGCCGGCAGTTCACGGAAGTTGGCCAGAATCCGGCCATTACCTGTCCTGGCAGCTTCCCCGACGCTGGTCATGCTGGCGCGCATGTACTGCTCAGAAGGATCCAGGGAAGTCCCGGCGTAGTTGATAATGGCTGTGAAACGCCTCGGTTTGGAGTTGCGTATCTCCAGTACTCCACCGAAGCGGGACTCCACCGGCACGCCCGCCTTGAGCAGCACTCCGTTTACGGCAACGCTGCAGACCGTGGCCAACCCTATTTTGCCGCTCGGTATTATCACGTTGCCCAACTTCTCACCTTCATGACCCACCGCCACCAGGTGACTCACACCAAAGCCCGCCTTGAACGTCTCGCGCATGGCCGAAAGAGCTTTCTTGAACTTCTCCTGAGCAAAGACCGATGTGTTGATGGGCAACAGGCCAGTGCGCTTGGCAGGGTTGAACGTGGTTTGGAAAGCCATGAGTTCGAGTTTGTCCAGGATGAAGCCAATCTGATCTGGCGCCAGCGCTATCTGCAACTCCTCGATACCCAGCGGTGTGATGCTTCGGCCGTCACGTCCTCCGGGCTGGGTGTACCCGCGTTCGTCCATTATGCGCAGGTGATATCGAACTGCCCTCTCACTCAGGTTTACGCCGTACCGCTGGAGTTCCCGAGCTATGGTGATCGAGCCCAGCGCCTCGCCCGACTCATTGAGCACCCTCAGGATGGAGAGTATCTTCTTCTCGGTGTCGGAGTTGGCACTCTGGACTATACCGGAACCCCCTTGCCGTATCGTTCTTCCGGTGCCATTATATCATCCTAGCCATAGAAGCCAAGTGGAGGGGTAATCAACCCCGCCGTTGCGGACTTATCCATTTTCCAGTGGGTAGCCCTGTTCCAAAGCCTGTTCCGTCATTGTCTTGCTTTCGTTACTGCATTGAATTGGTTAGTGATAGGCAGTCGTCTGTCCCGTCCAAATGCCCTGGGAGTGATCTTGATACCCGGAGGCGCTTGGCGGCGCTTATACTCGCTGGAGTCAATCAGCCGGACCGTCCTTTCGACGACATCCCGGGTAATCCCCATGGCCACGATCTGCTCCACGCTCTTGTCTTCTTCGGCGTAAGTCGTGATGACCCTGTCCAGGAGATCGTAAACAGGCAGGCTGTCGCTGTCCTTCTGGTCCGGCCTCAGTTCAGCCGACGGTGCCTTTTCGATTACACTGCGGGGAATGACTTCGCGGCCAGCCACTGAGTTCCGATAGCGAACCAGTTCGTACACAGAGGTTTTTGTGACGTCCTTTATCGCTGCGAAACCGCCCGCCATATCACCGTAGAGGGTGGTGTATCCAGTAGCCATCTCACTCTTATTGCCGGTGGTGAGGACCAGCCAGCCAAACTTGTTTGACAGAGCCATAAGCAGGTTGCCGCGGATGCGGGCCTGGATGTTCTCTTCAGCCACATTCGGTTCCGCTCCGGCGAACGACTGGGCCAGCGTCCCCAAGTAGGCCTGGAACACTTCCTCGATAGGGATAACCATCAGTCTGATACCCAGGTTGTCGGCCAGCAAGGCAGCATCCGAGAGACTGCCAGGAGATGAGTACCGGGACGGCATGGCCACCCCCACCATATCGGCGGCCCCCAGGGCATCCACAGCAACAGCCGCCACCAGGCTGGAGTCCACGCCACCGGAAAGACCAACTACCACCTTCTGGATACCATTCTTCCTT
>JAFGCL010000087.1 GCA_016932645.1 Dehalococcoidia bacterium | reverse complement strand
GACAGCCACTCAGTTCCCTTCCCCACCACCTCGAACAGCAGCGCTACTCCCCCATAACCGTCCGTCTTGTGAATACTCAGAGGCCGCCGCAGCAATGGGTCATGCCCCTCTCCGCAACGCACCATGACGAACTGGCCGGGCTTGGCCAGTTCTGCAATCTCCGGCGCGTCCAGCCAAACCAACCACGTCCCAGGCATTAGTTCGGTATTGGAGTTGATGCGAGCTCTGACCTGTACCTTTACGTCCAATGTTCTCTCAATACCAGCCGGTGCTGCTTATCGTTCTATCCGGGCCGCACCGGCCCTAGGCCCCCAGCACTTCCTTATGATACTCCTGAAGAGACTTCGGCAGAATCTCCGACTTGGTCATGGCCTCAATGCCCTCAGCGGTAGCCTGGGCCGCTGTCATCGATGTCACATAAGGCACCTTGTACTGTATGGCCGTCTTGCGGATGTAGCTGTCATCGTATTTGCTGCTCTGTCCCACCGGAGTATTGATGACCAGTTGAATCTCCTTGTTCTTGATGGCATCGGCGATGTTGGGCCTGCCCTCATGAAGCTTTTTCATCGTTTTCGTGCTTACACCCTTTTCCTTCAGGACGTTGCCTGTCCCTTCCGTGGTGTGAACCTCAAACCCGAGATCCCCGATTCTCTTCGCCAGTGGATAGACTTCCGACTTGTCCTTGTCCGCTACCGTCAACAGAACGTTGCCTTTGAGCGGCAACCTGGTGCCAGCAGCCGCCTGCGCCTTGTAGAAGGCCAGCCCGAAGGTGTCGGCGATTCCCATGACTTCGCCGGTGGACTTCATCTCGGGCCCGAGCAGTGGATCAACCTCCGGGAACATGTTGAAGGGAAACACCGCCTCCTTGACACCAAAATAAGGCGGCGTGCGTTTCTTGAGCTCCGGAAACTCCTTCAGCTTCTTGCCCATCACCAGGAAAGTGGCGATGCGGGCCATGGGTATTCCCATGACTTTGGAGACGTAAGGAACCGTGCGCGAAGCCCTTGGGTTGGCCTCCAGGATGTAGACCCTGTCGTCACATATGGCGTACTGTATGTTGATCAGCCCTATCGCCTTCAGATCCCTGACTATTCTGGCCGTATAGTCCTCAATCGTCCTGAGATGTTCCGGCTTGATGGTCCGTGAGGGAATGACGCAGGCCGCATCTCCGGAGTGAACACCGGCAAACTCTATGTGCTCCATGGTCGCCGCCACAAAAGTCTCCTCACCGTCGCAGAGGGCATCAACCTCGGTTTCGATGGCGTGCTCCAGGAACCTGTCGATCAGCATGGGGTATTCCGGACTGACCTGAATGGCATCTTCCGCATGCTTGATCAGCTCATCCTGGTCATAGATGACTTTCATTCCCCGCCCGCCGAGCACAAATGAGGGCCGCACCATCAAGGGATAGCCGATACCGCTGGCTATCACCACCGCCTCCTCCAGCGAACGTGCCGTGCCGCTCTCGGGTTGCGGTATATCAAGGGCAATCATCCTATCGCGGAAGTGCTCCCTGTCCTCGGCTTGGCCGATGCTCTCGGGCGCAGTGCCCAGGACTCTCACGCCATTGTCTTTCAGCTCCTGCGCGATGTTAAGCGGCGTCTGACCGCCGAACTGGACAATCACGCCTTCAGGCCTCTCTTTTTCGTATATGTTCAATACATCCTCGACTGTCAGAGGCTCGAAATAGAGCTTGTCCGAGGTATCGTAGTCGGTCGACACCGTCTCCGGGTTGCAGTTGACCATGATTGACTCATAGCCCATGTCTTTCAAAGCGAAGGCCGCATGGACGCACGTGTAGTCAAACTCAATTCCCTGGCCTATCCTGTTGGGACCACCGCCCAGGATCATCACCTTCTTCTTCGGCGACACCGGCACTTCATCCTTCTCGCTGACATAGGTGGAATAGTAGTAGGCAGCATTCTCCACACCGCTGACGGGAACGGCCCCGTACTTCGCACGTTTACCGATGGAGATTCTCCTCACCCGTACCTCTTTCTCTTCCACGCCAAACAGACCAGACAGGTACCGATCAGAGAATCCCCATTCCTTCGCCTTGACCAGCTTGGCTTCGGGCAAATCCTTCCAGTTGTGCTTGAGCAACTCTTCCTCGAACTCCACCAGTTCCTTCATCTCGTTGATGAACCACCGCCCGATGCAAGTCAGCCGGTAGAGGTCTTCCACCGACATGCCTTTGCGCAGCGCTTCATACATAAGAAAAATGCGCTCGCTTGAGGGCACTGCCAGTCTCTCTCTCAGTTTCTCCAGAGTGAGCTTGTCGAAGTCTTTGGCGCCGCCCAGGCCATATCTCTTGATCTCGAGAGAACGGATGGATTTCTGCAGGGTTTCCTTGAAGGTCTTCCCGATGCTCATCACTTCGCCCACGGCTTTCATCTGAGTGCCTATGACGTCCTTGGCCTGCGGGAACTTCTCAAAGGCCCAGCGGGCAAACTTGGAGACCACGTAGTCGCCCCAAGGCTCGTACTTCTCCAGCGTGCCCTTCCTCCAGTAGGGAATCTCATCCATAGTGATCCCAATCGCCAGCTTCGTCGAAACGCGGGCTATGGGAAACCCAGTCGCCTTTGATGCCAGCGCTGAGGAGCGGGAGGTGCGGGGATTGATCTCAATTACCACCAGCCGGTCATCTTCCGGATTGTGGGCAAACTGGATATTCGTTCCTCCGGTAACACCGATGGCATCCACTATCCGGTATGAGACTTCCTGCATCCGCTCCTGCAACGCCTTAGGAACGGTAAGCATGGGCGCCACGCAGAAGCTGTCCCCGGTGTGCACGCCCATGGCATCAACGTTCTCGATGAAGCAGACCGTGATCTTCTGGTTCTTCTGGTCTCTCACCACTTCCAGTTCCAGCTCTTCCCATCCATACACCGACTCTTCCACCAGCACCTGGTTGACGAGACTAGCCGCCAAGCCACGGCTCACTATTTCCCGCAATTCCTCGACGTTGTAGGCGATCCCGCCACCCGTTCCTCCTAGGGTATAGGCCGGCCGCAGCACCACCGGATAGCCCAG
>JAFGCL010000086.1 GCA_016932645.1 Dehalococcoidia bacterium | reverse complement strand
CGAGGCCCGGACGATGATGGCGGCCGCGCCGCCGTCGGTCACGCCGCAGCAGTCGAACAGGCCCAGCGGCCAGGCGATGAAGGGAGCGGCGATGATCTCCTGGACGGTCACCGCCTTGCGCAGGTGAGCCCTGGGGTTGAGAGACCCGTTGTAGTGGCTCTTGGCGGAGATACGGGCCAGCATCTCCTTGCCGGTGTTGAAGTCCAGGCCGTACTTGGAAAAGTACGCCGTTGCCAGGACGGCGAAGGATCCCGGCCCGCCACTCAGAATCGGGGTCACGAAGGTGTTGCGTGGTGGGGTGGTGACACCGCCCACAGGGAGTCCGGGCGTGCCCACGTCCTTTAGCTTCTCCACGCCTATGGCCAGGGCAACATCGCAGGCGCCGCAGGCGACGGCGTAAGAGGCGAACCTCATGGCGTCTGCCCCGGTGCAGCAGTAGTTCTCGTTGCGGCTGAAGGGGATATAATCCAGCCTGAGGTTCTCGGCCAGCGCCGTGCCGGCCGGCCCGAGGTGCGTCTCCGGCATGGCAGTCCCGCCGAAGGCCATATCGATGTCCTTCGGCTCGATCCCGGCGTCCTCAATCGCTTCCTTGAAGGCCTCCACCAGCATGTCCCCGGCCGAGGTGTCCCACCTCTCACCGAACTTGGTGCATCCCACGCCGATGATGGCCACTTGGTCCTTTATTCCTTTTGCCATTTCGCTTCTCCCTCCGTTATTCCTTCCATGACGGGGCTACGTCCGAACCGGGGTGGCGCACCAATAGTAGATGCTCACGCCGCGCGGCACATCGACCTGCTTGCGCCGATAGGTCATTTCCATCGGTTGACCTATCTGGATGGTGAACGGGTCAACGTCCACCACCTGTAACTGTATCCGGCCACCGCCATCGAAGTTGATATAGGCGTGCACCACCGGAGGTACCGGGACGTAGACGTTATAGTCCACCACAAACGAGAATATCTTGCCGGTCTTGTCGGAAAACCGGTAGTCCTCCATCTGGTCTATAGCCTTGCAGTTCGGGTTGACGCAAATCCGACGAGGCGGGAACTGCGGGGTGCCACACTTCTTGCACTTATGTCCATATAGCCGGGAGACCTGCTTCCTCTCCCTCCAGGCCAACGTGTAGGAAGTGAAACCGTATTCTCCTTCGCGCGCCCCAAGGTAGAACTTGACCGCGCCCCGCATCGAGGCGAACCTCTCCCAGCTCTCCAGCTCCTTGCGGCGGGCCAGGGACTTCTTCATGCCCCACTTGTCCTTCATCAGGCCGATCTTGTCGGTGACCTTGAAGAGGAGCACGTCAAGGCCCTGTCCGAAGCTGGAGACCAGTATCCGGTCCCCCGGTTTGGCCTCCTCCAATGCTCCTATGAGCATCAGCAGCGGGTGGGCGGCGCAGGTGTCCCCAACCTTGTCGAGGAGTTGGTCCTGGACCTGGGCCGGCGTGAAGCCCAGCCTCTTGGCCAGGTTCGCGTGCTGCCGGGCCATCGGGTAGCAGATGATCACCTTGGCGATGTCACCTGCCGTCAGTCCCTGCTGCTTCAGCATCCCGTCGATGGCCCGGGGGATGAGCTTCTCATAGCCCTCGTCCCGGATCCAGCGGTCCTCCCAGCCATGATCGAACTCCTCATAGACCGCGCGCCAGCGGTCGACGAAATCCACGGACAGCGAGTAGGTCGCCTCGAGCTCCGCCGCCACATTCTCCTGGCCGACCATGATGGCGGCTGCGCCGTCACCGTACACGTACTCCTGCGGGTTACCCGGCTTCACCACCCGGCAGTCGGCTGCGGTCACCATCACTTTCTTCAAAGAGCCGGCCTTGACGGCGTCCAGGGCGTTCATCAGGGCGGTGGTCCCGGCCTTGCTGCCGGAGGCAAAGTCCGCGACGCGGATGTCCTCCCGCAGGTCCAGGGCAGTCGATACAATACTGGCCTGCTGCCTGACTAAATAGGACGGGGTACTGGTGGCGAAGTACAGGCCGCCCACTTGGTTGCGGTCCTCTCCCTCCAGGCAGTACAGGCCCGCCGCGGTGGCCATGGTCACGCTGTCCTCGTTCTGGTTGGCTACCGACCTCTCTCCGGGCGTGGGAAAGGTCATCAGGAAACCGGTGGCTTCGTTCATTTTGGCCCGGCTCAGCCGGTACCAGGGAATGTAGGCCGAGTATGATGTGATCCCGATCATGTTGTGAACTACCTCCTACAGACTGCGGTGTATCTGGCAGCATCAGACGCCACGTACCAGGTACAGGGCTGCTCTGGCAATCTCCTCCGTCGCATCGATGCGAGTGCTTGAATTGCGTTCATCATAGTTGTCCGGGCGACTTCAGGCCAAGATTTTCTCTTCTTAGGATAGGGCGTATGGCTGCCGGCTGTCCAATCCCTGCCCCAGCGGATCCTGCGGTGACGCGCTCAAAGAGCGCCGGTGTTCCGACACTGAGGCAGCCCGCTGCACCAGCCCTTCAGCCTGCGGCAAACCACACTGGACGTTAACGCTGCTGTGAGATCCCCTCGGGGTCGCCACTTCAATCAACCCTCGGAACCTCTTTCACACCTGCCACTTGGCCCGTGACTTTGACATACCCATCGTGTCCGATTTAAGATTTGTGTGATTATTCCAGCGGAGGGGCTATCCGGGCCTTTCCGGCCGGAAGCAGAGATGCAGAAGCGAGGTTTATGTGAAGAGATGGGTCATTGTCGGGGTTGTCGTTGCGGTCCTGGTGTTGCTGGTGGGTGCTGTTATGTATGTCTCCCTGTGGCGGACGTTATCCAAACCGGACGTAGTCAAGAGCATAGAGCAAGTGCCGGGCGCAAGTGATGTCTCAGACGCCTCGTGGAGCCCTGATGGCTTGACAATCCTCTATGCGTCCTATCCCGGCATCTGGAGGATAGATTCGGATGGCGAGAATCGGATCTGCCTGTGCAAAGGCAATCATCCAACCTGGAGTCCTGATGGTCTACAGATTGCCTTTGCCAGTGATAATGGCCTGGAGGTCATTAATGCGGATGGTGGGGGAAGACAACTCCTGGTGGAATTGGCAGAGGTGGTTCCATCGCTGTCAGAGCACGAGTCGGTGGAGTCCACAGCCTGGAGCCCCGACGGGAGCATGATCGCCTTCGACGTCTGGGCATTCATCCCTGACCCTTCGGACATGACGGGACAGACTGGTGACTCGTTCACCCGAATCTGGATTGTTGACGCAGACAGCGGCAACCTGAAACGGCTGACAACGGACTCAGCAAATGAGCGGATTCTTTCTTGGAGTCCCGATGGTCAAGGAGTAGTCTTCGTCTCCGACAGAGACGAAGACAAGGGCTATGTCTGGACATTGCATGTAGACGACAATGGCCCGCCGCAACTGACTGAGGGAGGGCGTGCAAGCCCCGATGGAACCAGGATAGCTTACGTGACGGAGGATGCGGATCTTTGGCTGAAGGACGCCGATGGGGGCAACTCTGTCAGAGTCGCCGGCGGTTCGGGGTGGTATGAAAATCCGATCTGGAGTCCGGATGGCACCATGTTGGCATTCGATTCCACTATTGTGGGGCCCGTGGGGAACATCTGGATTGTGAATGCGGATGGGACTGGCAAGACAAGGCTGACCGGAGCCACCAAGGATTTGTTTGACTGCACGCCCGAATGGATCGACTACAGAGAACCACAGTGGAGCCCGGATGGAACCAAGCTCCTGTTCCTGAATGGACTGACAAAGGGGAATACGTCGTGGGGCAACGACAGGCTGTGGGTACTGGAACTCAATCTGGAGAACGGCTTGGCCTAGCCGATCGGTTTCAAAAGGATTCTGCCTGAACTGGTCACCCGTACAGCTTCTTCATCAGCCACGCCATGTTCTGCCCCAGGACCTGCATGGTCTGAATGCCTTCTTTGTCCTTGTTCACGTCTCCCTTCTCCAGCCCGATGGCGAAACTCCAGTATGATGAGCCGGGCACAACCATCTCGCTCACCAGGAAGAAATGGTTCAGCGTGTCATAGGCGGTTATCATCCCGCCCCGCCTGGCCGCCACCACGGCAGCGCCAACCTTCCGCCGCAGCAGCCCGCCGTTGGCCTTGTTGACCATCACCGCCCGGTCGATCAGCGCCTTCATCTCCGATGGCACGCTGCATACGTAGACGGGCGAAGCCAGGATGATGCCGTCCGCTTGAATCATCTTGTCGACGTAGGTGTTCAGGGCGTCTTTGGTCTGGACACACTGCCGGTT
>JAFGCL010000011.1 GCA_016932645.1 Dehalococcoidia bacterium | reverse complement strand
CGGCCGGGTGTGCCGGAGCTGAGATGGCTCGATCCTTCAATCCGGCTAAGAAGAAGTTCCTCATGCAGCAGTACAATGCCACGGCCGCAGCGCGCAACTTGGTGAACTGTGGCAGTTGCTCGGCTATCTGCCATTCAGTGCCGATGTACCTGATGCTGCGGCCCTCGGGTGGCATCTCCCTGTTCGGGAACATCCCGCCCCTCGGAGACTCCATATTCCTGGGCGGCGCTCAGACAATCATCATGTGGGGAGCTATGCCCGATAGGATGTATGCGGTGGCCGCCGCGTGGGCGCGGATGGGCTCAACGGTCATAGTGGGACCGGCATCGTCGCTGGGGTGGAACCGCTACCTGACAGGCGACCGGTATGATCGCAGTAAGTGGTGGGTCTATCATGGTGAGACCGGGGACAAGCGTGAGGTGGAACCGGTCAAGGAGCATCTCATTGTGCCGGTGGAAACGAAGGAAGAAGCGCTGACCATGCTGGCGCGGTCAGTGGTCATTGTAAAAGACTACAGGGAGAGCCGCCTGACGCACCTGGAAGTGCTCATCGACTTCTACGATCGCTTCTATGGCCAACTTCCTGAAGACTGGCATCTCTTCGTCCGGTCGGACTTCGAACTCCCGCCCCGTCATAGAAGACGCATCGTCAACCTGCTGGGCAAGGAGCACGGGTGGGAAGCAAGCGGTATGAAACTCCTCAAGGCCAAGCACCGCGATGGCAGGGTCATGAGCATGTCTGAGTTTGCGGGCAGCTACGGCATGGAGCAGGGCATATACAGCTCGCGGCTGGTCAGCCAGATGCCGCTGCGCCTCAGAGGGAAGGTTCGCGAACTGGCGGAAAAGGAAGAGGGCAAGTAGCCTCTTAGGCTGCACAGACTGAGATCCAGGTCCGGCGCTTTCCTTCGGAGGAAGCGCCGGATTCCTTTCTAGTAGCCCATGTCCGCGTTTTCGAAGCACAGCACACGTGCTATGATGATGGGGCACATCTGGATCCTGCTGTTCGATCCGCAGCCGGCATGGCAGCAAGGTTGGAGACGACAACATGAAGGTGATTGGCATCTGCGGCTCTCCCCGGAAGGGCAACACGGAGTGGATGCTCCGGAAGCTGCTGGATGAGGTCGCCAAAGGTGGCGTGGAGACAGAGCTAATTCTCCTCAGAAAGAAGCATATAAAAGGATGCGATGGTTGCTCAAGCTGTGAAACCGGTGGCGCGAATAGAAAGGGTGTCTGCCGAATCGAGGATGACATGCAGGCCATATATCCAATGCTGCTTGAGGCAGACGCCATTGCCTTCGGCACGCCGGTCTACTTCGACATGCTCTCCGGGCTGCTGAAGAACTTCATGGACAGAACCTGTCCCGTCTGGCCGAAGCTGGAATCGAAGCCTGTTGTGGGTGTAGCTGTAGCTGAAGCAGGGATCTGACAGGCGATTGCCAACCTGAAGGCCTATTCCGGCATCACTGGTATGCGCTGGGTCGGCCAAGTGACGGCGCTGGCGAAACTGCCGAGGCAGGTGGCCAAAGACAACGATGTGGAGTTGCAGCTCGAGCGCCTGGGGCGGAAGCTGGTACGCGCGCTGAAGACCTGAAGCGCGACTGGACTCAGCATGGCGTGCTGCACCATCCAAGCAAGGCTGTTGGAAGGAGGAGTCCGATGAAAGAACTGAAGGACTACAGCGGGCCGTATGTGCCCAACCTGAAATACGAGGACTTGTCGAAAGACGTGCTGGTGAAGCTGTTGAGGGCCTTCTCAAGGGAGTGCAACGTGCTTCCCGCCTACTGGGCGGAAGAGGTGCGCAAGAGGCTGGGGCGCGAGGCGGAAAGAGAGTGCCTCCTGGCCACCTGGACGAGGATCGGCAAGTACGAGACGGGGTGGGCCATGGAAGCGGCCAACATCAAGGGGAACGATGTGGAGACCTACGTCAAAGTGACCCAGTTGATGGGGTCCTTTGCCCAGGGCTACTACAAGTACGATTTCGATCTGAAGAACAAGAACCACGCCATTCTCACCGTTCACTTCTGCCCGGCCTTCAACGCCCTGGAGAATCAGGGTGACTTCGAACACCTCGAGTGGGTGTGCAAGGTGCTGGAGGAGGAAGGCATGAAGGCCTATGTGAAGCCGGTCAACCCCAATATCCAGGTGAAAGCCTTGAGAGTCGGCCGACGCCAGAGCCAGGACGAACCCCACTGCCGGTGGGAGTTCAAGCTGGAGAAGTAGCCCGGCAGCCTGATGAAGTTGTCTGGCTACATGGTGTCCGGCTGACGTGAAGACTCAGAAGAGGCAGGAGGTAGAATGGCCTCTAAGAAGAGAGACAGAGGGCTGCTACTCCTCGTCCTCTTCTTCCTCGGCCTTGACCAGATCGAGGGCGCTGAAGGGGCACTTCTCCGCGCAGAGGTTGCAGATGTCCAGGCCGGGTGTGGCCCGCTTGCAGCTTGACCACTGCACGACGCTGAGGATCCCATTGATTACCTTCATGGGTGGCGGGACGGGGGCGCGCTGAGCGAGCCGGCCTCCCTTGGTGATGGTCATGAGGGCCCGGTTGCAGACGGTGACGCAGTCTCCACAGCCCGTGCACCTCGTCTTGTCCAGAACATGGTCTGTTCCCTCAATGCGCT
>JAFGCL010000085.1 GCA_016932645.1 Dehalococcoidia bacterium | reverse complement strand
GGCATCAACGAGGCTGGTCTTGCCGTGATCCACGTGGGCGATTATGGCTACATTTCTTATGTCACTGCGACGATTCTGGGACAATCTACCTCCTGGGTATACGCCTGGTCTTCCTACGTCGATATGCATGCCGGTCTCAGATGACTCAACCAAGTCGATGTCTTGTCAAACACTCTTGTCATGCCCGGCATCCATGTTCCGCCCGGCAACTCGACGGGCGCACTGTCCAAGGTCCTTCAGCGCAGCCTCCCGTGCGCGTCCGGCAGCCGATTTGTCAATCCCGATTCTCCGATCACTGCACTTGCTTGGGTAGCTTTCCTGGCCTCTTCACCCACCAGTACGCCAGGCAGGTAGACAGCACAGTCGAACCTGCCAGCATGCCAATGTACCAGCCGATGTCATTGCTCTGCAGGTTGAAGGCCGAACTGCCAAATATCGTGGCCAGCGTGTTGGGCACGAGAACGGCCGTGCCCAGCACTGTCAGGTAGGTCATGATCAGAGCCATCCTGTTGTTCATGATCTGAAGCTGGTTGTTGTAGATGCTCTGGAGAACCTCCAGCCCGGAAGCCAGAACCTCGGACAAATGCTCAGCCAGCCCGATCTGCCTGTTTACGTCCTCCGCCAGTAAGGTCAGCCGGTACAGCAGCTTGGGATCATCAGTGATGAGCTCAGCATCGCCGTATCGCAGGGCATGCAGAACGTCATTTGTCTCCCAGAGGGCATCCAGATAGGTGATCAGGGCGTGTTTCATATCGAATATCTTGGGGCCCAGTTCCTGGCGGGGAATATTCGGGTCTGTCATGTCCTTGTTCAGCGCCTCGCCCAATACCTCAACCTGCCGCAGGTGCTCGAAGTTCCTCTCGTTGGTCTCGTCAATGAGGCGCAGGAGCAACAGGGTCAGTCTGTCCTCAGGAGGAATATCCTGACGAATCTTCCTTATGAAGGTATCAGCGTATCTCCTCATGCGGTGGAATCGCCGGTCGACGTTGAGGGGGTGAATGGTAAGGATGAAACCATGGCGCATGAGGATCAGCAGGGGATACGGCTCCACCTGGAATTCACGAACCTGAATCGAAGGTAGCCTCATTCCCATCTCCGTGTCGAAGTCCTGGTATGTCGTTCTCGACTCCACAGCCAGCGACGAGACCAGAGCATCGCTGAAGCCTAGCTTGGCGGCGGCAACCGCAGCGTCCCTATCATAGCTGTCGGTCCAATAGTCGATCCAGGCGATGACGGACTTGCCCACGATCTCGACGAACTGAGTCGGGGACTCAGAATCGCCCTTGAATATGCTTCCGTCGGGCGCGACGGCAACGCAGAACCACTGCTTCGGGTACCCCTCTGACGGGGAAACCGCCACCACTTCGGGCTTGCCTTCGGTTCGTATGTCTGCCATCGACCTATCCTTTCCTGCAGGCCTCAAGTACCTGCCGGCCCCTCCAAGAGGTCAACAGGTGGCAGCACATTTCTGCCTCCATCGCAGGAGTATGCACGCACTCTGATATCCAGCATCCTGAGCAGTCATGCCCACTTGCAGTCCAACTTCAGATTCGGCTGATTGCGCAGAATCCCCTCAATAGCAAGTATAGCACCCAGAGGGCAACATTCCCACGTGGCCGCTGGCACTCGTACTTCGAGATCCGAGGCCGAGTGTAGTCGGATGGAGTCCGGCCAATGGGGGCCCGGGGCGGTTCTGCTTGAAGGCAGGCAGCCGGATGCGGCTCGCGGTCCGGCTCACCCACGCTCGCGCGCATGCCCCTGGAGCTTGGAGTAAGGGCACACGGAAACACGGGGCACAACGAGACAAGCACTGGCAACAAGTATTCGACCATGCCGTCGGAACACTCGGGCAACTCTGTGATATGATACGCATTCGGCGGGTCTGTCTCGAATCGCAAGGAGGTATGCTCCATGAGAACGGTGATCATCTACAACTCCCTCCTGGGAACAACAAAGAGGTATGCCATGTGGCTGCGAGAAGCCCTGGAAGCAGACCTGTCCAAGGCAAATGCAGGGCATAGAAGCGCACTGGACTATGATATGATCATTGTCTGCTCCCCCACCTACATCGGCCAGATCAGGCTCCTTGGTTATTTAAAGAAGAAATGGAGTGTCCTCCAAGGGAAGACGATCATAGTAATCGCGGTGGGGATGGCGCCGCCGGAGAGCCCGGACAGCAGGAAGAGCTACGAGAACATTCCGCCGGAAATTCGGAACAGGATCAGGTATTTCAAACTGCCCGGCAAGATTGGGCCAGCAGGCAAGGCGAAGGTCAGACAGGAGAATCTGCAGCCCGTCCTGGAGTACATACGCTCCATCCGAGGATAGCACTTCACTGAGGCATCCACGGGACCAGTACTTGCCAAAGCTGATGGAAAGGAGTGCTATGCATCGAACGGACAAGCCATACTGCAACGTCCGATCAGCAACGCTCGCCGACGCGCCGGGCATAGCTGCCCTGCTCCGGGGGCTTGGCTGGTTCGCCCTCATCGATGAGGAATCGCCAGCCGAGACGGAAAGGCGCCTAAGGGAGCACCTCCGCTTGTGCCTGGCTGATGACAGCCATGCAGTGCTGGTCGCCGAAGGAGCGGAGGGCGCCGTACTGGGCTACGTGGCCGTTCACTGGCTGCCGTACCTGATGCTGGCAGGCCCCGAGGGCTATGTCTCGGACCTGTTCCTGACTGAGTCCGTGCGGGGCGCTGGTCTGGGAACCAAACTCCTTGGGGCGGTGAGGGACATGGCCGTCAGCCGTGGCTGCTCCCGGATGATGCTAGTAAACCGCAAGACAAGAGAGTCATATAAGCGCGGCTTCTACCGAAAGCTCGGCTGGGAGGAGCGCGAGGAATTCGCCAACTTCGTGCTGCATCTACGGGGCACGAGTTGAGCGACCGCAGGCCAATGTCAGATATGAAAAGAAGCCTGATTGCACCATGCGGAATGAACTGCGTGATTTGCATGGCCTATTTGAGAGCAAGAAACAGATGCTTCGGTTGAAGGGCGGCGGATGCCAACAAAGCCATTACTGTTATTAGATGTAGAATCAAGAACTGCGAAATCATTCAGAAAGGCAGAGTAAGGTATTGTTTTGGATGTGACAGCTTTCCCTGCAAGAATCTGAAGCATTTGGATAAAAGATACCGAACTAGATACAACATGAGCATGATTGAGAACCTCGAGTTCATCAGAGATAACGGCATCGACAAGTTCCTGCGCCAGCAGACCAAGAAGTATGAGTGTCCGACCTGTGGGGGCGTGGTCTGCGTTCACAATGGCCGCTGCTATGAATGCGCGCCCATGGCATAGAGATTGCGAACCGGTGAGTTCTGCCTGATCCGGACGTCTCCTGGCGGTGTCTGGACGAGTCTGGCTTCTACCCGCCCCATCTTGACCAACCATACGTCGCACAAGTATTGCCCGCGGTCACGACTCACCCATGATCGGCCCAGAGCATACGGACTGGAATACGGTCTCGACAGAGGTTTGTGATGTTACTTCCACCCGGTATTCTCCCCCATGGCCAAGCCCATGGCATTGGCCAGCTCCTCCGGCTTCTGCGACCCTATGAGCAACCGGCTTCCATCCGACAACTCCAGCATCACTCCCCGATCGCCGCTGACATTATAGGCCTTGCCTCCGCGCCCGTAGCGGATGCCCCAGCCCCCATAATCCCTGATCGGCCTATAGGTCAGCACTTCATACCTGATCACACTCTCAGATGGCATTCGACGGAACGTGAGATGAAAGGGGAAGAAACGGACATACAGCCCATCGGTGCGTACTTCCGTGGTCAGGTTGACAGCGTAGAAGAGGACAGGAAACCCCAGGCCAAAGATGGCGGCGATGATCACCACAGCCACGTCCGGAGCCGGATTCTGCCCAAACGGCTTGCCCAGGATGATCTGCTGGACGAAGCTCCATATGGAGACGCCAGAGACACCGGCAACCAACAGCCAGAGCCAGAGTTGCCAGAAACGCTGTACTTCGCGATAGAGACAGAAGGTGGTGCCGCTTCCCATAATTGACCTCCAAGGGGCCACGCCATGCCAGAAACCATCACGCTGCGCAGGTTAAGTCACCATGTCATCCTGAGGCCCGAGTTCACATACGCCCGAACTGGCCCGGAGCCTATCCACCAGACTGGCGATGTCACCATGCAGCCAGCCTTCAGCAGACAAGATCCGTCGCACCAGCTCCACACTGGCCTCGTACTCAGGGCTGACCAACTCCACCACTCCCAGTCTTTCGATGCGCCCGACATCCTCCTGTCTGTGCACGCGTGCTACTATCCTGAGTTGAGGATTGAGCTTCAAGGCGGCTTGCACAGTGGCCATGACTGACAGAGGATCGGAGTAAGTCACTACCAGCGCCTTCATCCTCCCGACGTCGAGGCTGGACAGAACGTGGATGTTGCTGGCATCACCGTAGACAGACGGAACCCTGTCGCACCGCGCTTTGTACGTCACTTCTGGATCAACATCGATCACAATGCAGGGCACCCGGGCATCCCGTAGGGCCCGGGCCACATTCTGTCCCACGCGGCCGTAGCCCGCAATGAGGACTGTTTCAGGTGACTCTACTGACAACGACGGGTTTGCCTCAGCACTGGCAGAACCATCCACAAGAGTCGCCAGTCGGCTCAATGGTGCTCTGTGATGCAGCCAGCTTACCAGTCCCATAGACAGCGGTGTGAGCAACATGGTGATGATAGCACTGGCCACGATAAGGGAGTAGAAGTCTTGAGAGACAATGCCCATGTTGATTCCGGTCTGCGCGAGGATGAAGCTGAATTCCCCGATCTGGAACAGTCCAAAACCAGTGAAGACGGCTATCCTGCCATTGTACCCGAACAGGCGCACAATGCCGGACACAAGACCGATCTTGATAGCCGAGATGGCCGCAACCGTGGTCAGCACCAGAACCCAGTTGTCAGCCACGAACCTCAGGTCGAGCAGCATGCCGAGAGATACGAAGAAAAGCGTGGCAAACACGTCACGCAACGGGGTGACCTCTGCCAGCACCTGGCTGGCGAACTTCGACTCACGCAGAACAAGGCCGACAATGAATGCGCCGAAAACCACAGAGAGCCCAAGGACGCTGGTACCCAGAGCCGCCGCCAGACACAGGACCACCACAGTGAGCAGAAACAACTCGCGCGTCCGGACGCCGCCCACCACACCCAACAACCATGGCAGAACCCAAGTACCAGCTGCAACAGCCACTACCACAAAGATGGCCGCCTTGGCCACTGCTTCCGCAAGTAGCCAGAACGGATTCTGTCCACTCGCCCCCAGCAAGGACTCCAGGAGCACCAGCACCACGATGGCGATGTCCTGGATAATGAGAACGGCCACCATAATGCGCCCATGCGTCGAGTCGACCTCGCCACGATCCATGAGTATCTTCAGGCAGACCATGGTGCTGCTGAGAGATACGCCCATACCGAATACGGCGGACTCGGCCAGCGTCCATTTGAAGCCGAAGTAGCCGATCAGAAGTCCAGCGGCGGCAGTAAGTGCAATCTGAGCCACACCACCCCATACTCCAACCCGGCCGACTTGGCGCAACTGCGCCACGGAGACTTCCAGCCCCAGGGTGAACATCAGGAGTGCCACTCCTATGGTGGCTACCGACTCGACGAGGCCCCGGTCACTCACCCAGCCCAGTGCATTAGGGCCAATAGCCGCACCGATAACCAGATAGCCAAGTATGATCGGCTGCCTCAGCCGGTGGGCGATCATTCCACCGACCAGAGCAGACGCCAGCAGGATGGCTAGACTCGCAACTGCACTTGATTCATCCATCGGTGTTGCCTAGAGGCGAAGTTGATCGTATTCTAGCGTAGACCAGATCAGTATGAACAGTCCCCTGCGAGCAACCTAGTCCGGGAACTGCATGTTGTGGGGCATTTGGAGGAGGATTCTCATGGAAGTGCTAGAGGCCATAAGAGACAGACGCAGCATCAGGAGATACGACAGAAGGGATGTGCCCGAAGAGAAGCTCATGCAGGTGTTGGAAGCGGGGCGCTGGGCCCCTTCGGCGCACAACTCCCAGCCGCGGAAGTTCGTCGTGATCAGGGATGAAGAGACCAGGAAGCAACTGGCCCGCATCGCTGCGTATGGAGGCTTCCTGGCTGATGCGCCGGTGGCCATCGCCGTCGTCATCGACCCCTCCTCCTCAAACCACCCCGTTGAAGACGGCGCTGCTGCTACGCAAAACATGCTCTTGGCTGCCCACGCCGTCGGCATCGGAAGTTGCTGGATAGGCGCATATGGTTCCGGGTACGAAGCCAAGGCCAGGCGGATCCTGGGCGTACCTGTTGATAAGAGGCTGCTGTCGCTGATCTCTCTGGGGTACGCCGCTGACAGCGGTAGTAGTACCAGGGTTGAGTTGAGCAAGCTCATATGCTTTGAGCGGTTCCAGTGACATACAGGAAGCGCCCGGCTGTTGCCGGGCGCTTCCGAGGCTTCAGGCTCTAAGAGGACGGAGAATCCCCACAAAATGAGGGAGGGGGAAGCGACTGCGTCCCCCTACGTCTTACCAAGATGACATGGCCTCACTGGTAGCCACCCCCTCCCTCTCCGGT